>CAYZQM010000095.1:21251-21894 GCA_964480175.1 uncultured Sandaracinaceae bacterium
CCGCGCCGCTCCTCGCGGTGCCGCTGATCTACCTGATCCGTCTGGCGACCGATCCAGCCGGCATGACGAACGCGAGCGCCGCCATCGACGTGAGCCCAGAGGGCATGCGGATCTCGGTCGGCGCCGCCTTCTGACGCGACGGCGCCAGCAACAACACGCCAGCCGCGAAGCGCCCGAGCCCGCGCCCGCGCCGTTTCGACGACCGACCGACCGAGCCACCACAGCGCCTTCTCCACGCCTCGATGTCGCGTCCGGTCGGTCGCGCTTCGACCGCAGTTCGTCACCGTGAACGAGGGATGAACGCCGCTTGGCCCCAGCTACAATCGCGCGGTGATCTCTCCCCGGACGTGTCGGTCTTCTCTCGCGCTCTTCCTCTTCGCTTCGCTCACCGTCGGCCTCTCGGGCCACGCGCGCGCGTACGTGAACCAGTCCGACGGAACCGTCGTGCCGGTGAGCGGGCGCCTGCAGATGTGCCTCGATCGACCCGTCAGCGGCGAGGGGCCCGGCGTGCTCGACGAGATCGCGGACGCGCGCATCCTGCCCGAGGCCTATCGACCGGTGCTCAACAGCGCGGGCACCCACTACCGCGGCACGTTCGTCGACATCGCCGAGGCCGCGGGCTTCCGCAACCCGTTTGGCTGGT
>CAYZQM010000096.1:0-1627 GCA_964480175.1 uncultured Sandaracinaceae bacterium
GTAGTTGCCTCACCCCAGCGGTGCGACGTATCGTCGCACCTTCACGTTTGCAGCAAGGGACCCACTCACACCGAGAGCTGTCGAATCGTTGGGGGTATCCCGGACAGGAAGGAACTTCATGAACCGCATCCGAGCAGCCTTGTGGGCGGCGTTGGTGCTGACGTTGGGCGGCGCAGCCGGTCTCGCAGCGACCAGCGGCAATTACGTCGAAGCAGCAGACCATCTCGATCCCCCCGCACGCGTCGATCCCGGCGGCGGCGGCACCGATCGGGCCGCCGACATCGCCGATGTCTACGCGTGGCACTCCGGCAGCGGAGCCACCGGCCGCGTGACCACGGTGATGACCTTCGCGGGCCCGACGCCTGCGGCGGCCGACCAAGCCGTGACTTGCGACCCCGACGTCGTCTACCAGCTCCACGTCTCCAACGACGACGACCTGGACGACGAGTTCACCATCGAAGTGCGTTTGGCGGCGGACAATCTGGGCAACTGCTTCGCTCGCGTGAGCGGCGCGCCCGGGATGCCGGCGGCCGGCATGCCCGGCTCGCAGATGGTGGTCCCCGCGGAGATCGCCACCACCCGTGGCGACGTCGACGTCTTCGTCGGCCTCCGTGACGATCCCTTCTTCTTCGATCTGCAGGGCTTCCGCGAGACCGTCGCGGCCCTCGACGACGTGCCGCAGCCGGTCCCGCCCGCGGGCATCACCATGACCAACGATCGCGACTTTTTCGAGAACCTGAACGGCTCGGCGATCGTCGTCGAGTTCCCCCTCATCGCGGTCTCGCCCTCGGGCCAGTCGTTCCGCGTGTGGGGCTCCACTGCACGGATCGGGAGCTGAACCATGACCAAGACCAACAAGCTCCTCCTCCTCCTCGGGCTCTGCACCGCGATCCTCGCGTTGCCGGGCTGCCCCGACGACAGCGGCGATGGCGACGCAGGGACCGATACCGGCGGTACCGACACCGGCGGTGACATGACCGACACCGGCGGCGAGCTGCCCGACACCGGCGGCGTCATCACCAACGACTGCGCGGGCTACTGCGTCCAGACGATGGCGAACTGCACCGGCGCGAACGCGCAGTACGACGACCTCGCGGACTGCATGGCGTTCTGCAACTTGGCGGGCTGGCCCGCGGGCACGCCGGGTGAGACCGGCGGCAACACGCTCGCGTGCCGCATCTACCACGGTGGCGATCCCGCCGCGGGCGATCCCGGGATGCACTGCCCCCACGCCGGCCCCACGGGCGCGGGCGTGTGCGGTGACGCGCTTCCCTTCACCACCGCCGCGGGCACGCGCGTCGATCGGATGGGCATGCCCGCCGTTGCGACAGCGCTCGTCCCGAGCGGCTCCCGCAACGCATACAACGACGCGGGTCCCACCGAGGACGCCGCCGGCACCTTCGCCGCTGCGGCGATCGGTACGCTGACGGCGATCCACCAGGGGCTGGACGACGATCTCATGGCGCTCGGCCTGACCCCCTGCTCGATGGTCGAGACCGTGACGGTGCCCGGCTTCGGTCCGCTGCCCGAGTGCGTCGGTCAGCCGGTCGGAGCGGGTGGCCCCCCGGTGGCGAGCCTCGTCATCCCCGACACGCTGACCGACTCGGCGTTGATCCACCGCCACACC
>CAYZQM010000096.1:1637-21767 GCA_964480175.1 uncultured Sandaracinaceae bacterium
CTGCTCATCAACCCGGCGGCGGCTTCGGGCTTCCCCAACGGCCGTGATCTCGATGACCCGGTCATCGACGTCACCCTCGCGGTGATCCTCCTCGACCTCCGCGAGCCCACCGGCTGCGGTGGCTCGGGCTGCACCGCCGCCACCATCGCGGGCGTTCCTCTGAATCCCCCGGCGAACGACGAGGACTTCTCGGCGACGTTCCCCTACCTCGCGGCGCCTCACACGCCCTGAGTAGTGCGACGCGCGCGGCGTGATCCGCGCACACACGGCGAGGCCGCCCGATCACCGTCGGGCGGCCTCTTCGTTTGGAGGGTAGAGACCCGAGAGATGAAACGCGTCCTGCCCAAGCTGGCGCTGCTCGCCGTATTGATCGGCGCGGCGATCGGCCCGTTCGTCACGTGCACCGAGCGGCAGGTCACCCCCTCCGACCCACCTGCCGATGCGGCCGGCGAACCCGAGGTAACGAGGGGGCGCGGCGCCACGAGTGCGGTCGCACGGCTCGACCACGAGATCGCGTTCTTCCTCGAGCGCGCAGAGACGAGCCACGGGTGGATGGACTTCGAGATGGCCGCGCTCCGCTACCTCGAGCGCCAGCGCCTGACGGGCGACTACGCCGACTTCGCCGCGGCCGAGCGCGCGCTGGACCGCGCGTTTCAGATCGCGCCCGCCCGCAGCGGCCCGGTGTTCACCCGCATGGCGCTGAACTTCACCCTGCACCGGCTCGCCCCGCTCGAGGCCGACGTCCTCGCGAACGAGCATGCGGTGATGCTGCGGGCGGACCAGCGCCTGGCCATGGCCGCCTACCGCGCCGACATCGCGTTCTATCGCGGCGCCTACGACGAAGCGCTCTCGCGCTACGAGGCGCTCGTCGAAGAGGACCGCAGCGCGAGCACGCTGGTCGCCCTGGCGCAGTTCCACTGGAAGACCGGCGATCTGACGCGCGCCGATCAGCTCTTCAGCGAGGCCGAGGCCGAGGCCGGTCACGGCGAGCGCGCTTGGCTGTGCTTGGTGCGGGCGCTCTTCGAAGCCTCGCGCGAGCGCTGGGATGCAGCGGGCGCGGCGATCGATCGGGGTCTGTTGGAGCGACCCGGCTGGTGGCAGCTCGAGGAGCATCGCGGGCAGGTGCTCTTCGAGCAGGGCGCGCTCGAGGAGGCGCGCGCGGCGTACGAGGACGCGTACGCGCACGCGCCCAGCCCGGAGATCGCGGACGCGCTCGCGGTGCTCGCGCTGGAGCAAGGGCGCAGGGGCGACGCCGCCGAGCTGAGCGCCCGCGCCGAGGCGATGCACGAGGAGCGCATCGCGCTCTTCCCCGAGGCCGCGGCCGGTCACGCGCTCGATCACTTCCTCTTGCTGAGCGACGATCTCGATCGCGCGATCGCGCTCGCCGAGCTGAACCGAGACGCGCGCCCCTATGGCGAGTCGCAAGCCAAGCTCGCGATCGCGTACGCCCGGGCGGGGCGTTGGGACGACGCGCTCGAGGTCGTCTACCTCCTCGAGGCGAGCCCGTGGTGCACCGCGGAGAGCGAGGCGATCGCTGCGCTCGTGCATGCGCAGGTCGGTGATCGAGCGCGCGCGCTGAGCCACCGCGACCGCGCGACGGAACTCGCGCCGAGCGCGATCGACCGGGTCGAAGCGACCTTGCGAGGACGCTGAACGAGCGTTGAACGGAGGTTCGATGTCGAACGAGATTCGATACGAGGCTCCGTATTTCGAGACACCGAGGATGGGTTTGATGGGTCGGTCCCCGACTCACCGATACATCATGTGTCAAGGGCGCCTCACCCCACGATTTTGTTCGACAGCTTCGTTGAAGCGTGGTGTGCGCATCGCCTAGTCTTCGCGCCGTGCGTACGACCGAGCTGTCACGAGTCGAGCATCAGATCTGGGATGCGTGGAGACGAACCACCGATGCGGTGAATGCCCGGATCGAGAGCGACGTGCTCGCATCGAGCGGTCTCTCCGCGCCGGACTTCGAGGTGCTCTACCGCCTGAACGAGATCGGCAAGGGCACGCTCGCGCAGCACGAGATCCGTCGCGCGCTCGGCTGGGAGAAGTCGCGCCTGTCGCGTCACCTCACGCGGATGGAAGAGCGCGGTCTCTTGCTCCGCAACGGCGCGCGCGTGGGCGGCGCGGGCGCGGTGGGCGTCAGCATCACCACCGAAGGGCGCAAGGCGCTGCGCGCCGCCAAGCCGCTGCACGGCGAAGCGGTGCGGCGTCACTTCCTCGACACGCTCTCGCGCGCGGAGCGCACCCAGCTCATCCGGCTGCTCGGCAAGCTCGACGACGAGAGCTGAAGGGCGTTGCGAGCCCGCAAGGCTGCGGAGCGCGAGGCGGTGGATGCTCTCGCCCCGCGCGCGCTCTAGGCTCTCCCGCATGTCGAGTCCGACCTCCGATGCAGAGAGCGCCGTGCTGAAGGTGATCGCGCTGCCGCCCGGCACCACGCCCTGGCCCACCGTCGATCCGTTTCTCTTCTGCGTGCACCACCTCGATCAGTACCCCGCGGGCAACGAGCAGATGGGACCCGATGCCTCGCTCGACGGTCATGACTTGGGTCAGGACTTCGCGGGCAAGGACGGCTTCCGCATGTACCACGGGCGGGTGATCCCGGGCTTTCCCTCGCACCCGCACCGCGGCTTCGAGACGGTGACGATCGCGCGTCAGGGCCTCATCGATCACGCGGACTCGCTCGGCGCAGCGGCGCGCTTCGGCCACGGTGACGTGCAGTGGCTGACGGCGGGCGCGGGCATCGTGCACTCGGAGATGTTCCCGCTCTTGAAGCGCGACGCGCCGAACCCGGCGGAGCTCTTCCAGATCTGGCTGAACCTGCCGCGCAAGAGCAAGATGGTGAAGCCCTACTTCTCGATGCTCTGGGCCGACACCGTGCCGGAGCGAACGGTGGTGACCTCGGTCGACGGAGCAGACAAGACCGCGAAGGTCTCGGTGATCGCGGGCCGCTTCGGCGACGCCGTCGCGCCGCCGCCCCCGCCCGACTCATGGGCGAGCCAGCCCGACAGTGCGGTCGCCATCTGGTCGCTCACGATGGACGCGGGCAGCAAGCTCACGCTGCCCGCGGACACCCAGGCCGTCCCGCGCACGCTCTACTTCTTCGCGGGCGAGGCGCTGTCGATCGACGGTGAGCGCGTCGCGGTGAAGCACGCCTACGTGCTCTCGGCCGATCGCGAGGTGACGCTCGAGGCGCTGGGCGCGAACGCGGAGGTCTTGGTGCTGCAAGGCCGTCCCATCGGTGAGCCCGTGGTGCAGTACGGGCCCTTCGTGATGAACAGCCAAGCGGAGATCCGCCAGACCTTCGCCGACTACCAGCGCACCCAGTTCGGCGGCTGGCCCTGGCCCGTCGACGATCCGTCGCACGGACGCGAGCGCGGTCGCTTCGCGCGGCACGCCGACGGACGCACCGAAGAGCGCTGACGTCGAGAGCTCAGGTGAAGAGCAGCTCGAGCAGCGCCTTCTGACCATGC
This sequence comes from uncultured Sandaracinaceae bacterium, assembly GCA_964480175.1. Classification (GTDB taxonomy): domain Bacteria; phylum Myxococcota_A; class Polyangia; order Polyangiales; family Sandaracinaceae; genus CAYZQM01. Next base: position 5,114 of record CAYZQM010000096.1, read on the forward strand.
AGGCGGTTCTCGGCTTCGTTCCACACCCGCGACTGCGGACCGTCGATCACGCTCGCCGCGACCTCTTCACCGCGATGGGCGGGCAAGCAGTGGAGGAAGATCGCGTCCTTGGTGGCACGCGCCATCAGCGCGTCGTCGACGATGTAGCCGGCGAACGCCTGCTGCCTCGCTTTGGCCTCGTCCTCTTGGCCCATGCTCGCCCAGACGTCCGTGGTGACGACGTCGGCGCCCTCGGCGGCGGCGTGTGGTGAGTCGGACAGCTCGATGCTGCCGCCGTGCTCCGACGCGATCGCCTGTGCCTTCTCGAGCACCCAGGGTAGCGGTCGATAGCCCTCGGGGCACGCGAGCCTCAAGTGCATCCCCGTGAGCGCGGCCGCGTAGCACCACGAGTGCGCCATGTTGTTTCCGTCGCCGATCCACGCGACGCGCGCGCCCGAGATCGCGCCGCGCGCTTCGTCGATCGCCATCAGGTCGGCGAGCAGCTGGCAGGGGTGGAACTCGTCGGAGAGGCCGTTGATGATCGGGATGCTCGCGTGCTCGGCGAGCTTCTCCACCCGGTCGTGTCCGAAGGTTCGGTACACGATCGCGTGCACGTAGCCCGAGAGCATGCGCGCGGTGTCCTCGAGCGGCTCGCCGCGGCCGAGCTGGGTGTCCTTGGCGAGCAGCGTCAGCGGATGACCCCCGAGCTCGTGCACCCCGATCTCGAACGACACCCGCGTCCGCGTCGAGGCCTTCTCGAGCACGATCGCGACGCTCTTGCCCTCGAGGGGTCGCGGATGATCGGGCGTGCCCCGCAGCGCCTTCAGCGCGCGCCCGCGTGCGATGACGCGGAAGAGATCGTCCTTGCCGAGATCGAGGAGGGTGCGGAAGTGCCGCGGCATGCCGCCGCATACCACGAACGGGCGCAACCGTGGCGAACGCGACTGGCGCCGTGGTAGCCTGCCGCGCTCGGGTGACGTGATCCAGAAGCTCAGAATCCCTCGAGTCGCCACCGGGATCGACGTGCGGGCGTTGCCGCTGTCTCCTCTCGAGGGCTTCGTGTTGTCGCGGGTGGACGGGATCGCGTCGCTGGGCGACATCGCGGATCTGACCAACCAGAGCACCGACGACTGCGCGGTGGTGCTCGATCGGCTCTTTGCGCTGCAGGCGATCGAGTGGACCGATGGCGTCGCGTCGCTGCCGCGCGCGACGTCGCGGGTGAGCATGCCGAGCATGCCGAAGGCGTCGGGCGAGCCGCCGAGTCGACCGTCGGTGCTGCCCAAGGGCAGCCAGGTCGAGGAGACCCGCGTGAGCGCGGACGCGACGCGCGGTGATGGACGGAGCGAGCCTCCGCCCGCGCGCCCGGGAGCGCGTCACGCGATCTTGGAGCGCACCCAGGGCCTCGCGCACCAGCCGACGGAGCTGCCGCCGCGCGCGCCTTCCGCGCCGCCGGTCGCGTTCGCGCCCACCCACCCGGCGCCCCCGAAGGCCTCCGCGCCGCCGCCCGATCCGGTGCCGCCCGTGGCCAAGACGGGGACGCCCGAGGTCCCGCCGAGCGATCCGCCCGGCGACGACATCGAGATCCCGCTCGATCGCCGCAAGCGCATCGACGACCTCTGGATCGCGCTCGATCTGCTGAACCACTACGAGCTGCTCGGGGTGTCGCAGAAGGCGAGCCGCAAGGACATCCGCACCGCGTACTTCGATCTGTCCAAGGCCTTCCACCCGGACACCGCGTTCCGCAAGAAGGTCGGCACCTACCGCAGCAAGATGGAGGCGATCTTCAAGCGCCTCACCGAGGCCTACGAGGTGCTGGGCAAGCAGAAGCCGCGCGAGGAGTACGACACCTATCTCGCGTCGATCGGCGAGGCGAAGGACGCCGAAGAGGCGCTGAGCAACGAGACGGAGATCACACCGGAGATGCTCGCGGCGAGCGCGCCCGACGCGCCGCCGCCGGCGAGCCCGCCCGCGGCGCCGAGCTCGCCGCCCGAGGGGCTGCCCCCCGTGAGCACCTCGACGTCGGGGACGATGCCCGCCGTGCGCGACGTGCCGTCGCAGCCCCCGCGCGCCATCTCCGAAGAGAGCCGGCGCCGCGCGGCAGAGCTCTTCCAGCGGCGCCTCGAGGGCGCGCGACCCGACAGCCGGCCCCGCACTTCGCCAGGGGCGACGGCGGCGCCCGAGATCGCGCCGCGCACCCGCGAGGAGATGGCGCGCGAGCTCAAGAGCGTGATCAACTCGAGCGCGGCCGTCTCGGGCAGCTTGCCCAACGGCCCGGGCAGCGACGTGATCGTCGCGCAGCAGCTCGCGGACGCCAAGCGCGCCGAAGCCCAAGGCGAGCTCACGATGGCGGTGCGCGCGCTGCGCATCGCGCTCGCGGCCGCGCCGGAGCGCGAGGACATCGCGCAAGAGCACGAGCGCGTCGCCAAGCTCCTCGCGATCTCGCTCGCCGATCGATACAGCGATCAAGCGACGTACGAGGAGCGTCACAAGAAGTGGGCGGCCGCCGCGCTCACCTGGTCGAAGGTGCTCGAGGGTAGGCCCGACGACGTGACCGCGCTGCTCGGCGCCGCGGTGTGCTTGCTCGAGGCGCAAGGCGATCTCCGCAAGGCGCAGCGCTTCGCCCAGCGGGCGGTCGATCTGAAGCCCGAAGACGGCGCGGGGCTGCGGATCCTCGGGCGCATCTGCTTGGCCGCGGGTCTTCCGCTGAATGCGCGGCGAGCGCTGCAGCAGGCGCTCGTGATCGATCCGACCGACGCCCAGGCGCAGACGCTGCTCCAGCTGGTGCGCACCAGCAGCAATCCGCCGCGCGGCTGAGCCTCCTCGTCGCGCCGAGAATCGGCGAGGGCATCGAGCGCTCGGCGCGCGCGTTCTCGTCGTGGTAAACGCGCTGGCCCATGACCGAGCGCTACGATCCCGCGACCATCGAGCCCAAGTGGCAGGCCTTCTGGGAGAAGGACCGCACCTTCGCGACGGACACCGATCCGAAGAAGGACAAGGCCTACGTGCTCGACATGTTCCCGTATCCGTCGGGCGCGGGCCTGCACGTGGGACACCCCGAGGGCTACACGGCCACCGACATCTACTCGCGCTACCTGCGCGCCAAGGGCGTCGCGGTGCTCCACCCGATGGGCTGGGACGCGTTCGGCCTGCCCGCCGAGCAGCACGCGATCAAGACCGGCGAGCCGCCGGCGGTGAACACCAAGAAGAACATCGACAACTTCCGGCGGCAGATCAAAGCGCTCGGCCTCAGCTACGACTGGGATCGCGAGGTCGACACCACCGATCCCGCCTACGTCCGCTGGACCCAGTGGATCTTCCTGTTGCTCTACAAGAAGGGGCTCGCCTACCAGGCCGAGGTCCCGGTGAACTGGTGCCCTGCGCTCGGCACCGTGCTCGCCAACGAAGAGGTCAAGGACGGCAAGAGCGAGCGCGGCAACCACCCGGTCTACCGCACGCCGCTTCGCCAGTGGATGCTGAAGATCACCGCGTACGCCGATCGCTTGCTCGAGGATCTCTCGCTGCTCGACTGGCCCGAGGGCGTGCGCTCGATGCAGGCCGAGTGGATCGGCCGGAGCGAAGGCGCCGAGGTGCGCTTCTCCGTCGAGGGCCACGAGGACGCGCACGTGGAGGTGTTCACGACGCGTCCCGACACGCTCTTCGGCGCGAGCTTCATGGTGCTCGCGCCCGAGCACCCGCTGGTCAGCAAGATCACCACCGACGTGCAGCGCACCCAAGTGAGCGAGTACGTCGAGCGCACCGCGCGCAAGAGCGAGCGCGATCGCCGCGAGGACAAGGTCAAGAGCGGCTGCTTCACGGGCGCGCACGCGATCAACCCGGTGAACGGCCGGCAGATCCCGATCTGGATCGCCGACTACGTGCTCTACGGCTACGGCACCGGCGCGATCATGGCCGTGCCCGGTCACGACGAGCGCGACTGGGAGTTCGCCAAGAAGTTCGACCTGCCGATCTACCGCGTCGTCGCCGCCATCCCGGAGGAGGCGGGTGCCGCGCTCGATCAGGCGTTCACCGAGCCGGGCTTCGCGGTCAACAGCGGGGCCTACGACGGCCTTCGCACTGCCGAGTTCAAGAAGAAGATCACCGAGGATCTCCAGAAGGACGGACACGGCAAGCTGCGCGTCGAGACCAAGCTGCGCGACTGGGTCTTCTCCCGGCAGCGCTACTGGGGCGAGCCGATCCCGATCTACTTCCCGGTCGAGGTCGAGGGCGGCGGCGATCCCAGGAGCGCCGCGCACACGATCCGCTTCGATCAGCCGATCGCGGTCGAGGAGAGCGAGCTGCCGCTGCGCTTGCCGGAGCTCTCCGACTACCGCCCCGGCGAGGATCCCTCCGGGCCTCTGGCGCGCGCGGTCGACTGGCGCTTCTTTCAGAAGGACGGCCAGTGGTTCGCGCGCGAGACGAACACGATGCCGCAGTGGGCGGGCTCGTGTTGGTACTACCTGCGCTTCATGGATCCGAAGAACGGTCAGGCGCCGTTCTCGCGTGAGGCCGCGGATCGCTGGCTGCCCGTCGATCTCTACGTGGGCGGCGCGGAGCACGCGGTGCTGCATCTCTTGTACGCGCGCTTCTGGCACAAGGTGCTCTTCGACGCGGGTCTCGTGGGTTGCCCCGAGCCGTTCAAGAAGCTGGTGAACCAGGGGATGATCCTCGGCGAGGTCGAGCACACCACGTACAAGAACGCGGCCGGTGAGTTCGTCTCGCGCCAGCACGTCGGCGAGCGCCAGGATGAGAGCGGCGAAGACGAGCCCTTCGACAAGCGCACGAACGTCGCGCTGAGCCCGAGCAAGGTGCTCGAGGGCGACATCGAGAAGAAGGCGGGCGACTGGGTGCTCAAGAGCGACGCGGGCGTCGTCGTCGACTCGCGGGCCCACAAGATGAGCAAGTCGCGGGGCAACGTGGTGAACCCCGACGCCATCATCACCGAGTACGGCGCGGACTCGCTGCGGCTCTACGAGATGTTCATGGGCCCGCTCGAGGCGACCAAGCCCTGGAACACCCAGAGCATCCCCGGGGTGCGGCGCTTCTTGGATCGCGCGTTCACCGTCTCGACGCGCACGCTCAGTGAAGGCGCGCCCGCGCCCGAGCTCGATCGGATCCTGCACCGCACCATCCGCAAGGTCGGCGAGGACATCGAGAAGCTCAGCTTCAACACCGCGATCAGCGCGCTGATGATGCTGGTCAACGAGCTCTTCTCGATCGAGGCCCCGCCGCGCCGGGCGATCGAGACGCTGGTGCTCTTGCTGCACCCGCTCGCGCCCCACCTCGGCGAGGAGCTCTGGTCGCGGTTGGGGAACACCGAGAGCGTGCAGCGCGCGCCGTGGCCGACGTTCGATCCCGCGCTCTGCGAAGAGCCCGAGGTCGAGATCCCCATCCAGGTGAACGGCAAGGTCCGCGGCCGGGTGAAGGTCCCGAGCGGCGCCGATCAAGCGCTCGTCGTCGAGCGCGCGATGGCCGACGAGAACGTGAAGAAGCACCTCGAGGGCAAAGAGCTGATCAAGCAGCAGTACGTCGCCGGCCGGATCCTCACGCTCGTCGTGAAGTGATCGTGCGCGGCCGCCGGGCATCGGCCACGGCTTTCCAGGCGACTTTGATCGGGGCTTACGTCCGCACTCGGTCTCGTCACGTACGTCACGTACGCTCCTCAACACTCGCTTGCGGGCGCACTCCCGCTGAAAGCCGCCTGAAAAGCCGAGTGCTGGGGGCGCGGACGGCTAGTAGTGATCAGCCGGCGATCTCGACGGTGCTCTCGTAGATCGCGAGCTCCGTCGAGGGCTGCGCCCTCAGGCGCAGCCAAGGCCGCTCGGGCAGCATCAGATCGACGCAGCAGACGCGGATGATCCGGGTGTGGGCGATGGGCTCGAGCGCGCTCAACAGCTGATCGAGTCGCTCGCCGCCGAACGGGCAGTAGAGGAAGAACACCGAGCCCGTCACGATCCGGCCCGCGAGCGAGGCCGCGTCGCCCTGCACGCTCGCGATGCGCGAGGCGCTCAAGCCGTGGGTCAGCGAACTGCCGGCGCTGACCAAGGCCGGCTGGATCTCGAGGCCGATCGCGGACGCGCCCGTCATCAGGTGCACGAACGTCGTCGCCCGCGAGATCCCCGCGCCCACGTCCACGAAGACGTCGCTCGCGCGCACCGGCGCGTGCTCGATCACCCGAAGGAGCGTCTCGACGCCGCACGGCAGATACGGCGCGCAGCCGCGCGGGAGCAAAGGTCCGTCGTCGATCACCGCGTCGATGTCGAGCACCCGATCGAGCCACGCATCGCGCGCATCGACGGCGACGGCGTGAAGCGCGTCGGCGAACGCGCTCGGCGGAAGCTCCTTGGCGATCAGCGCACTGCGAACGCGCGCCGCGTCGTCGCTCAGCGCGCGGTCCAAGGTCGATCAGGGGCAGAAGGGCGAGCAGACGCTCGCGCCCATGAAGCTGCAGCAGGTGTCGCCCATGCCGCAGTCCGCGTCTTCGTGGCAGAGGCGACCGAAGCGGCAGGCCATCGGCGCGACGCACATCGTGGTGCCGCCGCCGCCGCCGGGGCCACCGCGGCTGGCGCAGCACACCTCGCTGCCGGTGCAGTCCTCGGGACCATCGCACGACGCAGCCACGCCCATGCAGTCCTCGGGCGCGCTGCAGGCCATCGCGGCGGCGCCGCCCATGAAGGTCACGCAGCAGATCTCGGGGTCCAAGCAGGTGTCGCCCCCGCAGTCGACCCCGGTCATCGTCATGCCCGCGTCCGTGCCGCCGCCCGCATCGAACGGCGCGATCGGCGCGTCGGGATCCGTCATCGTGCCTGCATCGGGATCCGACATCGTGGGCGCATCGCTGCCCATCATGAGCGGCGCGTCACTCCCCATCATCAGCGGCACATCGAGCGGCAGCGTCGGCGCGTCGATGCTGCCGGGCCCTGCGTCGTGCTCGGGCGCGGCCATGCTCATCGGACAGCCCGAGAGCATCGTGATGGAGAGAGCGAGCGAAGCGACGAGGCGGAACGGCATGGCCGCCGAGGGTACGTCACGCGCGTGCCCCGTGGCCACACCGGTCCTCCACGCCGCGCAGTCCTGTACGCGAGGAGTTCGCGGGCGCTCAGCGCGGCAGGACGTCGTCGAACGTGCTCGCTCCGAGCACCGCCTCGAGCGCCCGGTCCACCTCGGTCTCCGAGAGCGCCGCGATGCGCGCGGGCAAGTCGGTGGGGAGCGCCCGAAACTTCAGCCGGAGCTGCTTCTCGAGCGTGTCCCTGCGGGCCTCGGCCTTCCCCTCGGCTCTGCCCTCCGCCTTTCCTTCGGCGCGTCCCTTCTCCAGCATCGAGTCCAGTAGTCCCATGGCGTCGTCCTTGGCTGCGGTGTCGATCTCCGTGGCGAGCGCTCGGAGGAAAGGTCCGGGGTCGCCGTCGACGGCGACCGTCAGAAGATAGCGGAGAACCATTCGGTAGGCTTCACGCAGACCCTGAGCGCTGCGTACTTCGCGGAGCAGCGAGGCGAGCGTGGCGATCACCCCGGGCCCATCGCTCGAGCGCCGCGCTTCGCGCAGCGACGCCAGGGCCAGGCGCACCAGCAGGTGCTCGGTGCGCGCCGCGATCTGCTCGTCGCTCTGGTGCGAGACGTCATCGACGATCAGCGAGAAGAGCGGCAGGTGCTGCTCGATGCTGGTGCCCTCGAGCCCCTCGAGCATCAAGAGCTCGTCGAAGTGGGACGCCGCGGTCCATCCCGACTCGGAGTGATGAAGAATCACGGGCACGATCGGTGTCAGCCGATCGCGCTCCGGCGCCTGCTTTCGCTCCTGCTCCCAGATGCGGACCGAGTAGCGGAGCACCCGAAGCGGCATCCACGGGTCCACCGTGCTCTGGTGCTCGAAGAGCAGGTACAGGCGCACGCGGTGGTCCGTCGCGCCGCCCAGCCGCGCCTCGAAGAGCAGATCCGCTTCCCGCCGCTCCAGCTTCTCATCCACGAACGATCCGGGCTGCAGCGAAAGGGTCGCCCAGTCGATCCGCTCCGCCAGCGCTCTCGGCACCACGGAGCGGAGCTCCGCCGCCGCCACCTCCGGCTCCGAGAAGATCCCCTTGAACAGCGCGTCGTGAGGCGTCCCCGTCATCTCGGCGCAAGAGACGCGAGCGCCGCGAATCAACTGACACGCGGCTCGCCTCGCTCGGACTCGTCGTGCTGAGCACGACCCGTCTGCGTGTTCTACCTGCGGCGCGGGGGCGTGTTGCCGCCGTGGGAGGCGGGGGGACGGCGCGGCTTGCTCGGGCGCTCGGGCGGCAGGGCGCGCTCGGCCTCGCGGACGTCGCCGTCTTGGCGCTCCTCGTCCCAGTGGCTCGGCAGCGGACGCACCCGCACCCGCGGATCGCGGGGATCGGGCTTCTGCGCGTGCGACAAGAAGTGCGCGGCCGCCTCTCGTCGCACCGCGACGGTCGAGCTGGTCGGGCCGATGCGGATCGCGCCGATCTCGTTGCTGGTGATGTCGCCCCGGCGGCAGAGGATCGCGAGCAGGCGGCGCGCGTCGGCGCCGTGCTGGCCGCCCCAACTCACCTGGAAGGTCGTGTACTCGCCGTCGTCGCTGCGAGCCGGGCCCTTGCCGCGCGGCGGGCGCGCCTCGAACGGCGCGGGCTCGAACGCCTGCGGCGCGCGCGGCGGGCGCGGAAAGCTCGGCGCAGCCTGCGAGAGGTGGGTCGCGGGCGGCAGCTCGGTGATCGGCGCGCGGTCCTCACGATCCGCGCGACGGGGTTTCTCGAAGCGGGGCCGCTCGGGGCGATCGGGGCGATCGAAGCGACCACGGGGCGCCTCGAACGCGTTCGGTCCGCGGCCGCGAGCGCGCTCGGGCTCGGGCAAGATCACCCGCACCGCGCGCGGCTCGGGCCCTTGGGTCAGCCCCGACTCGCCGAGCAGGCGCGCGATCATCTTCTGCATGGCCGAGGGATCGGCGTCCTTGCTGCTCACCGCCTCGAGCAGGCGCGCGGCGAGCTCGTCGTTGCGGGCCTGGGTGCGCTCGTCGATCGACGTGTCGGGCTCGTCCAGCGTGAGGCGCTCGATGAGCCGCGCGTCCTCCGCCTGGCGGATCGACGCGGGCGTCGGCATCGGCAAGAGCCGAAACGCGACGTTCGCGCGCGCCAAGATCGCGTGCGCCCGACGCAGCTCGCGCGGCGCGACCAGCACCGCGCTCGTTCCCTTGCGGCCGGCGCGTCCCGTGCGCCCGCTGCGGTGGGTGTAGTCGTCGGCGTTGGTGGGCGGCTCCATGTTGAGCACCAGCGACACGTCGCTCACGTCGATGCCGCGCGCCGCGACGTCGGTGGCGACGAGGATGCGGATGACGCCGCGCTTGAAGCCCTCGAGCGCACGGGTGCGCTCGCGCTGCGCCATCTCGCCGGAGATCGCCGCGACCCGGAAGCCCGCGTCGTTCAGCGCGCCCTCGAGCTCGTTCACCCCCGCGCGGGTCTTGGAGAAGACCAGCGTGCGCGCCTCGGCGTGCGCCAAGAGCAAGTTGATCAGCGCGTCGAGCCGCTCCTGGGGATCGACGAGGTAGAGCACGTGCTTGATGTCGGCGTTCGCGGCGCCGAGGCGGGTGCCCTCGAGGTGCAGCGGCGCGCTCTGGATGCGATCGGCCAGGTGGCGCACGTCCGAGGGGAACGTCGCGGAGACCAAGTGGGTGCGGCGGGTGTCGGGCACCTTGCTCAAGATCGTCTCGAGGCTCTCGGAGAAGCCCATGTCGAGCATCCGATCGGCTTCGTCGAGCACGACGGCCTCGATCTGACTCGGATCGATCACGCCTTGATCGAGGTGATCGATGAGGCGGCCGGGCGTCGCGACGATCACCTCGGGGTTGCGCATCAGCGCGCGGTGCTCGAGCTGGTAGCTCGCGCCGCCCGTCACGGCGGTGACCTTCACCTTCATCTTGCCGAAGAGCCAGGTCAGCTCCTCCTCGACCTGACGACCGAGCTCGCGCGTCGGGGTGATCACCAGCGCGCGCGGCCGCGCGGTCTTCTTCTTGGCGTCGTCCTTCTTCTCTTCCGAAGAAGGCGCCTTGGGGATCGTCAGCGCGGGCGCGAGCGACAGACCGATCGCGATCGTCTTGCCGGAGCCGGTCTGCGAGGTGATGCGCAGGTCGCGGGTCAGACGATCCGCGCCGAGCACCGCGGTCTGCACGGCGGTCAGCGTTTCGTAGCCCTTGGCCGCGAACGCGGCGTGGAGCTCGGGGCCGAGGAGCTCGGAGGTGGCTTCTGTCACGGTCTTCTTCTCGTTCGGCGCAAAGACGCCCTTGAACGGCGGGCCGGACCTAGCACCCGATCGCGAGATCCACGAGGGGAAACGTGACTTGGGCCACGCGATGTTCATCGAGACCGGATCTCTCGTACCGTGCGTCCGATGGCCACCATGCTCCGACGCCTCCTCTCGCTCTGTACGCCCCTGGCGCTGACCGCGTGCTCGTTCTCCGCTTGCGGCGCGCCCGCGAGCAGCGCCCCGACGACGACGACCGCGGTGTCACCTGCACCCGCGGCCAGCAGCGCGCTCGAGATCGCGCCCGGCACGTACACGCTGCACGAGTGGGGGCTCTTGCGCGCGGGCCCGAACGACGTGCTCGAGGTCGGCGCAATGGCGCCGGCGGTGGAGATCGATCCGATGCCCGTGGAGAAGCCGGTCCTCTACTTCCACCTGGGCGGCGACGCGCCGCTCGATCTGGGACGGGCGAGCGTGGAGGCGGTCGAGGGATCGATCCGCGAGCACTGGCCGCTCGCGGCGCCGCCCGTGGGACCCGCGGTCGAGGACCGAGTCAACTGGGCGCCGCTCACGCTGAGGCCCGAGCGCTGCGCGTTCTTGGCGCCGGCCGATCGCAACTCCGCGTGCAGCGCGCTGCCGATGGACGAGGTGTGTGAGTCGCTCTCGCTGGCCCGCACCGTGACCGACGACGCCTCGTGCGCGGAGACCGCGACGGGCCGATCGCCGATCCTCTTCTATCGCTCGACGAGCCGCGGGCTCACCGCGCCGATCGCCGCGAGCTACATCGACTTCGGCGACATCGGCGTCCGGAACGACTCGGATCACGCGATCCCCGGGCTGATGATCCGCTTCATCGAGAGCTCCTCGGGGTTGAGCGTGGTGGTGTTCACCCCACCCGCGCCGCACGAGAGCGTCGTGGTGGGCCACGAGGATCAGGGCACCGAGGCCGCGCGCCAGGCGATCCTCACCACGATGACGGGGATCGGGCTGACGGTGAGCGAGGCCGAGGCGTTCCTCTCGAGCTGGGACGGCGAGCTCTTCACCCCGCCGCCGGTCGAAGAGGAGCGCGCCATCGAGGAGGCCTGGGAGCGCAACAGCCTGCTCTACTTCTTGCCGCCAGCGATGACCGATCGGGTCTCGCGCCTGGACTTCGATCCGCCGCCCGCCGCGACCCACCGCGCGCTCGCGATCTGGACCGGGATGGACTGAGCCACGTCGATCGCGAGCGAGGTCAGGCGACGGAGCGCGCGGCGAGCGGCGCGCGCGCGACGGGCCGCACGGTGACCCGCATCCCGTGACGGGCGTACGACGTGCCCCAGTAGAGCAGGCCTGGATCGTGATCTCTTGCCGCCTCGAGCTCGCAGCGCGTGATCACCTCGCGCACGATCGTCTCGACGACGGGGAAGGCGAGGTGCGATGCGAGGCAGGCGCGCGCCCCGGCCCCGAACGGCAGGTAGTGATCGCGCGCGGCGGCGGGGGGCGTACCGCGGGGGCGCGCACGAAACCGATCGGGATCGAAGGTCTCGGCGTGCGGCCAGTAGCGCTCGAGCCGGTGGGTCACGAACGGCGAGGCGATGAGCAGCGTGCCCTTGGGGATGCGGTAGCCGCCGAGCTCGAGATCCTCTTGCACCGTGCGACCGAAGAGGCCGTAGCCCGGAAAGAGCCGGAGGCCTTCCTTCACCACGCGCTCGAGCTCGGCGTCACCGTCGCGTCCGCCCGCGAGCGCCGCGCGGAGCCGCGCCTGGACGTCCGGGTGCTGCGCCAGCAAGTGCAGCGTCCACGCCGTCGAGCTCGCGAGCACGTCGTGCGCAGTGAAGAAGAAGTTCACGACGCCGTCGGTGAGCGCGTCGGCGTCGCTTGGGTAGTCGCCCTGCTGGGCGAGCGACAGAAAGCCCGCGAGCACGTCGCGCGCGCCGGGATCGGGCCGGTGCATCCGGCGATCGACGGCGGCGCGGAAGAAGCGGCGCGCCTCGCGCACGCTGCGGCGCATGTCGCGCCAGCGGCTCGGCGAGAGGAACGTCCAGGGCTGACAGAGCAGATCGATCCCGATCGCGGCGAGCTCGTACTGCACCCGGTGGCGGTGCGGCTCGAAGTGCTCGCTCACCTCGGTGCTCGCGATGAAGGTGCCGACGACGTTGCCGACGAGCGCGAGCACGTCGCGATCGAACGCTCGCTCGCCGGGCGTCGCGAGCCAGCGCGTCACGGCCGCGGCGGTCACGTCGCGCGCTGCCCCGGTCGCGTCGACCTGCTTGAGCGCTCGCCGGTAGAGTGCGCGGTGCTTCTCCCAGGCCTCCCCGTTCAAGAGCAGCACGTTGTCGAGCACGGCGCGGGTCAGGACGTAGGACGCGCCCTTGTAGTTCGCGCGGGGATCGGCGAGCACCTGACCGGCGAGCTGCGCGTCGCTCACCACCACCATCTTGGCGGGGCCGAGCGTCACCCGCGCGAGCGGCCCGCACTCCTCGGCGTAGCGCAGGATGCGGGTGAGCACCGAGGTCGCGTTGTCGAGGCCGAGCCACTCAGGCAGGTGCCCGGTCAGCGCGCTGATCCGCGGCGGCTCGGGGATCTGCTCGTACGCGCGCAAGCCCCCCGCGCCGATCACTCTTCGTCGCCGGCCGGGTTGGCGAGCTTGCGCGTCCAGAGGATCGCGTCCTTGCGGCCGGGCCCCGAGGGGTTCGGCACGCCGGAGGCGAGCAGACCGGTCTTGCGGAAGCCGGCCGACAGGTAGAGGCCGGTCAGCGTGACGTCGTCGGACGGCGCGAACGCGAACGCCGACACGATGCCGCGCTCCTTCAGCGTCTCGCACATGTTGCGCAGGCCCGCGCAGGTCGCGGTCACCTCGCTGTCGTTCTCCGGCATGCGGAGGATCTCGACGAGCGAGTGGCCGAAGCAGTCCTGGTGCTCGGCGCTGAGGAAGTTCGGCTTGCCCTTCTTCGGGGTCACCTCGAGGTAGAAGCGCTCGGCCTCGCGCCCGAACGCGTCGAAGCCCGACAGACCCCGGCCCTTCTTCCAGAGGTCGTCGCGCGCCTTGAGCGCGTCGGGCTCGTCGCACTCCGCGATGCCCACGCCGGGCGTGCGCTCGGGGACGTTCGGCCCGTTCTTCTTCGCGGCGTTGATGGTGCGCTCCGCGAGGCGCTGGCCTTCTTCACCGACCTCGATCGAGGCGGTGCGATCGCCGATCACACAGCCGACCAAGTGCCCATCGCTGCGCTTGTAGAAGCCGGGGATCTGCCCTTCGCGCACGAAGCCGACGCGGGTCCAGCTGCTGACCTCGTCCTTCTCGACCAGGAGGATCACCTTCTCGATCCCCTCGCGCTTGGCGACGTTCTGGATGAAGAGGCGCTTGGCGGGCAGGGCGCCGGCGCGGAAGTCGATCACCCGGATGAAGCCCACCCGGCGGTTCACGATCATGCAGAGGTACGCGCTCTCGCTCTTGAACGGGATCTCTTCGACCCAGAGGGGAGGCGTAGCGACTGCTGCGTTCGAGGCCTTGGCCATGCGCGGAGCTCCAGGTGTGCCGGGTCGAGGCCCGGACTCAAAGGGGGCGCAAAGCTAGGCGCAGGCCCGGGCGCGCGCAACAAGGCCGCGCTCTTCATCTCAGGGGCAGGCGAACGCGATCATCCCGGTGCCGCCGCCGCTGTCGCTGAGCACGAGGTTGGCGCCGCTCCCGCTCACCCGCTGCACGTACGCCGGAAAGCAGCCGTACGGGGTCGGCGAGCAGGGCGGCATGTGGCTGCCCGAGACGCTCGCGCCGCTCACGGCGATGCTGCCCGCGTCGGTCCCGTTCCAGTCGATGAAGCGCACGCTGCTGCCCATCCCGATCACCTGCCAGATCGCGATCGGCAGCGTGACGCTCCCGCTGAACGTCACGCCGGGCACGCTGATCGAGCCCATCGTCATGCCCGCGGCGTCGTAGAACGTGAGCGCGTTGCCCGCGCCGGTGACCGACGTGAAGTAGGAGGTGCCGACGGTGCCCACCCCGCCACTCACGGTGCGGGTGCACAAAAGACACGTGCCGCCGCCGCAGACCCTCGAGGGTCCGCAGCCCATGCCGTCCGTGTCTCGGTCGCACGAGGTGGTCTCGGTGCGGATGCGCGTGCCGCAGGCGCCCGCCATGCAGATCGGATCGGTACAGGTGCGACGCTGGCTCGCGGCCTCGTCGCAGACGTCGGTGTAGTCGCACGCGTCGTAGCCGCCGCACGACGTCGAGCCGCAGGCCATCCCGTCGGTGTCTCGATCGCAGGCGATCGTCTCGGTGCGATCGACGGCGGCGCACGTGCCGCTCATGCACACCCGATCGGTGCAGGTGCGGCGCTGGCTCGCGGCCTCGTCGCAGCCGTCCGCGTAGTCGCAGCTCCCGTAGCCGCCGCAGGTGGTCTCGCCGCAAGGATCGGTGTTGAAGCTCGGGCTGCACCCGAGCCCGACGACGCACACCTCGTCGGTGCAGGCGTTGCCGTCGTCGCACGCGGCGTCGTTCGCGACGAACGCGCAGGTGTTCTCGAAGCAGGTCTCGGAGGTGCACGCGACGCCGTCGTCGCAGTCCTCGTCGCGCTCGCAGGCGACGGGCGGCACGTCGAGCGGCGCATCGCGGGGCGCGTCGATCGATCCGTCCGGCGGGCGGCCGGCGTCTCCCCCGTCCATCGGAGGCGCATCGCGCGGAACGGCGCCGTCGAGGCGCGGCGGGCGACCGGTCCACTCGGGCAGATCGCTCGCGGCCCGCGGGCGGCATCCGGACTCGGTGCACGTGAGCGCGGCGCTCCCGCAGTCGACGCCGACGCAGGCCTGCACGAGGTGCATGACGAGCACCCGGGACTCCCCGCGGGCGAGGCTCGCCGTGGCGTGGCGCTCCACCACCAGCGCGTCGTCGAGGTAGCCGGCCGCGTGCACCTCGATGGGGCCGAGCGCCTCGCCCTCCGCGATGACCGAGAGCGTGAGCGGGAGGTCGGACGCGCGCGCCAGCGCTTGTTCGTCCTCGCGGAGCTCACCAGCAGGATCGCGCACGGTGAGGCGGACCTCGTCGAGCGCGGCGGGGATCGACAGATCGGAGTCGACGACCACGACGAGCTGGGTCGGCGTCGGAGCGCATCCCAAGAGCGCGCTGATCGACAGGAGCGACCCCAGGCTCCGGAGCCAACCCAGACCCCGCAGCAAGCCTGGTGAAGTCACGAGGGCGAGTGTCGCCCGGGTCACGGCGAGGACACAAGGAGGGGGCAGGACCGACGAAACGCGAACGCGCCGCCCGAAGCCGGACGGCGCGCTCGACGGACGCGATCGTGATGCTCAGGCGGGCGGCGGCTCGGCAGCGGCTTCCGCCGCCGTCTCGTCGGCCGGCGCTTCGGTCGCCGGCGGCTCCGCGGGCGCGGGCTCGGCGCAGGCCTCGCAGACCGGGCACTCGGGGCAGGGCGTCGCCTCGGGGCACGCGGCCTCTTCCTCTTCCTCGACCGCGGGCGGCTCCCCGTCGAGGTCGAAGTTGCCCACGAGGTTCAGGGTCGTGAGCATGTCGAACATCGTGGTCGGCTGGCCGGGGGCCTCGTTCCACGAGACCGCCTGACCAGGCGGCAGGGAGTCGAGGCGGAAGGTCACGTCGAGGCTCACCTGGAGCCAGGTGTCGATCGCCGAGCGCAGGTGGTTCACCCACTCGAACCGGAAGTGATCCGGGTTCGGGATGTCCCAGAGCACCTCGAAGGTGGTGTCGTAAGTGAGCGCGGTGTTCAGGTGGTTCACGTACGCGAGCTGCACGCGGAGCGCGGGGATGAAGCGCGCGTCGGTGCCCGAGAGGTTCGGTGCGGTGAACATCCCGCTCATCGCGAGCGCGCGGTTGGTGTCGCGCACGGTGCTCGAGTAGAGGTCGACCGTGGTGTCGACGCCGACGTCCATCGCGAGGGTGTGGTTCTCCTCGCGGAAGAGCATGCGGTTGTAGCCGAGCTGCAGGCCGAGGCGGAGATCGAGGCCGGCGAAGTAGTCGACCCGACCGCGGTGCGCGACGAAGAACGCGTTGTCCGCATCGAAGAAGTGATCGAAGCGCAGGCGCCAGTTGAGGTTGCTGGCGTTCTCGCGCCAGTCGAGGTCCTGGGCGCGGAAGCCATCGGGCTGCGCCGTGCCGCCGACCGGGTCACAGAACGCCCGGCCCGCGACGAAGCGGGGATCCGCGGGATCCGCCGCGCGCACGTCGGCGCAGGTCGGATAGGCGCCGCCGATGCCCCAGACGTAGCTGCCCTCGGCGACGAAGAGCTCCATCCCCTCGCGGATGGTGAGGTTGGCGGACACGTTCACGCCGCCCGCGTTGGCGTTGCCGTAGTTCAGCATGCCGCCGGCGTTGAGCGTGAGGTCGATGTCGTCCGCGTCGGCGGGCCCGGCGCCCGCGCTCTCGGTGAAGGTCGGCTGCGCGAGGGCGGCGGACGGGGCGAGCGCAGCGGCGGCGCCCAGGATCGCGAGCGCGCTGAGGCGTCGTGCGAGG
>CAYZQM010000097.1:0-1333 GCA_964480175.1 uncultured Sandaracinaceae bacterium
GTGGCCGGCGGCGAAGGTCGCCGGCCACCGAGTCGCGTTCGTGACCGACGCCGAGGCTGAGGCCGCGTCCGAGTCCGCGACCGCGTCCGTGCCCGAGCCCGAGTCCGAGCCCGAGACCGAGACCGAGACCGAGACCGAGCCCGAGCCCGAGACCGCGACCGGCCCGAGCCCGAGACCGAGCCCGAGCCCGAGCCCGAGCCCGAGTCCGCGACCGAGTCCGCGTCCGACGACGACGCCCCCGAAGCGCGCGCTCCCGATCGACTTGCAACCCGAGGGGCCGGCGGGGGGCTCGGTGCAGCGAGCACGGCTCGTGAGCCGAGACGCAGAGGGCTCAGCGATCGAGATGCCGCGCGCCGTCAGGCCCGCGCCCGCGCCCGCGCCCGCGCCCGTGCCCGCTCAGGGTCTCGAGCGGTCGTGAACGATTCAGGCGATCGCATCGCTCGTTGAAAAGCCGTTCACGTCCACGACCACGTTCACGTTTCGAGATCGCGACCAGCCCAGCGATCGAGATGCCGCGCGCCGTCAGACCCGCGCCCGCGCCCGAGCCCGCTCTGGATCGATCCGGAGTCGTTCACGTTTTCGAGCGACCGAGCGCGCTCACGCTTCGGTGACGGGTGGGGCGGGGGCAGGCGGCGGCGGTGGCGGCGCTGGGGGCTCGACGATCTCGTCGCGGGCGCGGTTGATCGCCTCGGTATCGGGCAAGAGCGGCTGTAGCGCGCGCACCATGAAGACCTGGGTGAGCAGCATCGCGATGACGGGCACCATCACCACGATGAAGCTGCTGAAGCGTCCGACGCCCGCGCCCATGCGCGCGACCGCGATCAGCGCGCTCATCAAGAGCACCAGCGGGATGAGGCCGAGGATCGACGCGAGGTCGGGCGAGAGCCCTACGAGGCCTCCGACGTCCATGAGCGCGCCCGTGAGCGGCAAGAGCCAGATCCGATAGAGCACCGCGCGCGCGGCCGACGGCGCGTAGCCCTTCGTGAGGTAGGCGCGCACCAAGCTCGCGTACGCGGTGCCGAGCACCAGCGCTTGCGCGCCCCAGATCACCAAGCCGAGGCCCGCGGCGCGCGCGATGTCGATCGCCACCTCCGCGTCGCTGGGCGCGCCGACCAAGCGGAAGGCGAGCACCGGCTCGAAGAGAAGCGTCGCGGTGAACGGGATGATCCCGGCGAGCAGCGCGAGCGGCACGAAGCTCAGCACCGCGAAGCCGAGCGCAGGCCCGACCGTGCCGCGCGAGAAGCCGGGCGCGCTGCGCGACGGCGCGAACGCGGTCCCGAACGTCTTGAAGAGGCGCATCGGAGGGCTGAGCGCCGCGTCCTCGAACGGGATG
>CAYZQM010000097.1:1343-2644 GCA_964480175.1 uncultured Sandaracinaceae bacterium
TCGCCCGCCGCCAGGGGATCGAGCATCAGGCACGCGTGGCAGCGGCCGATCGGATCGTGCCAGCACGACAGGCACGCGTAGTGACCGCAGCGAGGGCAGACGACGACCGCGATCGACTCGGGGTGCTCGTGGCACTGCGCCCCCTCGGGCGGCACCTCGAGCTTGGGCTCTCGCGGATCGGGCGTGCTCACGACGCCCGTATAGCAGGCGCCCCGATCGGAGCATGGTCCCCAGCGACTGCGCGCGCGGTCGCCGCTTCGAGACTTCTGAGCGGGCGCGGGCTCGGGCGCGGGCTCGGGCATGGTCCTCAGCGACTGCGCGCGCGGTCGCGGCTTCGAGACTTCTGAGCGGGCGCGGGCTCGGGCGCGGGCTCGGGCGCGGGGCGCTGCGCCGCGGCGCAGCGCGGAAGCATCTCGGTCCGCCGCCGTAGCATTCGGGGCTTGAGCGCGAGAATGAAGGGCCGTTATCCTTCGTTCCTCGCGGCGCCCCACGCTGGGGCGGGCATCGCACGCAGGTAGAAGGAGCAACGACATGGGCATCATGGACTTCGTGAAGAGCGGCGTGCGCGAGATGGTGATCGCGCGACCGGACAGCGCGAAGCAGTTCATCGTCTACAAGCACCCGGAGCAGACGATCCCCAAGTGGTCGCAGCTCACCATCGACGCCGACGAGGCCGCGGTCTTCTTCCGCGACGGAAGCTTGGTGGGCGTGCTCCGCACCGCGGGCGTCGGCCAGCGCCACACGCTGGACACCGGCAACATCCCGTTCCTCTCGAACCTCGTCGACTCGGTCACCGGCGGGAACATCTTCATCACCGACCTCTACTTCGTGACGATGCGGCCCATCCGCGACACGAAGTTCGGCGGCGCGCTGCAGGCGATGAAGGATCCCGAGCTCGAGATCACCGTCAGCCCGCGCATCTTCGGCAGCTTCGTGTGGCGCATCGCCGAGCCCGAGAAGTTCATCGTGAACTACCTCGGCATGGGCGAGAGCCCGAGCAACGATCGCGTCGAGTCGTACATCGTCACGAAGTTCATGAACTCGGTGAAGAAGACCGTCCCGACGTTCGTGATCCGCCAGAAGATCGAAGTGCAGGCGCTCGGCGCCTACCACGACGAGCTGGGTCAGATGTTCCTGCAGAAGTGCGACGACCTCTCCGACATCGGCGTGCAGTTCCTCAGCCTCGGCGACTTCTCGATCAACTTCTCCGACGACGAGATGAAGCGCATCCAGGCGGCGCAGGACAAGTACGCCGACATCAAGGCGAAGAAGCGCGCCAAGGACGATCTCACCGGCGGCAA
>CAYZQM010000097.1:2654-9069 GCA_964480175.1 uncultured Sandaracinaceae bacterium
TACGCGGCGGCCGAGGCGATGCTCGGCGCAGGGCAGGGCATGGCCAAGGGCGGCGGCGAGGGCGGCGGCGGCGGCATGATGCAGGGCGGCCTGGGCCTCGGCATGGGCATGGGCATGGCGCAGATGTACCAGCAGCAGATGGGCTACCCGCAGCCGGGTGGCTATCCGCCGCCGGGCTATCCGGGCGCTCCTCCGCAGGGCTATCCGGGCGGTCCTCCGCCCGGCTACCCGCAGCAAGGCTACCCGCAGCAGGGCGCGCCTCCGCAGGCGGCGCCGGCCGCGGCTGGTGGCCTCGTGCACTGCGGCTCGTGCGGCAAGTCGGTGGCGCCTGGGAAGTTCTGCGCGGAGTGCGGCGGCTCGCTCGCGCCGGTGCCCAAGGCGTGCGCGTCGTGCGGCACGGTCGCCCCCCCGGGCGGGAAGTTCTGCGCGAACTGCGGCACCGCGATCCCCGCCTGATCGAAGCAGCGCGAACCTCGAAGTCGAGCCCGTCGGTTCAGAGCCGGCGGGCTCGCTTCGTCTCGGCCGCAGGAAGGCAGGAGCGAAATTCTCCTTCCTCGATTCCTGAATTCCTTGGCGGCACCTCTCGGTCGACTCGCGCATCGAAGTGGAACGCCAGCGGTCCGTCGACGAGCGCGCGTGCATCGAGAAGGAGAAGTGCCTCTAAGGAATGCAGGAAGGCAGGAACGAGAAGTCTGAACTCTCCTTCCTCGATTCCTGAGTTCCTTAGCGGCACCTCTCGATCGACTCGCGCATCGAAGGGAACGCCAGCGGTCCGTCGACGAGCGCGCGTGCATCGAGAAGGAGAAGTGCCTCTAAGGAATGCAGGAAGGCAGGAACGAGAAGTCTGAGTTTCTCCTTCCTCCATTCCTGCACTTCCTTAGCGGCACCTCTCGATCGACTCGCGCATCGAAGGGAGCGCCAGCGACCGCTCAGTCCGCGTGGCGATCGACGATGAGCCGGAAGCTCCGCGCGAAGTCGTCGACCTCGTCGGCGTCCAGCGTGCGCGCGCCGAGGTTCGTCACCACGATCACCACCTCGCGCGTGCCGGGCAGCACGTCGAGCGTGAGGTAGCTGTTCGGATCGTCGCGCGTCGGCGCGAACGAGTGGCCCGCGTCACCGCCGCGCGCGTCGATGCGCGCCGCGCCGAGCGACCAGCGCACCCCGCGCTCGCCCTCGAGCCAGATGCGCAGGTAGCCGTGCTCGGTGGGCTCGTCGATCGCGACAGTCGCGTACGCACTGCCGTAGGGCTCGATCTCGAGCTCGCAGGGCAGGGTGCGAGGAAGACGGCTCCAGCGCGTGCTGACGAACGGGCTCGGCGCTGCGTCCGCCGGCAAGCGATCGAGGAAGCGAAAGCGCGCGCTGCCGCTGCGAGGCCCGGTGAAGTAGCGCGCGACCCCGAGCTCGCGCATCACCCGGAGCTGCTCGTCGTGCGCCCGCTCGAGCGCCATGCCGACCACCCACCAGAAGTCGGGCAGCGCGTGCGGATCGCCGCCGTCGCGGGTCCACTGCCGCATCCCGTTCCACACGGCCGGCAGGAACGTGCCCGCGCCGCGATCGTGGCGATCGGCGAGCGGACCCAGGAAGACCACGCCGCCCTCGCCGCTGTCGAGCTCGTGGGTGATGAAGCTGCGCTCGGGCGCCTGTTGCTGCGCCACCACGAGCTCTTCTTGGCAGCCCATCACGCCGGTGAAGCGCTCGGTGATCCACACGGCGAACGCGCGCCGCACCGCCGGCGCCTCGGCGACGTCCGAGCCCAAGAGCGCAGCCTCGGCGTAGGCCTGGAACGCGCACGCAAAGACCCGATCGTCGGGCACGCTCGAGCCCAGCTCGGCGAAGGTGCTCGCGGCGTCGGTGTCCGCGAGCATGCGCGGCTGATCGAGGCTGACCCGCAGCGCGCGATCGATCGGAGGCCGCTCGGTCGGGACCCACGAGGGGGCGTCGCGAAACGACGGCACCTGCCGCAGGTAGAGCTCGAAGCCGTCGGTGCCCCCTGCGCCTCCGTCGGAGAGCGGCGTCGGCCAACCCTCCATCGGCAGCGCGAGCGCGGCCGCCTCGAGCCCCGCGAGCGCGCTCGCGATGCGATCCTGCGCAATGCCTTCGTCCGCGAGCGCGGCGACCGGCAAGAGCAGCGAGCGCGACATCGCCGTCGCCGTCTGAGGGCGCGGCGCGCTGTCGGGGATCGGGGCGCGCGGTCCGCGCCAGTGGCCATCCGCGTCGACCGCGATGGTGGCGGCCCACTCGTCGAGCCCCGCCCAGTGCGACGAGGGCGCCCCCTCGCGCGCCTCCTCGACCACGTCCTGCGCGCTCGCGACGCTCGACGCGAAGAGGCCCACCAGGGCGAGGAGCGAGAGCGAGCGGGGCACCATGCGCGGCAAGCATAGGCGACACCGGACGGGCGCGCGGGTTCCCATCGAGGCCCGCGCGCCCGTGATCGAGTCAGGGTCGGCGATCGAAGTAGAGGTTCGGCGTGGTCGAGAGCAGCACTCCGTCGCGCATCGCGAGGCGGAGCGTCGCCGCGCGATCGTGGGTGGTCCCATCCGGGTGAGCGCCGAACGTGTAGTCGATCGCGAGGGTGCGCTGATCGCCTTCTCCGGAGATCGCGCACGAGACGCTCGCGAGCGACATCCCCTCCTCGTGCCAGCCGTGGCACGTCGGCGCTGCGCCGCCCAGACCCTCGACGACGAAGAACGCGTCCGTGTCGATGGCGATGGCGCGGCCCGCGTCGCTCACCGGCTGCGGCTGCCAGCCGGGCATGGCCGCGACGTAGAGCTGCTCGCCGATGCGGGCGAACGTGACGTCGCGAGGCCGGCCTTCGCCGCGCGGCGCCAGGTGCAGACCGTGCAGGTCCACGAGCGTCGCGTCGAAGTCGCCGGCCTGCCTGCCCTCGATCGTCACGTGGCCATCGGCCTCGAAGGTCATCACCTCCTCGCCGCGCGCCCAGCTACCCACCAGCGCGGCGCGCGCGGCGTCGGCGTCGGCACCCGTGAGCGCTGCGCCCCGGAAGGTGTCGCCGTCCACGAGCGACGAGGCGAGCCAGATCACCTGCGGCGGTCGCACCTGCTCGGCGAGCGGACGACCCGCGTTCACCTGGCAGGTGGCGATGCCGTCGAGCGTGCGCTCCGCCGCGCCGATGCACTCGATCTGCGCGGCCTCCAGCGCAGCGCAGCGGCGGCCGAAGCCGCTCGCGAGGCTGCGGTACTCGCCCTCGGCCGCGCTCGCGTCGGTGCCGAGCTCGCCGAGGATCGCGCTCGCCTCCGACCAAGCGCGGTCGAGCAGCGTGGCGCATCGCTCTTCGGGCGTTCCGGTGAGCGGCGCGCGCGCGGGCGCAGCGGGCTCGGCCGCGACCGGCTCGGGCGCGCTCGGCGCAGGGGAGCTGGTGGGGGGCGGGGCTTCCTCACCGCCGCAGGCGGCGAGCAAGAGGGCGCCGCCGCGTGTGGCGAGCAAGAGGGTGCAGAGGATGAGGCGCTTCATCATCAGTGGCTCCAGTGGGGGCTCGAGGCGGCGGCTTCGGCGATGGCGCACGGCACGCGGTGGTTGCCGCCGATGTCGCCGAAGCGCGTGCTGCTGCTGAATCGCGAGCCGTCGTGCTCTTGCACGAAGGTCACGGGCGTGGCCTGACAGAGGCCGCTCTCGAAGCGCGCGATGGCCACGCCGGTGGCGACGCGCCGCAGGATCACGCCGCTCGTTCGGTGCCGCACCACGTCCCAGTCGGACGACGTCATGCGCAGCGCGACGAAGGTCTCGGGCCAGCGATGCGCGCGGCCGCCCTCGATGAGCGCAGCGAACGCCTCGTCACGGAACGCGCGGTCGTTCATCGCGTCGGAGTGCGAGCGCAAGAGACCGTCGATGACCCCCTCGAGGTACGCGTCGGCGTCGCGCGCCTCGACGATCAGCGTGCGCCTCGACGCGTCCTCGGCGCCTGCGGCCTCGGCGAGCGCGATGGTGCCGACGGTCAGCTCCCCGATGTTCGCGCTGCTCGACTGGGTGAGCGAGGGGTTGGGCCCACCGAAGAGCACGCGTCCATCGCATCCGATCACCCAGATCTGGCTGAGGCGATCGGTCAGCTCGAACGTCCCGCTCGCGCCGGGCGCGATCTCCACGTGCTCGTCCAGGTAGCGACGTCCGTCGTTGCCTTCGATGCGGCAGACGGGCGTCGAGGTCTGGTTCTCGAACGTGACGGTGCCGTGGTAGGGCCCCCCGGGGGCGGCATCGCCGCTCGCGGCCCCGCTCGCCGCGGCCGCGCCGCCGGCCGCCAGCGTCAGCACGTAGTCGGCGTGCGCGCCGCGGCTGTAGGTGCCGACCCAGATCTCGTGATCGCCCGCAGCGAACGCGGCGGACACGCGCGGCGCGTTGCCTTCGCCCGAGTCGTCGTCGCACGAGAAGCTGCCGTCGGGGTGGCGCACCACGAGCGTGGTGTCCGAGCGCGACGCGACGTCGAGCACGAGCGACACGTCGCCCTCCGAGTGCAGCACGACGCTCGGAGCGCTGGGGATGTGTCCAGGGCAGCCCGCGTGCAGCGAGGACGCCGCCTGAGGACCGCCCGCGCTGCCTTGCACCGTGAGCGTCGTCGGATCGCTGGCGCCGGCCGCGAGCGTGACCTCTTGGGTGGCCTCGCCGGCGCTGGCGGCGCCGCGCCCGCCGAGCATGCCGCAGCTCGACAGGAGCAAAGTGGTGAACAGCCCGATGGACCTCGCGCGCATGAACGGTCTCTCCTCACGGCCCCGCGAGCCGCTGCACGTGCGCGCCGATCTGGCGCGGACCCACCCAACCTGAGGGAGCGCGGGCAGAGGTGACGGGACCGGTAAGGACTTGTAAGGGCCACGATGTCCTCGCCGCCCGGCCTCGATTCGTGCTGCGCGGTCAGGACGTCGTGCTGCGCGGTCAGGACGCGCGGCGGACGATCACGTCGGGTCGCAATCGGTAGCCGTCGTCGAAGCGCTCGATCGCGCCCTCCGGGAGCGACTTCTTGAGGCGGTTCAGCGTCACGTAGACCCGGTTCATCGCGGACTCGTGGGTGGTCGACTCTTCGGGCCACCCGACCTCGATCAGATCGGTCGCGCGCATCGGCGAGGGGAAGCCCATCTGCTGCCGCTCGGCGAGCGCAACGAGCATGCGGCGCATCGGCCCTCGCAGCTTCACGGGCTCGGCCTCGTTCCAGCGCGCCCAGTCCGCCTCGGGGCCGAGGCTCAGCACGGCGCCGCCGTAGGGCACGACGAGCGGCGCGTCGGTCGACGGATCGGCGAGCACCTTCGCAGCGACGCTCGCCATGCCGCGCGGATCGATCGTGACGCCGAGGATCGCGCGGATGCGATCCGACTGCGCGACCGCCTCGGGGATCGTCGGGCGCGACGTGGGCTTCTCTCCGATCACGCGCTGATCGAACCACTGCACCAGCTCGACCAAGACCTTGTCCGAGTTGGTGGTGATGCCCTTGAGGATGCGGCCGAGCGCGTCGGTCTTGTCGACCATCGGGATCCCCGCGCGCATGAGCTGCAAGAGCGCGACGTAGTCGCCCTCGGGCGTCGCCGGGTGCCCCAAGAGCACCTCCGGCGCAGCGAAGTGCGGGATGGTGGGGTCGGGCATCCCGTGCTCGTCCTCGACCGCGACGTTGTGCCCGAAGCCGAACACGAACCAGCGTCCGTCGCCCGAGAAGAGCACGTTCGCGCTCGAGAGGCGGCCGATGCACGTGGGACCGCCGGTGCGGGGATCGGGGACGCGGTGAGCGGCCTCGAGGCCGAGGCGGATGCCGACGATGTACGCGTCCGCGGCCTCGTAGGGCAGCCGCGCGGTGCCCGCGGTCACCCGCCGCGAGAACTCGAGCCCATCCGCGATCGCAGGGCACTCGAGCTCGAGGATCGGGCGACCGTCGATGTCGCGGATCCCGGTCGCGCGGGGCACCGCGGGATGATCGATGCGCTCGTGCGCGTAGAGCGCGCGCTCCAGCGCCTGACGGCTCAGGCTCGGCTCGACGAAGCGGTTGGGCGCGACCAGCACGACGCGCGCTCGATCGGGCAGCCGCCGGGCCGCGAGCACGCGGTAACCGAGCTGCGCCCGCAGCAGCACGATGTCCTCGTAGCGGCGGTGCAGGATCGACATCGCGCGATGCTACGCGAGGCGTCGCGGGTCACTCCCCGCAATCGTGCTGCGTCACGATCAGGTGTCGGGGCAGTCGTCGACGATCGCGATGATGTCGGCGTCGGGGCGCTGCGCGAGCTCGCAGGCCTCGGGGCCCAGCTCGAGCTCGCCGCGCGCGCGATCCACCCAGCGCCAGCCGGTCGCCGGGATCCGCACGCCGTCGATCTCGATGAAGAAGGTCGACTCGTCGGCGGGGACCGAGGGGCTCACGAAGCCGCAGAGCGAGATGCTCGAGGTGATCGCGTCGAGCGCGTCGCGCAGCTCGGCGGCGGAGCGCACC
>CAYZQM010000097.1:9079-21442 GCA_964480175.1 uncultured Sandaracinaceae bacterium
GCATGGTGACCTCGCGAGGACGGCCGCCCGCGACGGCCATCGCGTCGAGCACCGACGCGAAGTCGGGCCGCGTGGGATCCTCGATGCCGATCACGAAGACCGGCGCGCCCGAGCCCGCGGCCATCGAGATGGTGGAGATCGTGCGGGTGTCGTCGAGGCACGAGAAGACGCCGACGTCGGGGATGAGGCACGCGTCGGGGGCGCTGGTGCACACGCAGCGCGAGGGATCGATCCGGGGATCGGCGTTGCAGTTGGGGCCGCCGTCGGTGGCCAGCACGATGAAGCGTCGCGCGGAGTCGGCGCGGCGCAGCGCCGCGGACGCCTCGGCGATCGCGACGGCGGTCGGGGTGCCGCCCAGGGGCTCGGTCGCGTCGAAGGTGCTGATGATCCGGTTCTCGCCGGTCGGCGAGATCGGCACGTCGATGCCGCCGCTGCTGCGGCACGCCTCCTCCGGCGGGACCAAGGGCATGAGCGGATCGATGGGATCGGGGAAGAACTTGCCGCCGACGTTCACCCGCACGTCCAGCGTGGCGAACGCGTCGCGGAGCGCGTCGCGCAGCACCCGCCAGCGCCACTCGGACGGAGGGCGGTCCTCGAGGCCGTCGATGGTCAGGCGCATCGAGCCCGAGCGATCGATCACGAACACCACGTCCGCCGTCGCGGGCGTGATGGGGAACTCGCCCGGCAGACAGATCAGCGGCGCGTCCGGGCTGTCGGGCGTGTCCATCATCGGCGGCGCGTCCATCGGCACGTCGGGGACTTCGAGGCCGGTCTTGGCGCCGCAGCCCAGGGCGCACGACAGCGCGAGGACGAGGCCGAGGCTTCGATGGCTCATGTCGACTGCACTCCTTCCCGATGCTCGCGGGCGTAGCGGACGTAGAGGCTCGAGGCCTCGAGGATGCGCTCGTGCTCTTCGGCGGTGAGCTCGCGGACGGGCTTGCAGGGGCGACCGTGCGCCAGCACGCCGGCCGGGATCTTGGTGCGCGCGGTGACGAGCGAGCCGGCGCCGATCATCGAGCCGTCGCCGATCTCGACGTCGTCGAGCACGATGCTGCCCATCCCCACCAGCACCCGGTGGCCCACGTTGCATCCGTGCAGGATGACGCTGTGCCCGATGGTGCACTCGTCGCCGACGATGCAGTCGGCCCAGCCGCCCGTCGCGTGCAGCACGCTGTTGTCTTGGATCGAGGTGCGCGCTCCGATGCGGATGGGCATCACGTCGCCGCGCAGGACCGCGCCGTACCAGATCGACGAGCCCGCGCCGATCGTGACCTGCCCGATCACGCTCGAGGTCGGCGCGACGAACGCGTCCGGATCGATTTGCGGTCGATGGCCGAGGTATGGAAAGAGGCTCATCGCGCCTCGCTGGGGGTGACGGTGGCGAGCGACGGCGGGCGCGAGAGCACGACCCGCGCGAGCGCCCCGACGCTGGCCCCGAGGCCGTCGGCGCAGAGATCGATCAGATCGGGCGAGCGCCCCGGGACGAACGACTGGTGCACCTCGTCGAGCAGGCCCCAGAGCACCGCGGTGTAGACCGCGAAGAGCCAGACCCGCGGCCGCGCGATCCAGCGGTCTTCGGGCTGGCGCTGGGTGAGCACGCCGTGCGCGACCAGGAAGGCGAGGGTGGCGTACGCCAAGAAGTGCGCGCCCCGATCTCGGAAGGGCAGCACGTGCACCGGGACGCCCGGCGCGCTGCTCGAGGAGAGGATCCAGATCGCCGCCATGGTGCAGATCGCGGGGGCCCAGGCGAACGCGAGCGCTCGGGCGCGGGCCGGGGTCAGCGCGCGCGCGACGCTCATGAGACCGCCCGTGACGCAGCGCCCAGGATCGGCAGCCGGAACGATCCCCCCTTGGCGGCGGGGCTCGCAGCTGCGGCGCGCAGCGGGAGCGAGCTCGGATCGATCTGGAGGGCGCCCACGAGCGAGTGGGCGTTGGCCTGCTGGATGCGCACGGGCAAGAGGTGGCCGGTCAGGTCCCGATCCGTGGGGGCATCGAGATGCACGATCTCGTGGCGCTCGGTGCGGCCTCGCCAGCGCTGCGTGCCCTCGGGCACGGACTCGGTCGCGGGCACCTTGCTGTGGCCCTCGACGAGCACGGTCGCGTCGCGGCCGACCAGCGATCGCAGGTGCGTGCTCTGCTGCTCGGCCACCACCGCGAAGAGCCGCGCGAGCCGATCGTCCTTCTCCGCCTCCGTCACGTCGTCGCCCAGCTTGAGCGCCGGGGTGTGGGGGCGCGGCGAGTACTTGAACGCGAAGGCCGCGGAGAAGCGCACCTCACGCACCAGCGACAGCGTCTCCTCGAAGTCGGCCTCGGTCTCGCCCGGGAAGCCCACGATGAAGTCACTGCTCAGGGTGAGCTCCTCACCGCGGGCCGCGCGCACGGCGTCGCGCAGCGCGGTGACGCGCGCCACGTACTCCTCGCGGGTGTAGCGGCGCAGCATGCGGCGGAGCATGCGGTTGGATCCCGACTGCACCGGCAGGTGCACGTGCGCGGGCAGCACCGGCAGCTCCGCGTGCGCCGCGATCAGCTCGGGCGTGAGGTGGCGGGGGTGCGGCGAGGTGTAGCGAAGGCGACAGAGATCGGGCACCTCGCGCGCGATGCGACGCAGCAGCGCGGCGAACTCGGACGCCGTGCCCTCGGCCGTGCCCTCGCGGGGCTCGTACCAGGAGTTCACCGTCTGCCCCAGCAGCGTGACCTCCTTGGTGCCGCCCCGGACCATGCCCGCGATCTCCTGGATCACGTCGTCGGCCGCGCGGTAGCGCTCGGGACCTCGGGTGGTCGGCACGATGCAGAAGGTGCAGCGCTCGTCGCAGCCCTTCATGACCGTCACGAAGCTGCTCAGCTCGCGCTCGGCGCGGGGCCGCGCGGTCAAGAACGCGGGCGCGTCGAGATCGAACACCGTGCGCGCGATCGGAGGGCCGCCCCCCTGGATGTGCTGCACCAGCGCAGGCAGCTCGCCGATGTTGTCGGGCCCGATCACCACGTCGAGGTGCGGGGCGCGCTTGAGCAGCTTGTCGCCTTCTTGCTGCGCGACGCAGCCCGCGACGGCGACCACCAAGCTCGGTCGCTCTTCCTTGATCCCGCGCACCGTTCCGAGGACCGAGAGCAGCTTCTGCTCGGCCTTCTCGCGCACGCTGCACGTGTTGAAGAGGACCAGGTCCGCGAGCTGCGCGTCGTCGGTGGCCTGCCAGCCCGCGCCGTCGAGGACCTCCTCGATCCGACGCGAGTCGTGGACGTTCATCTGACAGCCAAAGGTCTGGACCACGTAACGCACGGAGCCGAAGGTGTAGCAGGGGAGCCCCAGCGAGCGAGCCCAGGGCCGGAGCACGACGAGAAGGACGCCGGGGGGA
Organism: uncultured Sandaracinaceae bacterium; assembly: GCA_964480175.1. Lineage (GTDB taxonomy): Bacteria > Myxococcota_A > Polyangia > Polyangiales > Sandaracinaceae > CAYZQM01. The sequence goes on from CAYZQM010000097.1 coordinate 12,430, forward strand.
TTCCCGACGTCCTTCTCTCGATGCTCCTTTCGCTTCTCTCTCTGGCTCTCTCTGTCTCTCGCTGCGCGAGCGTCCCGCTCTCTCTTTCGGTTCGCTCGCTCGGTTGCGCCGCCCCGCTCTCTCTTTCGGTGCGGCGCCTGTCATGCGCTGTCTGTCTTGGCTCTCTCTGTCTTGGCTCTCTCTGTTGGCTCTCGGATGTCGCGCGTGTGTCCTTTCGTTTCATCTCCGAGTGGCTCACGCCGCGCGTGCAGGGGCCTTCAGCAGGGTGCGTGCCAACGTGAATCGCCGCGAAGAACGCGGGATCGAGCCATGTCCCCGTCGCGTCGTGCGACGTGCTGTCAATCGCGCCCGCCCCGCCAGCCGAAATGGCAGTCAGCGCTCGGCGCGCGTGCGCACGCGTGGCCGCGCCGCGCTCAGGTCGACCTCGAGGACCCGATCGGCCCGCGTGATCGTGACCCGGTGCTCGCCATCGACCGCGACGTCCGGCGCCAGCGCCGCGAGCAGCGCGATGCGGCCCGCCACGTCGGCGCGCCGCGACAGCAGCGCCATCCGCGCGGGGTCCCCGGCGCTCGGCCGCGACAGCGGAAGCCCCGCGACCCAGCGCAGGGCCAGCTCGTCCGCGCCATGATCGCTCCCCGCGATCCGCTCGAGCAGGCTGCGCACCGCGCCGAAGAGGCGCGCATCGTCGTCGTCGCCGCTGCCTCGAAGCGCCGCGCGCTCGACGCCCACGTCCAGCGCGACCTCGCCCGCGGGCGCCGCGCCGATCGCCTCGCTGAGCACGAAGGGGTGGCGCACCCAGACCAGATCGTCGGTGCGCCCGCTCGGCGCGATCCAGAGGCGCCCCAGATCGCCCGGGTTGCCCTCGCCCGGGGTGTAGCCGAACGCCTTCGCGCCCGTCGCGGCGCGCTCGCCGTCGAGCGTGCGATCGAGGAACGCGAGCGCGCCCGCCGTGTCCCACGCGTCATCCGAGGCGGCGCGGCTGTCGTAGAGGGCGCGCATCCGGCTCACCTGATCTTCGACGAGGCGCTCGAGGACGCGGCGGGCCACGCGGAGCAGGTCGCCGAGGAGCTCCTCCTCGATCGCGCGCGACAGACCGCTGCCGCCCGGCGTGCGATCGAAGACGATGAGGCAGCGGCGAGCATCGAGTCGATCGATCTCCACGTCGAGCGCGCCCTCGGCGCCGCGGATCAACAGCGGCAGCGCGCGGCGCACCGCGGTCACGAGCGGCGCCTCGGCCGGCGCGGCGAGCTCGTCCACCGCCGCGACGCACGCCTCGGTGAAGTACGTGCTCGCCAGCTCGCGCTCGTAGCGCCGTCGCTCGAGCAGGATCGCGCCGGGCTCGAAGATCCGAACGCCCGACAGGGTCTCGGTGATCTCGAGGCGCGCGATGCAGAGCTGGATCGGCACGCCCGCGCCGCGACTCAGCGTGCGCTCCGACCAGTCGAGGGGCCCGTGGGCCTGGGCGTGCACCACGCGCAGCGCGCTCGCCCGCAGCGGGGGCCGACCGTGCATCAGCGCGATCGCGCGCCGCCCGGTGTGATCGCTCTCGCCGCGCACCTGGTAGCGGCCCGACGGCAGGAGCACGAACGTGCCGGGCGCGAAGCGCGCGCTCGCGATCGAGCCATCGACCTCGCCGAGCCGCTCCGTCGTGCCCTCGTCGAGGAGCGCGACCCGGGTCCGCGAGTCGCCGACCGTGCTCTCGGCGATGGGCTCGCCGAGCGCGGCCTCGTTTACGCTGCGCACCCGGCGCTGGGCGACGGCGTCGTCGGTGCGGGGATCGAAGTGCCACACCGTGCGCTCCGCGATCAGGTTGCGCTGCTCGAGGGCCCGCAGCGTCTCGTCGACGAAGCGTCGCCCGAAGCGCTCACGCAGGGCCTCGACCTCGTGCTCACGGCCGAGCGCGCGATCGAAGTGGCGCTGCAGCACGAGCGCGGGCAACGACAGCGAGACCGCGCGCGGCAGCGACGCGGGGAGCGCGCGCTCGGGCGCGTCGATCGCGGCGTCGAAGAGGATCGTGTCCTCGTCGGGCGGCGGCGCGTGGATCATCAGCACCTCGCCCTCACGCAGCGCGCCCGCGTGCGCCAGGCGCCGGGCCTCACGGGCGACGTCGGGGTGTCGCCCCTCGAGGATCACGACGTCGGCGCGCGCCGGATCGGCGACGTGGCCCGCGAGGCTCTCGAGATCGATCTGCGCGCGCAAGATCGCGCGGTGCTCGTCGCCGGAGAGGCGCAGGTGGAAGGTGAGGCCCGCGTCGCCCGCGGCGGCCGCGAGCTCCGCGACGGTCGGATCGGGCGCGCGCTCGGCGCGATCGGCGGCGGGATCGACGGTCAGATCGCGGCGGCGCACGTGCACGATCGCGCGGCGGGGCGCGGTGTCGTTCTCGAAGGGCAAGAGCGGCGCAGCGAGCAGATGCCGGGCCCAGGGGACCATGCCCTCGGCCGAGGGGCCCGCGAGCGCGAGCAAGAGCAGCGGGTAGGGCGCGTCGCGCACCGTACGGCAGAGCGCCCAGAAGCGGCGCATCGCGACGTGCAGGTGCATCTCGGGCACGCCGACGAACGCGTCGAGATCGTCGATGACCAACAGCCCGAGGCGCGAGAGCAGGCCATCGGTGCGCGCGTCCCCGAGGACGTCCGCCTCGAGCGTCTCGAGGTCCGCAAAGACCAGGTGCGGCACGCGGCTCGCGGCGAGCTGCCCTCCGAGATCGTCGCCCGCGACAGCGACGTGCACGTTCCAGCGCAGCGCGGATCGCTCGAGCGCGGAGCGGAGCTGCGCCGCGCGGGCCCGCGCTTCGTCGCGCCGTCGCGACAGCACCAGCGCCGTCGCGCCGCGATCGAGCACCACGAGCAGCGCCGCGCACAGACCGAGCGTAGTGCGGCCCGCGCCCTCGGGGAGGATCACCAGCGGGTGCGGGTGCCCGCTCTTCTCGACGAACGTCGCGCCGAGCACCTCCTCGCGCAGCTGGGGCGCCGCGCCCCGCGCCTGGGCTCGCTCCGCGTGCCACGCCGCGGTCAGGTGCGCGAGCACGTCGGCCTGGTGGCGGTAGAGCTGGGCGCCCTCACCAGCGAGGCGCTCGAGCACGTCCATGAAGAGCGGGTGGACACCCTCGGGCGGCGGCGCGCGCTCGCCGCTCCGCGCGGGCTCCTCGCGCTCGCGCCAGTCGGGCAGCGTGATGCCGCGCGCGGCCAGCGCGTCCGCGTAGCGCTCGACCGTGCTGCGGCCTTCGATCGGCTCGGCGTCGGCGTCGCGCGCCTTCTTCTCTTCGGGGGTCGCCCGCGGCGTGCCCTCGGCCACCAGGTGCGCGCAGAACACCGCGAGGCAGAGGCCGACGAGCACGTATGCGCCTGCGGACGGGATCGGGAGCGGCATCGGGAGCGCCTCGATCGCGCTCTCCACCGGCGCCATCTCGAGCCCCGGGTCCTCTCCACCGCACGTGAGCGTCGATGCGCCCGCGTGCGGCGCGCCGGCCACCAGGAGCCCGCCCACCGTGACGTGCGCGAGCACCAGCAAGCCGATCGGCAGCGAGAGCTTCGCCTTCGCGCGCGCATCGATGCGTCGCGCGGTGCTGGCGCCGGTCCACCGGAAGTAGAAGGGCAGGTCGTCCTCCGGCTGCTCGAAGACCAACGTACCGGCGCGGGTGAACAGCCGCGCTCCGAAGCGGGTGAGCAAGAGCGCGAGGAGCGTGAAGAGCAGGCCCCAGAACACCGCGTGCACCGCGAGCGCGACGCCCGGCTGATCCTCGAGCGGCAAGAGCAGGCGCAGCACCTCGCCCCCGAAGAGGCGCCACTCGAAGTAGCCGATGCGCGACCACACCTCGGGCGGGACGCTCTCGGGACGGATCTGCCGCGCATGCAGCAGCGGATCGATCGCGCGCGCCGCCAAGTAGATCGCGGCGCAGACCCACGACGCCATCACCCAGTGCGGGCCATGGGTGGGCGCACCTTCGCCCTTCGGCGCGCGGCCGAGCGCGCGGCGCACCGCGAGGCCGACGATGAACGTCGCCGCGGCGAGGCCGATCGGCAGGAGGATCCAGCCCGCGCCCCACCGCAGCGCGAGCGCGGCGATCTGACAGAGCAGCTGCTCGCGCAGGCCGCTCACGCGGGCTCCTCCGGTGCATCGAGCGCGACGAGGTCGCCTTCGTCGAGGTCGATCTCCGCGACGACGTAGAACGCGCGGTCCCGCCCCGGGCCGCGCTCACACCCGACGCTGCGCCCCGCGGCGCCCGCGTCCAAGCGCGCGCGCACGGACGCGATGGCGGCGAGCGGGACGAACGCCTTGCCCTCGCCGAACGGCCGCGTCCCATGGCCCGTCGAGCGCGTCGCGAGCGGGGGGCGCAGCGACTCGGCCTGTTGCCGGACGAACGACGCGATCGCGTCGAAGCTCGCCTCGGCCGCGTCCGCGCCCTCCATCGGATCCCACGTCGCGACCGGCTCCGCGTGCGGCGCCGTCGCGCGCTCGAGCGCGTCGATCGACGCGAAGGGCACCTCCTCGCGCCAGCGGCTCGACCAGCCCTCGTTCTCCGCCAGGCGACGCAGCACGTCGGCGATGCGGGTGTCGCGCGCGGGCGCGGGCAAGAGGCGCGCGATGGCCTCGCCCGCGCCCTCGCCGACGATGGTGGTCTCGAGCGCGAGCGGCGCGCCGCGCATCGCGCGCTCGGCGGCGCGCGCGAGGTCTTCCTGACGGCGCGGCGCGGCTTGCGCGATCGCCGGCCCGCTCGAGCTGCTCAGCACGCGCGAGGCGAGTTCGCTGCGGGTGCGCTTCGCCGCGCGATCGGCGAGGCGAAGGCGATCGGCGTCACGGTCGAGCGCGCCGCGCACCGAGAGCAGCGCTTCGGCGCGCGCGGCCTCGCGCGCCAGGCGCAAGCGGCTCGCGAAGTAGCTCAGCACGGACGTCGACTCGAGGCCCTCGATCGTCTCGCCGAGCGCCTTCCACATCTGCTCGTGGGCCTCCACCGACGCGCGGTGCGCCGCGTGGACCTTGCTCGCCAGCCATCCGCCGACGAACACGAGACCGAGCGTCGCGCCCGTCAGGGTTCCGTCCTCGCGCAGCCACCGCGAGAGATCGCCGTCCGGATCCACCGCGAGCGCGTCCGCGAGCGCGGCCAGCAACGTCGGCGCGAGCAGGACCGTCGCGAGCCACATCAGCCCGAAGAAGAGCGCGGTCCGATCGACGTCGGCGCGGGCCCGCAGGGTGTCGAGCAAGCGCGCGTGCGCGTCGTGGAACGCGCCGAAGCTCGGCGGCGCGTCGGGGAGCATCGCGTCGCGCGCGGCGATCGCCTCGCGCTGTCGCTCGCCCACCGCGCGCCGCAGCAGATCGGTGGTCGCCTGGGCGCGGCGGAGCGCGTCGGCGCCGGGCGTCGCGCCCGCGCTCGCCACCAGCTCCGCGTCGATGCGCTGCTGCGCGCGCTCGCTCACCCGCAGCCGCGCGGCCTCGAGGCGCGCGCGCTCCGTCGCGACCAGATCGTCGAAGCGGGTCCGCTGAAAGCGCACCCAGGCCTCCTCGATCGTGCGGGTCCAGCGCAGCGCGAAGCCCACGGGGATCTCCGGCGCGATCACCGGATCGCCGACGCTCGCGTCCGCGTGATCCGGGCCCCACCGCGCGCGCAGCGTCTGGCTCCGCTCGAGCACGCGCGGGGGCGCGTCCGGGGTGATCGTCGGCAAGTAGCGCGCGAGCAGCGCCTCGCGCACCAGGTGCAGCGCGTCCTCACCCTGATCGAGCGAGTCGAGGTCGATCGACTCGATGGCGTCCGCCGACGCGGTCGTCGCGTCGGGCGGACGCGCCTCGAGCACGGCGTCGAGCAGCTCGACGCCGACGTGGGCCCGCGCCCACTGCGCCAAGCGCGCGCGGGGGAGCTCGGCCGTGGCGACCGCGAGCGTGCCCAGGGGCGGCGCGCCCCGATCACGGCGCAGCAACGGATCGACGAGCGGCGCGGTCTCCGGTGAAGCGCGGGCCTCGGCGACGAAGAGCGCCGCGTTGCGGAGGAGCGAGACCTGCTCCGCCTCACCGAGCACCGAGCGGGCCCCGACGTCCTCGATCAACAGCACGCGCGCGATGCTCTCGAACGGCGCGCTCGGGCGCCGCGCGTGACGCAGAAGGGAGCGCACCGCGCGGCGCGCGTGATCGGCGCGGCCGTCCGGCGTCTGCTGGCGCGGCACGATGAGCGCGGGGACGAGGGCGACGCGGGCGCCCGAGGTGCGCGCCGCCATGAGGGGCCCGAGGCGCTCGAGCAGAAGCCGATCGATCCCCTCGAGCAGCGGCACGAGCGTGCTGCGCACGCCGAGCTCGGCGAGGCTGCCCACGATCAGCACGACGAGATCGGTCGGGCCGACCCGGTGGATCACGGCGCCATGCTCGAGGCGCGGCGTCATCGCGGCGAGCACCGCGTCGGCCGCGTCGTCGGCCCGCTCGCGGCCGAGGGATCCTTCGACGCTCGCGTCGTCGTCGAGGTCTTCGAACGCGAGCGTGGTGATCGACGCGACGTCTTCGAGGCGCCTCGCCGCGCGCGCGCCCAGCACCCCGAGGCCCACCACGATGGTGACGCTCTCGCCGCGCGCGATCGTGGGCTCGGCACCCGCGGCGCCGCCGGCACTGCGATGCGTCGCCACCCGATCCGTCAGGCGCTGGCCAGCGCCTTCAAGATGGAGGTGGCCTCGCGCAGCTCGTCGTACTCGCGCTGCTCGCCCGCGTCGCGCTTGGCCTTGAGCTCGAGCGCGACGGCGCGCTCGCCCCAGGCCTTCAGCGTGCCCTCGAGCTCCGCGCGCCCTGCGCTGCCGAGGTGATCGATCGCGTGCTGCAGCGGCTCCACCGCGAGCTGATGCACCGCGGGCTTGTCCACCTCGAACGTGGCCAGCGCGCGCGCCGCGCTCATCGGGCTGGGGCCGAGCGGGAGCGCGGCGTCACCGACCTTCAGCTGAAAGCCCGCGGCGCTTCGCTCGATCGAGCCGCGCGCCTCCCCGAGCGCGAGCGCGCCGACCGCGCGCTGCTCGCTCCGGCTCTTGCTCAAGAGCTCGGCGCGCCGGTCCTCGGGATCGAGATCGGGCAGGCCCTCCCAGTGGTGATCGATGTGCAGCGGCCAGGCCTTCTCCGGCTGCGCCTGGAAGCGCCGATAGCAGGCCTTCATCTCCTCGTTCACGTGGGGGAAGCAATAGAGCGGCACGCCCAGCACCGAGCGGTACACGACGAGCCGATCGGGATCGGTCCAGCCCTGGATGCTGCTCGCCGACAGGCCCTCCGTCGCGCTGTCGAGCAAGCTCGCCAAGGGCCCGCGCGAGAGCACCGGGTGCACCCCGAGCAGGAGCATGTCCGCGTGCTTGAGCACGCTCTTGTGCTCGGGAGAAAAGCGCGTGAGCGGCTGCGCCTTGGCGATGGTCGCCTTCAGCTTGCGCACCGCGTACTGCCGCGTGGTGTCGTCGTTCCACAGCTGGCTGGGGAAGAGCGGCGCGCTGGCGGCGATGCTCTCTTCGGCGCTCTTGCGCTTGCGATCCCCCGCGCCGAGTTCGTGCTCGGTCCACGCGGCGTAGTAGCGGGACTCGAGCGCGAGCGCGGCGTCCATCGTGAGGCCCGCGCGCACCGCGGGATCGTCGCTCTTGGGATCCCCGAGGATCGAAGTGCGCAGCGCGTCCTCGGCGACCTCGGTGAGCTCCTTCTCCACGTCCGCCACGATCTCGCGCGCCGTCCGGGTGATCGGCTTGCCGCGATCGTCGAAGCGCGGGCGCATCGCGCTCGCGAGCGCATCGAGCATCGCCTTCTGATCGCTCGTCTCGGGCCGCGTCGCGACCTGATCGGCGTAGAAGAGATGCCAGAAGCGGGCGCGCCCCGACGGGTGCTGGAGCACCTCGACGTCGAGCGCGTAGTCGTTGGCCTCACCGAGATCCGAGCCCTCGAGCAGGCCACCGTCGAACTCGAAGCGCCGCGCCTTCTCCTCGAGCTCGACCGCGAGCCGCCCCGCGCTCGCCTCGATGTTGCGGAAGTCGCCGCGCAGCGCATCTGCGCTGCGACCCAGCGCGCTGCGGATCTCGTGCATCGCGCGCTTGATGAGGAGCGCGCGCAGCTTGGCGACCTGCTCGTTGAACGCCGCGACCGTGCGCTCGCGCGCCTCGTCGAAGTCCTTGTCCTTGAAGGGCGGCAACAGCACATCGAGCCCGCGGAAGGTCTTCTTGAGCTGCGCGGCGCACGCCTCCATCTCGCTCACGAAGCGGCCCTCGCGCGAGAGATCCCCTTCCTTGTCGAGCGAGCCGACCTGACGCACCAGCTCGTCGATCGCGGCGCTGCCGAGCAGCCCCGTGGGCTCACGCATGCCCACCAGCACCACGCGCTGCTCGTAGGGCGAGAGCTCGGGCGCCCCGTCGGGGCCCGCGCCCTTGAGGAAGTCGGTCCAGAAGTCGCCGCCCTCGATCTTGCTGGTGATGACCCGGAGCTCGCTGGCGACGTCGGCGCGCGCCTTCTCGAGCTCGCGCGAGAGACCGCCGATGGTGCTCGCGGGGGTCCAGCTCCCGTCGAGGATGCGGTCCGCGCTGATCTCGCGGATGGCGGTGGTCTTGCCGCGCGCGCGCTGCTCCCACTCGCTCAGGAGCGCGGTGAGCTTGTTGCTCGCGGTCTCGCGGACCTTGTGCACCCGCTTCCAGGTGCCGCCCTCGCGGTCGCCCTCGGCCAACAGATCGATCCGCGCGACGAACGCCTGATCGACGCGGCGCGCGCGCTCGTCGGGCGCGAGCGTGGCGAGCTCGTCGGGATCGAGGGCGAAGCGCTTGAACTGCTCGCGCTGCTGCTGCGAGACCAGGCGCGGATCGTCGAGCAAGAGATAGCGGCGCACCGCGGAGGCGGCGTAGCGACGCGCGCAGTACGCGAGCAGATCGCGCCGCGGCAGCAGCATCAGCGAGGCGCCGAGCGTGCCGTAGAACGCGGTGTATCCGTCGCCGCCCAGCTCACTCGGGAAGAGCGCGCGGCTCTCCTTGGTGTAGTTGTCGTAGTCGCCCTGCTGATCACCGAGGATGGGGCTGAAGATCTGGATGTAGCT
>CAYZQM010000098.1:0-4637 GCA_964480175.1 uncultured Sandaracinaceae bacterium
TCCGTCGGGCACCGAGTAGACGGGCAGCTGCCAGACGTGCAGCACGTGCACGTCGGCGCCGAGCTGGACCGCGAGGTCCATCGCGGTCCTCAGCGCGGCCTCCGAGGCGGGGGAGAAGTCGGTCGGGACGAGGATGCGGGCGTAGTGGGTCATGGCGGCTCTCGACGATGATGCACAGCAAGGTGCGCGCCGCACCTTCCTCGCCGTCGTCCGTGGGTCTCGACGGAGCGGGGTGCAAGGGTTGCGCTTTCGCGCGCGTGGGCACTGCGAAAACTGCGCGCCGTTCATCGTGGCCGCCGCGCTCGTTCCGTGGGACACGTCGCGCTGCGATGTCGGTGTCGACGACGGACGACCTGCTCGAGCGCGCGCGGAGCGGAGACAGAGCCGCGCTCGAGGCGCTGCTGTCGCGCCACCAAGCGCAGATCTACCGGTTCGGCATGAAGATGTGCCGCGATCCTGCCGACGCGGAGGACGTACTGCAGGACACCCTGCTCGCGGTCGCGCGGGGGGTGCGCTCGTTCGAGGGCACGTCGTCGCTCGCGACCTGGCTCTACACGATCGCCCGGAGCTACTGCATCAAGAAGCGGCGGCGCAGCAAGTTCGCCCCGTCCGAGGTGCGCTCGCTCGACGATGTCGGTCCGCATCACGACGAAGCGCTCTCGGACGCCGCCCCGCTCCCCGACGAGGCGCTCGCGAGCAAGGAGGTCGAGCGCGCGCTGAACGAGGCGATCAAAGCGCTCCCGCCGATGTACCGCGAGGTGCTCTTGCTCCGCGACGGCGAGGGCCTCACGGCGCCCGAGGTCGCCGAGGTGATCGGGGTCAGCGTCCAAGCGGTGAAGAGCCGCCTTCATCGGGCGCGCGCGACGGTGCGCGAGGCGCTCGCCCCGGTGCTCGGAGGCCTGCCCGACGCGCCGGCGACCGGATGCCCCGATGTGGTGCGGCTCTTCTCCAAGCACCTCGAAGGCGAGATCAGCGGCGCGGCGTGCGCGGAGATGGAAGCGCACGTGCAGGCCTGCGCCCGCTGTCGCGGGCTGTGCGACTCGCTCACACGCACCCTCGCGCTCTGTAGCCGCGCGGGCGCCGACGCCGACGTGCCGGCCGCCCTCCGCGATTCGGTCACGGTCGCGCTTCGAGATTTTCTTTCGACCGACGGCGAACCCTTTTCCCCGCGCGTGGCTCCACCCGCCCATGGAGGTCGACATGACGACGGTGAACTTGACGGAAGCGGCGTTCGGGGAGGTGGTGCGTGAGGGCATCACCTTGCTCGACTTCTGGGCGGAGTGGTGCGGACCCTGCCGCGCCTTCGCGCCCATCTTCGAGGCAGCGGCCCAGCGCCATCCCGGCGTGACGTTCGCCAAGGTGGACACCGAGGCGGAGCCGAACCTCGCCGCGGCGTTCCAGATCCGCGCCATCCCCACGCTGCTCGTCGTCCGCGACGGGGTGCTGCTCGGCAGGCAGTCCGGGGTGGTGAACGCGGCGGGGCTCGACGAGATCGTGAAGCGTGCCCGCGCCCTCGACATGGACGAGGTGCGGCGCAGCGTCGCCGAGCAAGCTGCGCTCGGCGGCGGTCCCAACCCAGGAGGTGTCTGATGTGCCGGCGCGTGCAGTGCATGGTCTGTCAGCGGCCGACGTATGCCGGCTGCGGTGCCCACATCGAGCAGGTCCTCGGCGACGTGCCGAAGGACGCGCGGTGCCAGTGCCGTGAGGAGGCTGCGCGCGAGCGGGCCGCCTCGGGGGACGCCACGACCCAGAAAGGAAAGACGACATGACCCCGACCGCCTTCGGGCTCCGCAAGGAGCTCGGTATCTCGTACGACGAAGCGCTCACGAAGGTGCGCGAGGCCCTGAAGGCCGAGGGCTTCGGCGTGCTCACCGAGATCGACATGAAGAGCACGCTGCACGAGAAGCTCGGCGTCGACTTCCGACGCTACAAGATCCTCGGCGCGTGCAACCCGCCGCTCGCCCATCGCGCGCTCACCGCCGAGCTCGAGATCGGCCTGATGCTCCCGTGCAACGTGGTGGTCTACGAGAGCGACGAGCAGCGCGCGGTGGTGACGGCGATCGATCCGGAGAAGACCCTCGCCGGCGTGGGCAACCCCGCGCTCGTCGAGCTGGCCGCGACCGTGCGCGAGAAGCTCGCTCGCGCGCTGGAGACGCTTTCGTGAGCGCGGCCCATCGTCGAGGGACGCGTCGATCGACGCTGTGGTCGCCGGCGCTCCTGGCGCTGGGGCTGTCCGCGTGTGGGACGCCCCCGATGGAAGGGGAGGCCGCCTCCGACCCCCACGCGCTCGTCGCCGCGGGAGGGACGCTCCTGGACGTCCGCACCCAGGCGGAGTTCGACGCTCGCCATCTGGATGGCGCGCTCTTGATTCCGGTCGACGAGCTCGGCAGCCGGATCGCGGAGGTGCCCACCGGTCAGCCCGTGGTGGTGTACTGCCGCTCCGGTGCGCGCAGTGCACGCGCGGCCACGATGCTGCGCGAGGCGGGCTACGAGGTGCACGACCTCGGCTCGATCGACAACTGGTGAACGAGACCACGGAAGAGGCGACCCCCGTGCGGTGAAGGAGAGGCGATGAGCGAGCGCATCAGCGAGATCGAGGTCCGGGTGACCCAGGCGGAGAACTATCGGTTCGTCGTGAGCTTCCCGGAGAAGGACTTCGATCCGATCGTGGGCGACGAGCCGCCTCCGCTCGGCGGCGACAGAGGGCCCAACCCGGTGCGCTTGCTGGGCGCGGCCATCGGCAACTGCCTCGCGGCGAGCCTCACGTTCTGCCTGAGCAAGAAGGGCGTGAAGCTCGAGCGCGGCGTCGTGGGCCACGTGACGCTCTCGCTGGTGCGCAACGAGAACAAGCGCCTCCGCGTCGGCGCCGTGAAGGTGACGATCGACGCGCCCGAGGGCATCCCGTCCGAAGCGCTCGAAGCGTGCCGCGCGACCTTCGAGGACTTCTGCACGGTGACCGCGAGCGTGCGCGAAGGGATCGACGTGAGCGTGGAGGTTCGCTGACGCGCGACACGCGCGGCGCCCGTCCCGACGGAACCCGGCCGCGCCCTGTCGTCATGGGCGATCGTTGGGTACGCTTGGCGCTCCCTCTTTCGCTTGGAGCTCGCCATGAAGAACCCGATCGCTTCCCTCGCCGTGCTCGCGCTCGCGCTCGCGGGCTGTCCCGGAACCCCGATGACGACGGACGACGCTGGCGTCGATGCGCGCGCCACCGCGGACGGCGGCACGGGCACGGATGGCGGTGGGCTCGACGCGCCGACGGCGAGCGACGCAGGGGACGGCGGCGGCACGAGCGACGGAGGAGCGACCGACGCGGGCAGCAGTGACGCCGGTCGCGACGCGGGCCGCGACGGTGGTGGGGTCTGTTCGGAGAACGGCGACTGCTCCCCCGGGGCCTATTGCGAGAAGTCGGTGGGCGCGTGCGCCGGATCGGGCACGTGCATGGACATCCCCGACGGCTGTCCGGACATCTTCGCGCCGGTGTGCGGCTGCGACGGCATGACCTACGGCAACGACTGCGAAGCAGCGTCCGCTGGGATCAACGTCGCGTCGACGGGCGAGTGCGGCAGCACCGGCGAGTGCGCGCTGTCGCCGCGGGTGACGTGTTGCTTCGACGCCGCCGACTGCTCGCTCGGTGGTGCCGCGGGACGCTGCGTGAACGCGACGTGCGCGGCGGGCGCAGAAGGGACCTGCGTCGGTCCGCTCGCGACCGGCCAGTGCTGGCAGGACAGCGACTGCCCCGACGACTCGAGCGGGCGACCGCAGTCCTGCAACGGCGCGAGCATCTGCCCCTGCGGCGCGTTCTGCTTGCTCCCGGACGCACCCGGGACCTGCGGCTCGCCCGACACCTGAGCCGCGGAGCATCGGACTCACGTCGGTGCACGCCCACCCCGGGAGCCTCGAGCGCGCGTGCTCGAGGCTCGCGTCGATGGGCGCGGGCGTGCGGCCCTTACGCGAGCCCCTTGCGCCGCAGCATCCGCTGCGCCATGCCCGGCCGATGTCCGAGGTCGCTTCTCTTCTGCCCGATGAGGCCGTCTCCGTGGTCACCAACGACGGAGCGTTCCGGGTCATCGCGCTGCGCTCCACCGAGACCGTGCGCGGGGTGATCGCCTCGCAGAGCGCCGAGGGGGAGACGGCGCGTCACCTCGGGGATCTCTGCACCGGGACGTCGCTCGTGCGACTGACGATGTCCCCGAACTACCGGGTCCAGGCGGTGATCCGCGGGGCGGGCGCGAAGGGCAACCTCGTGGCCGACACCTACCCCGACGGCGGCACGCGAGGTCTGAGCCGCGCACCCAGCGGGCCGGTGCGCCTCGGCGACGACGCGCTGATGCAGGTGATGCGCACGCTGCACAACGGACAGCTGCACCAGGGCGTGGTCGCGGTCAGCGAGGAGCACGGCGTGTCCGGCGCGCTGATGAACTACTTCCTCGAGTCGGAGCAGGTCACCACCGCGACGTCGGTCGGCGCGCTCTACGAGGGCGCGCCGAGCAAGGACGCGCTCCGGCTCGCCGGGGGCTGGGTGGTGCAGGTGCTGCCCGAGTGCAACGAGCCTCCGCTCGCGCTCATGTACGAGCGCCTCCGCGCCGACTTCGCCGACGTGCCGAAGGTGCTCGCGGAGCTGGGCGACGATCCCC
>CAYZQM010000098.1:4647-7774 GCA_964480175.1 uncultured Sandaracinaceae bacterium
AGCTGATCTCCGAGATCTGCTACGGCATGGACTACACCGAGACCCAGACCCACTCGCTCGAGTACCGCTGCCGCTGTTCGGCGGAGCGGGTGCTCGCGAGCCTCGCCACCATCGGGCGCGCGGATCTCGAAGAGATGCTGCAGGCCGAGGAGCCGCTCTTCATCACCTGCGACTACTGCAGCAAGCCGTACGAGATCCCTGCCGAGAGCCTGCGCGGCCTCGTCGCGGTGAGCTGAACGTGGACGCGCCCGCGCGCCTCGAGCTCCGTGAGCGCTTCGAGGTGCTCTCGGCGGGCGCGGCCTTCGTCATCCGCCTGCGCGGCGTGCCCGACGCGAGCGACATCCGCAGCGCGATGGCGGTGGTGCAGGCCCAGCCCGCGTTCTCGGGTCGCTACGCGATCGTCTGGGTGCTCACGCCCGACATCGCGGGCTTCGATCGATCGCTCCTCACGGTGCACCAGGGCGCGGGGCGGGAGGTGCTCCCCGTCTTCATGGGCATCGTCGCGTGGCACCGGATGCAGCGCGCCGTGATCCGCACGATGAGCGCTGGGCTGAACGTGACGATCGGCCTCGGGCTCGCGGTGTTCGAGGACGAGGCGTCGGCCCTCGAGGCCGCGCGCCGCGCCCTCGCGTGACCCACGCGCGCGTGCCGCCGATCCGCTACCCTTCGCCCGCGATGCGACCCGGTCTCTGGTGGGCTCTCTGCTCGGCCTTCTTCACGCTCTCAGTCACCCTGCTCTCGCCCGCCGCGGCCCAGACGGACGCCGCACGCGCCGAGGCGCGCGTCCACTTCACGCGCGGGCTCGAGCTCTTCGACGAGGGGCGCTTGGTGGAAGCGCTCTCCGAGTTCGAGGAGGCCTACCGCATCTCGCCCGCGCCTGCGCTGCTCTACAACCTGGCGCAGATCCACGCCGAGCTCGGTCACGCGGTCGAGGCCGCCGACGCCTACCAGCGCTTCTTGAGCGACTCCCCCTCGATCGATCCCGAGCTGCGCGCCGACGCGGAGCGCGCCTTGCGGGTGCAGCGCGCGCGCATCGGTCGCCTCGAGGTGACGGTGAGCGTCGAGGGCACGCGGATCTTCGTCGACGACGTCGAGGTCGGCAGCGCGCCGCTGAGCGCACCGGTGCCGGTGAGCGCGGGTGAGCACGTCGTCGTGGCGCAGACCGCGGGGTTCGAGGCCCAGCGCCACCGCTTTCGGGTCGCGGGCGGCGCGACCTACCGCGTCGAGCTGGTGCTGGTGCCGAGCGGCAGCCGGGGCGCGAGCCTCCGCATCGAGAGCGTCATCCCCGGGGTCGAAGTGCGGGTCGACGGCGCGTCGCTCGGGCTGACCCCGCTGGACGCGACGGTGCCCGTCTCGGCCGGGGCGCACCGTGTCGAGGGGACGCGCGACGGGTACGTGCCCTTCGCGCTCGAGGTCGTCGCCGCGGACGGAAGCGAGACGCGCGTGGTGGTGCAGACGAGGCCCGACGATGCGGCCCCAGCGAGCACGCGCGCGGCCTTGCGCATCGCGCTCCCATCCGCGTCGAGCACCGTGCGTCTCGATGGCGAGGTGATCGACGGCGCGCTCGAGGTGCCGGTGGGCCTGCACGATCTCGAGATCCGGGTCGCGGAGCGCGAGCCGATCGACGAGCGCATCGACGTCCCGCCGGGCGACGGCCTCTCGCTGGAGCCGGCCTACCGGTGGACCCCCGACGCGCGGCAGGAGCGGGTCGCCGCCGCCGACTCGCAGCGCACGGCGGGCATCGCGGCCGCGATCACCGGCGCCATCGCGTTCGCGCTCGGGGCCGGTACGCTCGTCGCCGATGCCGTGTGGTACGCCGAGAACGTCGATGGCCCTTCGAGCTTGGAGATGCCGTGCGCGGGTCAGACCATGGGCATGCTGACCCCCTCGTGCCTGAGCGCGGTGCGTGCGTTCACCGGCAACCCGATGGCCGACTACGACACGTACGCGCTGATCATCGATCGGTACCAAGCGGACGTCTCGGTCCACTACACGCTGCTCGGCGTGGGCATCGGGCTGAGCGCGCTCGGCGCGGTCTCGCTCGGCATCGGCATCGCCCTGATCGCCGGCGCCCCTTCCGAGGCCGACATCGATCGCGGCGCGCGCGCCGACTTCACCCTGGAGCTCGACCTCTCGCCCGACCACGTCGGCTTGCGGGGTACGTTCTGAGCAGCGCGAACTGGAGGCTGAGATGAGCGAGCCGCGCGATCCGTTGCCGATCGTCCTCGGGTGCATCGCGGGGCTCGGGTGCGGCGGAGCGATCCTCGTGATCGGCATCGCGGGCGCGCTGTTCTACGGCGCGTCGTCCGGGCCACCGTCGGTCACCTCGCCCCCGCCGGTCGTGCCCTCGGTGCCCATGCCCGTGCCGATCCCGCCTTCGACGCCGTTGCCGCCCCCGCCCGTGCTGCCTACGCCGCCGACTGCTCCGCCCGGCGCGCTCGCTCCGCCATCGGACATGGCGCCTCGCTTGGTGCACGCGACGGTGACCGAGGTGAGCGGCGCGCCTTTGGGCGTCGCGGTCGGCGCGAGCTGCGACTTCAACGTCGAGCGGGAGGACGCGCCGGACGGAACGTTCGCGTGCAACGCCCAAGTGGTCTGCGGCGGTCGCCTTCTCTACGGCGGACCGGGCGCGGGCTACTTCCCCTGCACGCTGTACCTCGGGCCGCCGCGCCACGTCGTGGGCGCCGATCTCAACACGACCACCGCGGATCACGACGGCGCGATGTCGCTCGACACCCACGGCACCCTCGAGCTCTGGGACGACGCGACGGGACCGAACGGCGAGTTCCGCGTCGTGGCGACCGTGCAGTCGGTCGAGTGAGACTCAGTCGGACGCGACGAAGCCGCCCTCCGGGCGCTGCTTCAGCTCGTCGTGGATCCGCTGACCCCAGCCCGTGAAGGGGCGCTTCTTCTCGTCGGTCTTCACCAGCTCGCCCTCGAGCTTCCAGAGGAACGCCGCCGAGTAGCCGAGGCTGTCGGCGTTGATGAGGTAGTTGCGCAGCGCGCTCTCGTCGTAGTCGGGCTTGGTGATCCCGCACTCGCCCGCGATGAGCGGCAGCGTGAGGATGGCGTCGTCGCCCACGTACGCCGCGAGGTCCTGGCGCGACTTCGTCCGGGCGACACGCTT
>CAYZQM010000098.1:7784-13038 GCA_964480175.1 uncultured Sandaracinaceae bacterium
CGAGATCGGCGCGCGGCGGGAGCCCGCCGTGCGGGTGGTACATGTGGATGTCGACGACGCTGAGATCGGCGCCGCTCCTCCACAGCTCGGGCAAGAACGCGTGGCCGGTGCCGGCGGTGACCAGGAGATCACCTCGCTCCGCGAGCGCTGCCTGCCGCGCCGATCGGATCGCCTGACCGAGCACCTCCCACGGCACCGTCGGCTGCTCGATCGGCTGCACGTCCTTGCAGCTCTCGGTGAGCACCTCGGGCTCGTTCACGATCTCGAGCCCGACCGCGACCTCGGGATCGATCGCGCGCGCGACCTTGGCGACGACGTGCTCCGCGAAGCGCGCCGCATGATCGGCGTCGATCAAGATCGCGCGCGTGATCGCGTCCCCGTCACGCGAGGCGCTGTTGGCGTCCAAGAGCGTCCAGTAGATGCGCACACCCGCGAGCGCGGCGCCCTCTTCGAGCATCCGGATCCCATCCATCAGCATCGGGTGCGGACCGGTGATCGCACCCCGCTCGTCCTGCAACATCCCCTCGGCGCCTTCGCAGAGCCAGATGCGCACCGCGTCGAGCCCCAGCGCCTTGGCCTCGAGCATCGGGCGGTAGGCCTTCATCACGTCGAAGTCGACGGGCCACTCGGGGAAGCGCAGCGACGGAGCGAGATCGTGCCCGTACGCGCCGTAGAAGTAGGGCAGGTTCACTCCGAGCAAGGCACGAGGCATCGGGCGAGGGCTACCACGGGGTGTCCCCGACCTCCATCTGTGGCAACATCGCGCGCTCGCGACCGGGGCCAGACGGGCCAGCGCAGCAGAAGGAACAATCGATTCGTGCAAGCGACCGTGGTCATCCCCACGTACCGACGTAGCGCCCGTCTGAAGCAGCTGCTCGCGTGCCTCACCACCCAGAAGGGGGAGGGTGGCGCGCCGGTGCTGAAGCAGGTGATCGTGTGCGACGACGGATCGCCGGACGACACCCGGCAGGTCGCCGAGTCGTTCGCGGACAGGCTTCCG
The DNA here is from genome assembly GCA_964480175.1 of uncultured Sandaracinaceae bacterium. Classification (GTDB taxonomy): domain Bacteria; phylum Myxococcota_A; class Polyangia; order Polyangiales; family Sandaracinaceae; genus CAYZQM01. The sequence continues at coordinate 8,785 of CAYZQM010000098.1, forward strand.
CTTCTGTACCGGCACCAGCCCGACCTCGGCTTCCGCGCAGGGCAGGCGCGCAACATGGGGATCGCGGAGGCGACCGGCGACGTGATCGTGTTCGTCGACGACGACGTGATCTTCGCCGACGACTTCGTGCTCGAGCACCTGCGGGCGCACGCGGCGCAGCCGGTACCTTCGATCGTGATCGGCTACCGTCACCGCGCGTACGAGGCGCCCGTCGGTCAGCCGACCTTGCCCGAGATCGCCCGCGGCGAGCCCGATGATCGGGTGGCGGTGCTGGGCAGCGACGGCACACCGGTCCGCGATCATCCGCGCGCGTGGGTCTACGTCTACTCGTGCAACTTCTCGGTGCGCCGTCCCGGCGATGCGGCGCGCTCGGAGCTCCGCTTCCACGAGGGCTTCTCGGGCTGGGGCATGGAAGACATCGAGCTCGGCTACCGCCTCCACCGGCGCGCGCAGATGCCCATCGTCGCCGCAGCGCGCGCCCGCGTGCTGCACGTCGAGGATCCTGCGCCCCGCGATCCCTTCCGCTGCGAAGAGCGCGTGTTGCCCCCGAGCTACGACTCGTACGTGCGCAACGCGGTCTACTTCATGGACCTGCACCCGGAGGATCACGATCTCGCCGCGTGGGTGCGCAGCGATCTGCGCTGGTACGTGCTCGGGCCCGACCAGAAGTTCGTGAAGAACGGGTTCGCGAACGACGTCGAGCAGGTCCTCTCGCGCTGCCGGGCCGATCGCCCTCAGCGCGCACCCTCCCGTCCGCCTCAGCCCGAGCTCGAGTCCCTGGAGCCCAGCGCATGAAGACCGCCAAGCACGACTACCTGCGGGTGCTGCCGCAGAGCCGGAACCTCGAGCGGCCGCTCGACGAGCTCGCGATGGAGCTCACCGTCTACTGCAACCTCAAATGCAAGATGTGCAGCGTCTGGGAGCTCAAGCAGCACGGGGTGCCCTTCGAGCTCGCCGAGAAGATCATCCGGCAGGCCCGCGCGCTCGGCGCCAAGACGTTCACCCCGTGCGGCGCCGAGTCCTTCATGCGCAAGGACTTCCTCGATCTCGTCGAGCTCGCCCACGGCCTCGGATACACGACGCAGGACATCGTGACCAACGGCACGATGATCACCGCCGATCACCTCGATCGATTGCAGAAGTGTCCCTCGGTGTACCTGCACATCTCGATCGACGGCCCGAAGGACGTCCACGACGATCTGCGGGGCGAGGGCAACTACGACAAGTCGGTCGAGACCGCGCGCAAGTGCGTCGAGCGGGGCATCCGCATTGGTCTGAGCGGCGTGCTCATGCGCGAGACGATGCACCACGCCGAGCACCTGCTCGAGCTCGCGAAGTCGGTCGGCGTGCCCGAGGTGTCGTTTCAGCCGTTCCAAGAGGAGATCAGCGGACCCGACAAGGAGCTGCACCGCTTCTCGTTGATGCGGACGCCCAAGGCGCAGATCGAGAAGAGCCTCGAGATCATCTCGGCCAAGGCCCGCTCGCTCGGGATCACGATCTTCACCGAGTCGATGTTCGGTGTGATTCCGGACTACCTCGCGACCGGCAAGCGGCCCATCCCGCCGGGCGGCTGCTTTCTGCCGAGCAAGTTCCTCCTCGTGGATTTCCGCGGCGACGTCTACCCGTGCTTCTTCATGCGCACCGACGGAGACCGCATGGGCAACGTGTATGGCGACGAGATCCCGGATCTCTGGCACTCGCTGCACCACAAGCAGCTGCAGACGCTCGCCCTCACCGAGCGCTGCCCTGGCTGCTTGGCCGCGTGCTCCGACGTCGACAGCTTCGTGGGCAAGGAGAGCGCCGAGGTGGTGTACGCGCCCGCGAAGGGCAAGCTGGCCGCCGAGGAGCGCGCCTGAGATGGGCCTTCCCTACGTCGCCAAGGTGAAGGTGCTCGAGCAGGGGCCGAGCACGGTGCAGGCGACGCGCTCGCGCGCCTGCGCCAAGTGCGAGACCGAGGTGGTGCACCGCATGAGCGGTCAGCGCGCCATCGAGCGGGAGGCGTGCCCCAAGTGCGGCACCGAGGCGCTCTTCACCAGCTACGAGCGCATGGACATCGCGCTCAGCGAGTACTGCAACCTCACCTGCCAGATGTGTCGCCGTCCGTCGGAGACGCTCTTCATGGACGAGGAGCTCTGCAAGAAGGCGATCACCGAGGCCGCCGAGCTGGGGATCGAGACCATCAGCTTCTCCGGCGGGGAGCCCTTCGTGCACCCGGCGATCTGGCGTTTGCTCGAGCACGCGTTCGCGAGCGGCAGCAAGGTGCAGATGGTCTCGAACGGGACCCTCATCAAAGAAGACAAGCTCGAGTTCCTCGCCCAGCTCGACTGCCTGACGATCAGCGTCGATGGGACCGAGGCGGTCCACGATCACATCCGGCAGCGCAAGGGCACGTGGGCCCGCACCATGCGGACGATCGGCTGGCTCGCGAAGTCGAAGATCCAGTGGGGGACCAACACGGTCATGCAGCGCGACAACCACCACGTGCTGGAGGACAGCTTCCGGCACATCCAGGCGATCGGGGGTCGCAAGTACGCGTACTGCGGGTTCAGCCACGTCGAGGTGGTGCCCGAGACCGCGCACTTCCAGATGACGCCCGAGGAAGAGAAGCTCGCCTTCGAGCAGCTCGTGCGAATCGAGAAGGCCTGCCACGACACCCACACGTGGTTCAACGAGAAGTCGCTCTTGCTCGAGCACTTCGAGATGTACAGCCGCAAGGACTTCCGCTACCGCCCGCAGGACGGCTGCAAGATCCCCCAGAAGTTCATCGGCTTCTCCGATCACGGCTTCTATCTGTGCTGGCACCAGGGGCGGAACATCCAGGCGCCGTCGCTCGTGGACGCGCTCTCGAGCGAGGCCGCGACCCAGATCGTGTGCGAGGGCCTCGAGAAGAAGTGCGTGGCCTGCAACGGGTTCAACTACGCGTGGGACCACGAGTGGAACGAGGGGATGATCGCGAGCGCGCTCGCCGGCCCCAGCGTCGCAGGCGGGGTCGAGCGCGGCGTGGTCGCGCTGCGGGTCCCCGAGCGGATGCGCCAAGGCAAGAAGGCCAAGGGCGCCCGCGGCAATACGCTGGACATCCACGACGACTGATTGCCCTGGGGCTCCGCCCCAGACCCGGCCGGAACGCGAGCGGGCTTCGCCCTGCGTTCCGCTGCGCGTGGGGCCCCAGCCCCACTTGCCGGTCGTCGCTCGGTCTTCTCCACGCTCGCGGGCACTTGCCTTCGTTGGCGCGGGTTGGGTGATCAGGTGTCCGTCGAGATCGGGCGCGGGCTCGGGCGCGGGCTCGGTGGTGTGGGGCTGGTGGGGTCTCAGGGGCTTCGCGCGATGCGGATCGTGCTCACTGCCGTGCTCGCCTCGGCGCGCAGCGCGATGCCCACGCGCTCTGGCAGCGTGGCTTCGCACGCGGTCGCGCTGGCGCCGGCTCGGAGGGTCAGCGCGTCGCCTTCCCGGGTCACGCTCAGCGGCTCGCCTTCGCTGCGATCGACGCGGCACGATCCGATCGAGGCCTCGTCGTCTCTGAACTCGATCGCCAGCACGGTCACGGGCATCGCGCCCAGTGCGGGAGGCGCGGTCAGCAAGAGGACGCCTGCGCCGCGCGCGCGCAGCTCGACGCTGAACGACCGCAACGCGAGCACGGGGACGCTGAGCGATGCGCCGTCCTGCTCGGCGATGAGCGCGCCCAGCTCGCCATCGATCAGCCCGGCGCGCCAGCGGCTCGGGGCGTCCAGCGCGACGAGCGGCGCGTCGATGGGGAACTGGATGCTGCTCGGCGGCGGCGCGAAGGGGCTGAGCGCGGTGGGACGAAAGCGCGAGCCGCCCGCCGCGTCGAGCTCGAGGAACGTTCCGTCGTCGGTCACCGCGAGCGCGTCGCCCCGTCTCGAGCTCGCGATGCGCGCGCGAGACAGATCGGGCGCGAGCAGCTCGAGCGCTTCGCCCGCGTCGTCGTGCACCAAGACCTCGCCGGACGCCGCGCTCGCGGCCACGCCGGGCGGCAGCGTCATCCCGAGGTCCACCCACGACAGCTCGGGCTCGAGGAGCACGATCGACGCGCTGCCGTCGGTGCCGATCCACAAGAGACGCGGCCCCGGCAGCGCGAGGACCGCGCGCGCAGGTGGCTGCCCCAGCTCGATCGACTCGATGCTGACGCCGCCCCGAGCGAGCACCTCGAGCGCGCGCGAGGGACCGCTCGCATCGACTCCGCCCGCGATCACCACGCTCCCATCGCTGCGCTCGATCGCGGTCGCGAACGTGCGC
>CAYZQM010000098.1:13048-17947 GCA_964480175.1 uncultured Sandaracinaceae bacterium
ACCATCGTGTCCGACGCTTTCGCGGCGCAGTTCCGGCAGGCGCTCGCGAACGTGCGCGCGGTGCGGAGGCGCGCGCCCAGGAGGCGACCGCTCGTCGCCTCGGGATCGATGGTCTCGATCGCGTCGAGCAAGCCCGTGCGATCGGCGCCGCCCGCGAGCAACACGCTTCCGTCCGAGAGCAGGAGCGCAGCGTGCTCTCGGCGCCCGCGCGCGAGCGTGCCCACCCGCCGCGGAGCGCCCATCGGCTCGTCGAGATCGAGGCGCTCGAACGTGTCGCGCGCCGCGCCGCCCTCCTCGGCGGAGCCGCCGGCCACGAGCACCTCGCGCGCTGCGACGGGCGTGACGCTCGCGTACGCGACCGGGTTGAAGAGCGAAGCGAGATCCATGTCGCCGAGCTCTTCGCCAGCGCCCAGCAGGAGCACCCGGCGGAGCGCGAGCCCCCGTCCGTCGAGGCCACCGACGAAGAGCAGCGCGCCGCCCGGCAGCGCCGCCAGGCTCATGCCCGGCAGCATCCGCACCTCCGGATCGGGCAGGGGGCACGCGCGATCCGAAGGCAGCACCAGCACGCTCGCCGCCTCGAGCTCGAGCGGCGCGGCGACCACGCCCCGCCCGAGGAAGGTCCCGCCGCTCAGCGAGACGAAGAGCGCTTGGGTCGCGCGGGGCCAGCCATCGCGCGCGATGGCGCCTCCGACGTCGCCCGTCTGCAGCACGACGTGCTCGTCGCGCAGAAGAAAATCGCCCCACGCCTCCACCCGCGCCGCGTCGAGGCGAGCGGGTCGACAGCCCAGCGCGCTCGAGAGGCGCACGTCGATCCGCGTCGGCGGCGCTTCGCCAGCGCACGCGATCAGCCCGCACCCGAGGGCGAGGTAGGAGGCGATCGCGCGCGTGACCGGTCGCATGCGCCGCCATCGTGCCCCAACAGCGCGGGCCAGGTCGATCTCGTCGGTGTGCTCGAAGATCGCCGAGGGGCGGGCCGACTGTTTATCATCGCGCCCCCGTGGCCGACGACGACAGCGGCGAGACCCCGATCGCCTTCGGCAAGTACTTGCTCGACGCCGAGATCGCGCGCGGTGGGATGGCGCGCGTGCACCTCGCGCGCCTGAGGGGCCTCGGCGGCTTCGAGAAGAAGCTGGTGGTGAAGCAGATCCTGCCGCACCTCGCGGAGGACCCGCGCTTCGTGTCGATGTTCGTCGACGAGGCCAAGACCCTCGTCGCGCTCTCGCACCCCCACGTCGTGCCGGTGTACGAGCTCGGGGTCGAGAACGGGATCTACTTCCTCGCGATGGAGCACGTCGACGGCGCGACGCTCGCCGACATGATCCTCTCGGGTCCCCTCGCGTCCGCGGAGGCCGCGCACGTCGGGGTGCAGGTGGCGGACGCGCTGGCCTACGCCGAGGAGCGCTTCGGCTTGGTCCACCGCGACGTGACGCCGCGCAACGTGATGGTGGAGAGCTCCGGGCACGCGAGGCTCTTGGACTTCGGCATCGCTGCGCGCGCCGACGACGACGTCGGCAAGGGGCTCTACGGCACGCCGGGATATCTCTCGCCCGAGCAAGCGCGCGGCGAGAAGGTCAGCGGCCGGAGCGATCTCTTCTCGCTCGCGTGCGTCCTCTTCGAGGCCGTCCACGCGCGCCCGCTCTTCGCGAGCAAGGGCGCGCTCGAGGCGGCGCGCTCGCTGAGCGACGCGGACGTCGCGCGTCTGGTGCCCGAGGACGACGCGCTCTCCGTGGTTCTTCGGCAGTGCCTCTGCCCCGATCCGAGCGCGCGCCCCGAGTCGGCGCGCGCGCTGGGTCGCATGCTGCGCGCGGTGAGCGCGAGCGCCGAGGATCCCGCCGGCGTGCTCGGTCGACGCGCCGAGCAGGCCATGAAGCAAGTCACCGCGAACAAGGAGCGGGTGGCGCGAGGCACGGGCGACGGTCCGCTGCCCACCCCGAGCTCGGGGCCTCGCTCGGCGACGCTCGCGACGAGCGAGCTGCTCGGCGCGCTGCTCTCTCCGCCGCCGCGACTCGACGGGGCGCCCGAAGGCACCGCGCCGATCGAGCGACCTCGCATCGTGGTGACACCGACGTCGGATCGGATCATCGACGAGGGGCCGCGCACCGAGCGCATTCGACCTGTCGAGCCCAGCGCGCCGGAAGCCGAAGCGGCGAACGAAGACGCAGACGGCGAGGCGAGCACGATCGAGGCGCCTGCGACCGCGGCGATGCCTCCCGTGGCAGAAGGCTCCGCGCAGCGCTCGATCGGCTGGGGCGCCGCGCTGTCTCTGAGCGCGGTGCTCGCGCTCGGCGCCGGCTACCTCGCTGCGACCTCTGCGCGCGATCCCCTCACGCCCGACCCCTCGCACAGCGACACGGACACCGACGGAACGATGTGGATCCCCCCCGAGGACGCGGGCTCGGACGGGCCCTTCGCGGAGACCTCGGAGACGGAGGACGCAGGCGCGTCGGACGCAGGCGCGTCGGACGCGGGCGGGTCGGACGCGGGCGCGCCGGACGCGGGGCTCGACGCCGGCACGGAGCGGGTGCGTGCGAGCAGCACGCTGCGGGTCACGAGCGACGGCAGCCTCACCGTGCGCGTCGACGGCAGGGTGGTGGGGCACGCCCCGATCCGCGCGTTCTCGCTCGCGCCGGGAGATCATCGGCTCACCTTCGAGTGCGACTTCTTGGGCCGCTCTGCGGAGGAGACGCTCACGTTCGAGGCGGGGAGCGCGCTCCGGGTGCGGGTCACCTGCAACACCAACCCGCCCCGCGTCGTGACCGGTCGCTGAGCCTCCGCGTCGCGCTCGCGTCTGCGGCTTCTGCGCTCGCCGACGAGCCATCGCACGTGGACGCGGAGCGCGAAGGAGGCTCAGATCCCGTCCGGCGGTCTCGCTTCCGGCGCGTTCGAGAGCACGAACGGGTAGCGCACCGTCACTTCGCCGCCCTCGGGGGGAGGAAACGTCAAGCGTCCGATCACGCCGCGGAAGCAGCGCAGCACGGTCTCGTCTTCGAGTCCGTCCTCGACGATGTTCGCGTCAGCGACGGTTCTGTCGGGCAGGATGCGCCACTCCATCGAGACCCGTCCGCCGAGCTCGGGGTGCAGATCGAGCTGCCACTCGAAGCAGAAGCGCAAGAAGGGCATGGCCTCGCGTACCGTCGACTGGATCGCCTCGCGGGGCAGCGTGCCGTGGGTGCCCTCGCCGGGCGCGGCGCTCGCGCCTGCTGCGGCGCTGCTCGGGCTCGATGGCCCGTCGCCCGTCGCTGCGCCGCCGGGCGTCGTCTCGCTCGGAGGGGGTGGGGGGCTCGCGGGATCAGGCGGTGGCGACGCGCCGTCGGACGCGGATCTGGTGGTCTCGTGCGGAGGCGGCGCTGCGGGCCCCGAGGTCGCGCCGACGCCTCGGGCGGTCTCGGCGCTCGCCGCGACCGCGCCGCTCGGTGGCGCGCTCGACGCCGCATCCCCGGGCGCCTCGTGGCCTCGTCCCCACTGCAGGCTGATCAGGGCGAGCACGAGCGCGGCGAGGATCGGGATCCACAGCACCAAGGCCCGACCCACGCGGCGCTTGCGCTCGCTCGGAGGCGCGATGGGACGTTCGCTCATCGAGCGATGGTGTCCCGCGCTCGCGCGAGGTTCCCAGCGACGTCGATCACGCGCGCCCGGGTCACGAGCGAGCTCGGTTCACGATCGCCCTCGGTTCACGATCGCCCTCGGCTCACGATCGCCTTCGGTTCACGGGCGCCCTTCATTCACGACCGCCCTCGGTTCACGAGCGGACCAGGGACAGCGTCGGGCCGCCCACCAGCGAGAGGCGCGGCGCGGGGGCGAGCGCGAGCAGGTGCCCGCTCTCTTCGCCGACGTACATCCAGCCGCGCTCGTCGATGCGCAGCAGATCGGGCACGAGATCGCTCGGCAGCCCGCCTTGGGTTCGCCCACCGAGCGATGCGCCGTCCTCCGGCCGCAGCACGTGGATGGTGCCCGACGGAACGAAGAGCGCGCCGCCCCGCAGCACCGGCGTGAGCTGGCGCGGCACGTCGTCCGACTCCGCCGCCGAGAGCACCCGCTGCCAGCGCGTGCTGCCGGTGAGCAGATCCACCGCACACAAGCGACCGTTCGGAGCGTTCACGAACGCCTTGCCGTCGACCAGGAGAACGCCCGCGCCCGAGCCCACGCCCGGGTCGCTGCGCGACCAGCACTCGCTCCCGCTGCGCGCGTCGTGCGCCGCGAGCACCACGTTGCGCCCGCTCTTCATCGCGACGAGCACCCGATCGCCCGCCGCGATCGGCGCGACCTCGACCGCGCTCGCGAGCTCGACCCGGTACAGCAGCCGACCGGTGAACAGATCGAGCCCCAAGAGCTCGTGCGCGCCGCGACCGGGCTCGCCGGAGATCACCGTGACGACCTCGCCGCACACGGCCGGCGCGAGCGCCACGTGCACGTCGTCGGCGAAGCGCCACGCGAGCTGACCGGTGACGACGTCGATCGCGCTGAGCGCACCGTCGTTGCCCACCACGACGAGCACGCGCCCCGCGCGCTCGAGCCGCTGCCCGCCCGCGCCGGCCAGGCGCCAGCGCAGCTCGCCCGTGCGCAGATCGATGCTGCTGACCGCCTCGCGACCTTCGGAGAGGATCGCGGTGGGCGGGATCGAGGGGCCGCTCACGCAGAGGCCGCTCGGGCTCGCGCCCGGTCGCTTGCCGAGCCGGGTCTCGAAGAGCACGTCCCCGCTGGCCGCGTCACGGAGCACGAGCGCGCCACCTTCGCCGACGGAGAGCACACCGTGCGGCGTCGCCAGCACCAGCGACACCCGCCCCTCGGCCTGCCAGAGCGCGTCGCCCGAGTCGCGATCGATCGCGACGAGGCCCTGCTCGGTGTGGGTCACCAGGATCGTCCCGAGCAAGAGCGTGTGATCCGCGTCGAGCGAGGGCA
>CAYZQM010000098.1:17957-21430 GCA_964480175.1 uncultured Sandaracinaceae bacterium
CGCGCTCTCGACGATGGCGTCGAGCTCGACGAAGCGCGCCGTCCAGCCGAGGTGCGGGCTCGCGGGGCTGAGGCTCGGAGCGTCGAGCTCCGGCGCGCTCACGTCGCCGGCCGCGGTGCGCGAGCGCAGCCGAAGACGATCGGGATCGCCCGAGGTGAACGAGCCCTGTCGACTCACCTCGCGCACCGCGCGCGAGATGCGCCGCAGCTCGCCGCGCAGCGTGCGGACGCGGAGGTTCTTGCTCTGGGTGCGATCCGCGGCGCAGAGCGCGCGCAAGAGCTCGGAGCCGAGGCGCAAGATCGCGCGGGTCGCTGCGGGGATCTCCAGCTGCGGGATCGTCACGACTCCGTCGTCGTCGCTCCCGAGCGTGAGCGAGAGCCGCCTCGGTCGCTCGCCTGCGCGCTCGCTCTTGTCTCCGCGCAACGCCACGGTGAAGCCGCCGGTCCGCAAGCGCACGTGCGCCGCGCGCCCCTCGCGCCACGCGTCGATGAAGCCGCCCGCCGCCGCGATCATGCGCTGCACCGCCAGCAGGATCGGTCCGCGGTAGAGGGTGATGCGCCGACCGCGCACCCACGCCCAGAGCTGTCCGGAGAAGAGCATCGCGTGGACGTCCGCGTGGCAGACGGTCGCTCCGCCGCCCAGCTGCCCCGGAAAGATCGACGCCTCGAAGCCGAACGCCAGAGGACGCTCTTGTCCCGGATCGTCGAGCGCGCCGCCGCGCACCTTGCGCGCGACGTGCCCGTCGTCGGGCAAGTCCACGATCGCCGCGCTCTCCGCGCGCGCGAGCAGGCGCGCCTCGACCGCGTCTGCGTCGGCGTCACCGTCCGCGGCGCGCTCTTGGCACAGCGCGCTCGCGGCCGCGTCGAGCAGCGCGCGCAGCGGCACGCGGCGATCGATGCTCAGCGCCGAGGGCGACGCCTCCGTGTGGTAGACGCTGACCAGCGCCGATGCCCCGCGACGAACGAGCGCGATCTCGATCGGCATCCCGACGACCGGCACCAGCGCCTTCTGCCTCGTGCCCTCCGCGAGCTCGAGGAGCGCGTGCAATAGCTCGGCGAGCGGCGGGAGCTCGAAGCGCTCGTGGCCACCGTCGGACTTGCTCGGATCGAGGAGCGCGCGCAGCGCGCGATGGGCTACCTCGTGGGTCGTGGACGTGCGCGCAGCCTTGGGTGGAGCAGCCTCGGGCGACGCGGCGCGGGTCGGGAACGGGATCACGGTCATCGGCGAAGCGGATGGTAGGAGCCGCTCGCGTGGGGATCCAAAATCCGGTGATCTGCTGCGTTCTTGACGACGAACGCGCGATCGCTTCATGCGCTGCCTCCGCTACTGTGCGGCGATGACGTCGGAGCCGTCGTTCGTGGTCGCCGTGGCCGTGGTCGTGCAGCACGGCGATCGGGTGCTCGCGCTTCGGCGCGCTGCGAGCAAGGACGTCGGCGCGGGGATCTGGGAGACGGTCTCCGGGCGCGTGGAGGGCGACGAGTCGCTCGAGGAGGCGGCGCACCGCGAGGTGCGCGAAGAGACGGGGCGGGCGCTCTCGGCGTTGCGCGGTCCGATCGACGCCTACCGGATGCTGCGCGGCACGCGGCACATGGTCGTGGTGGTCTATGCGGGCGCCCTCGAGGCGGGCGCGATCGACGTCGAGGGACTTCCTTCGATCGCACGATCCGCCGAGCACGACGCGCACGCGTGGCGAACGCGCGAGGAACTCGCGAGCTCGATGCCGCCGCGTCTGTTCGAAGCGGTGTCGCGCGTGCTCGACGACCCCGCTCGGTCATGACCCCGCGCTCGACGGGAGCTCGCTCGAGTGCGCGCGTGCGCCGATCGTCACCGGCGAGGATTCGCGAGCTCGCGTCCGGATGGCCACGCCCCGGCGTCCGGTGTGCCCGAGTCCGGTGTGCCTGCGTCCGGTGTGCCGCCGTCCGGAATCCCCGCCTCGAAGCCGCCCCCGTCTGGTGCGGCGTCGCGGTCGAACGTGCCTGCGTCCTGCCACGGATCCATCACGGTCGGTGCGTCGGCGGCGCCCGCGTCGCGCGCGTCGTCTGCGGCGTCGCCGCCGTCGATCACCGCGGCGTCGGGCCCGCTCGCATCGTGCCCGCTCGCATCGCGCAGCCTCGCGTCCATCTCGAGCGACGGCGGGCCCACGTCGGTCCCCGCGTCGCGCGCGCCGGCGTCGAGCCCGGCGTCGCGCGGCGGGATCGGCTCGCGCATGGCTGCCCACTCCTCCGGCCCCTCGGTCTCGACGACCGCGCCGATGTCGGCGAAGTAGGCGAGCACGTCCTCGAGCTCGTCGTCGCTCAGCCGGTTGGGGCGGATGGGCGGCATCAGCATGCTGCCCTCGCGCACCTGACGCCGGACGCGTCCCGGGCTCCACGAGAGGTGCGCGAGCGACGGTGCGTTGCGCTCGCCGCGCTGCTCGTGGCACGGCGCGCACACCACGAAGTAGCGGAGGCGGCCCGCCTCGACGTCGTCCGAAGCGATCGGTCGCTCGTAGTGGGCGTAGCTCTGGCGCGCGCCGCAGCCGCACCACACCACCACGAGCGCACACACGCCCGCCGAGAGCCCGCCTATCACCAGCCCGCGTGGCGACATGACGGCGAACCTACAGGGCCGACTGGGCAGGCTCAATAGTCATCTGGCCTCCTTGCGACCGAGCGTTCCCCGCGCGGACGAAGCTCGCATGGAGCATTCGGCCGGACGGCTTCGAGCGCAGCGGCACACGCCGCGGCGGCGCGCGACGCGGAGGGATGTGTGCGCGGCGCGCTCGTTCTTGGTAGGCCTCGGCCCGATGAGCGAGCCCGCACCTCCCAACGCCGAGGGCCCGGAGGTGATCGTGGCGAGCCCCGACGCAGCCGCGCCGAAGAAGCCCGACAGCCGCGCGCGGGTGCTCCTCGTCGTGCGCGTCGTGGTCACCCTCGCCGCGTTCGGCTGGGTGCTGTGGCGCAACGACCTGGGGTTGGTGCTCGACGCGCTGCTCTCGATCTCGCCGCTCGCGCTCGGGGCCGCGCTCGCGCTGATGATGGGCAACCTCGTGGTCGGCGCGATCCGCTGGCGGGTGATGCTCGCGGCGTATGGGGCCCAGCACCTGCCGCCGCTGCGCGAGCTGGTGGTGCTCAACTACATCGGCTTCTTCTACAACACGTGGCTGCCCGGCGGTGTGGGCGGCGACGTGGTGCGCGCGGTCGCCAGCCGCCGCGCGTTCGGGGCCGAGGGCACGACTGGCGCTGCCGCCGTCGTCTTCGTCGATCGGGTGCTCGGCCTCACGGGCCTCTTTCTGTTGGTCGCGGTGACCGCGCTGATCTTCCCGCTCGAGGGGGCCAGCTCGACGGTCGTGCTGCTGGGTGCGAGCGCTGGGATCACCGTCAGCGTGCTCGCCGTGCTCGGGATCGCGTTGAGCCAGAAGCTCGCGCCGCGGCTCCCCGGTCGGCTCCGCACCATCGCCGAGCGGATCCCTCCGATCGCGCAGCGCGGACCGT
>CAYZQM010000099.1:0-21336 GCA_964480175.1 uncultured Sandaracinaceae bacterium
CGCTCGAGGTCACGCGCCAACTCGTCCATGTGCTCCCACCCGTAGAGCGCGCGTGCTTCGTCACGGGTGATCTCACCCGACATCCGATCCGCCACGGCGCGGAGCGCGACGGCGTGGCGAATGGAGGCGACACCGAGCCAGTCGTCGCCGCTCGCCTGGGCGTTCAGCGCGCGGCCGAGGAAGGCCCAAGCGAAGACCCGGATGCAAAAGCCCGTGCGCGGCTGGCTCGCGCATTCGATCCAGTAGCTCGCCGAGGTATCCGTGGGCTGGGCGATGGCCGCGATCCCAATGCTCGGGCTCGTGACGCTCGTCGCCTCCAGTGCTTCCCACCCATAGCGTGGCGCGAGCTTCGGCGAGCCTCCGCGCGTACGAACGCCCAGCAGCGCCTCGGGACTCGTGCGTGCGAGGGCCTCGTCCAGCGTCACGGGCTCACCCACCGCGGCCGCTTGGTACATCATCCCGTTCCACGCGATCGCGAAGGCTGGCTCGGAGGCATCGTGCGGGAGCACGTATGCGGTGGTCACGACCTCGAGCGCCCGACCGCGGCCGTCACCGACCGTGAGCACCACCCAACGCAGATCACATCCGCGCGGATCGGGCATCCCGAGCTCTCCGAACTGAAGTTGAATCCACGCGGCGAGCTCGGGCGATGTGCCGGGCGCGAGATCCCAGGGCTGCCCCTGCATGGGCGGCGTAGGGAAGGGCGCGGTGTGCGCTACGCGTGTCGCAGAGGCACGAAGCGCTTCGAGGTCGGCGGGAAGCTCGTGGTCCGCTCGACCGTGCGGGAGCGCGTCAGCCCTCGGCCGCACGACGTCGCGTGTGGGGGCCTCGGGCACGTTGGTGTCGAAGCACACGCCGGGTCGGTAGCCGGATGCCGTTGCGCATCCGGTCAGCACGACGATCCACCACCACCGCATGGCGCAGAGACTACCCTATCTTCACGGGCTCATCGGCGGCGCTCCGCTTGGTGCTGGGCTTCACGAGGAGGAGCACCAGGGGGGCGAGCAGGAGCGAGAGCAGGACGCCGAGCGAGGTGACGAGGCCCAGGGCGCGGAGCGCGGGGTGGCTCGAGAACGCGAGCAGACCGAACGAGAGCACCGTCGTCGCGCACGCGATCAGGATGCCGACCATCGTGGTCGCGGGGCCCTCGGGATCGTCGCGCGACTCGAGCAGAAAGACCGCGTAGTCCTCGCCCATCGAGAGCACGAGCAGGCACGCGACGAGGTGCATGAGGTTGGCGGGCTCACCGCTCAGCGCGACGCACGCCAGCGTGGTGCTCGACGCCAAGAACGCGGGCGCGACGGCCGCGAGCGCGAGGCGGAGGTTGCGGTAGCGGCCCCAGCACAGCGCGAGCACCACGAGCAGCCCCCCGAGCACCAGCTCCATCGCGCGCACCCGGAACGTGGCGTACGCCGCGCGCAGATATGCGGCCTGATCGAAGAGCAGCGCGCCCTCGACGGCTTCCAACCGCGCATCGAGCGCGCCCGCGTCGCGCACGTCCGAGAGCAGCGCGAGGTACGCGACCCTGCCGCTCGGGTGCGCTTCGTCGGCCGGCACCTCGAGACGAAACGGGCGGGCCAGCGTCGCGAGCGGTCCATCGATCAACGTCGCGTGATCCAGCGGCTCGGGGTGCTCGGCGAGCGACGCAGCAAAGGGCTCGAACATCGAGGGCACGAAGCCCTCGGCCTCGAGCGCTGCGTTCATGCGGGCGGGCAAGCTGGGATCGCCGGTCACGGCCGCCTCGACCGCGGCCTGGGTCGCGCGCGATCGCAAGAGCGTGGTGATGCTGCGGAAGCTGCCGAGCTCGCCCGCGTCCACCGCGTCCGAGAGCGCGCGGGTCATCGCCTCCGCGTGCAGCAGCGCCGCTTCGTCGGTGTCACCCAGCGCGACCGCGAAGCGACCGGCATCGCCCTGCGCGACGCGCGCGCGCACCCGGCGGTCCTCCGCGCCCAGCGCGGGATCGGTCTCGTTGAGCGCGCGCAGATCGTCGACGAACGAGAGCTGCGGCAGCCCGACGACCGAGATCACCAGCGCCGCGATTAGCGCGATCCACCCGAAGCCGGGCCGGGCGCGCAGCGCATCGAACATCGCGCTCAGCCGCGCCGCGAGCGCGCGGTGCAAGCGGCTCGCTTCGGGACGCTCGGGCATGAACGGCGGCACCAAGAGCCGCGTGCCGATCAGCGCGCCGAACACGCCGCTCGCGGAGAAGAGCGCGAGCTCCTGCATCCCCGGCAGCGACGTGAGCCCCAGCCCCAAGAGGCCGAGCACGGTGGTGCTCGCGCCGAGCAAGAGCCCGGGCCAGAGGCGCCGCATCGTCCGCTCGGGTCCGCTCAGCCCGCCCTCTGCGGGCTCCGGCTCGAGCACGTGGTGGCCGACGTAGTGACCGGTGAAGTCGATGGCGACGCCGAGCAGCGCGCTGCCGAACGCGAACGTGATCCCGTGCACCCCGCCGAAGACGAGGCGACACGACGCGACGGCGATCACCGTGCCCGAGAGCAGCGGCAGGCCGCCGAGCACCAGGTAGCGCGGCCCGCGAAAGAGCACGAGGAACAACAGCACGATCGCGACGGTGGACAGCGTCCCGATGCGCTCGGTGTCCGCGCGCAGCCGCCGCTCGGCGCGCACGGCGAAGCGATGGACGCTCGCCTGCTCGAGGGTGAGCGACGCGCCCGCCTCGCCGAGCTGCCCCTGCACCTCGGCCCAAGCCGCCTCGATCGCGAGGAGCACCGGCTCCTGCACGTCGGCGGAGAACGTGGTGCCCTCGGTGGCGCAGAGCACCACGCCGAACGTGCGGGGCGCGTCCTCGGGCAGGCTGGGATCGTCGACCACCAAGTGCTCGTCGACCAGACGCGGGCCCGAGCCCTCGTGCTCGCCCCGCAGCGAGAAGAGCAGCTGAGGAAATGCCTGCAGCGGATCCTCGGGCGCGATGCGCCGCACCAGCATCGCGGTCGGTCCGGTGAGCGTGGCGCGGAGCTGGCGCGCGCGCTCCCGCAGCGCCTCGTCGCTCAGCTCGACGTCCTCGGCGCGCATCGCGAAGAACGCGTAGCGCCGCGGGAAATAGAGCTCGTAGAGCGCGCGATCGATGTCCTCGGGCGCGCCGTCCTCGACGCTGGTGAGGCCGTCGATCTCGCGCAGCCGCGCGCCCAAGAGCCCCGCGGCGCGCGCGGCCGTCTCCGGATCGGTCGGGCCGATCGTGAGCGCGATGGTGCGCGAGGCCGGCGCGTCGGCGAGCGCGCGGGTGAGATCTTCGAGATCCTCCTCGCCCTCGGCGACCGGGATGAAGTCGCTGATCGAGCTCCGGATGGTGAGGCCGGTGAACGCCCACGCGCCGAGCGCGCCGCAGAGCAGCATGCCGAGCACCGCGACGAGCCGCGAGCGGGTCGTCCTCGACATCAATCCGGCTCGAAGATGCGCGTCTGCGAGGCGTCGTCGTCGTAGAACTGCGGCACCCGTCCGAACGTGATCGCGCCGAAGAGGTTCACCGCGATCGAGAAGAGCATCGCGACGACGAACGCGGTGGAGCGCACGCTGCGCCCGCCCACCGCGAGCAGCACGAAGAGCGCGGCCATGTAGTCGAGCGCGAAGCGGTAGCCGAACTGGAGCCAGCCGCTGTTCTGGTAGCTGAGGTTCCAGAGACAGATCAGCGCCGCGCAGAGCGCGAGCGTCTTCATCCCCGCGTCGAGCTTGTTCTTGGGGAAGAGCACCAAGAGCAGCGCCGGCGTGGTGACCCAGAGCGCCAGACCGTGGCCGCCGATGCGCACGTACCCGTGCGGGGTGAGCCACGGAAGGCCCGCGAAGAAGACCGACGCGTTGCGCGCGACGTAGTGGTAGTCGAAGAGCCCCCAGGTCTCGATGCGACCCCGCCACGCGATGAGCAGGTAGCTGTGGCCGAACTCGAACGCGTTCTGGAAGCGCGCGCTGTTCATCGCCATCGCCGAGAAGCCGACGGCCAAGATCGGCGCTGCGAAGAGACCGATCGCAACCGCGAGCTTCTTCTTGTCGGTCGCGGCGATCGACGCAGCGAAGCGTCCGAGCGGGCCGGTGTGGTGCGCGGTGGGCAGGCGCTCGCCTTCGCGGCGAAGGCCCGCGAGCGCTTCGGCCAAGAAGAAGAGGCCGAAGGGCATCGTGGTGGGGCGGGTCAGAAAGAGCGCGCCGAGCGCCAAGCCGGCCCAGAACGGATGCCGCGCCTCGAGCGCCGCCATCAAGTAGAGCGGCAGCAGGATCGAGGCGACGACGTGTCCGGCGAACCAGACCTCGCCGTTCACGGCGACGAAGAAGAAGACGGTCCCGAGCGCGTACAGCGCGGTCAGGATCAGATCCTCGCCCGCCGTGCGTCGGCTGCGTCGAAGCGCGGCCAGGCGCCGCAGGAGCAGGTACAGGCACGCGGGGGAGAGCCCTGCGACGATCGCCCAGAAGAGCGCGTCGCGTACGTCGGTGCCGAAGATCGCGACCGCCGGCAAGATCACCAGCGCGGGGAACGGGGGGAACGAGACGTACCAGTGCTCGCCCTCGCGGTGGTTGCGGAAGGCGGTGTCGTCGCAGCGCCGGGTCTCGATGGGCGTCAGGCGATCGCCGCGGCGCTCGGCGCGCTCGATGCGTCCCGCGGCGCGCGCGTCGTCTTCATCGAAGCACGCCCAGTCGTTGCTCCCCGGCGGGGTGGGATCGACCAGATCGAGGCGCCCCGCCAAGAACGACTCCGCGAGGCGCACGAAGTGGTTGTTGTCGGTGCGAGACAGGATGCGCGGGCCCGCGACGCCGACGTAGATCCCCGAGCAGATCAGCCAGATCGTCACGAAAGCGGCGAGCGTCCTCTTCATCGAAGGGCGCCGAGCATAGGCGGGCACGGCGGGGGGGGCCACGATCGCGATCAGGCCGCGCGATCGCGTCGTGGTTGTCCTTTCGCTCACTTCGCGGCACAAGGCGGCGATGGGCGCTCAGTGGAAGCAGAAGGGCCGTGAGGCCGCAGCGAACGCGAAAGGCAAAGTCTTCTCCAAGCTCGCCAAGGAGCTGATCATGGCGGCGCGCGGCGGCGCCGATCCCAACGCGAACTCGCGCCTGCGGATCGCGGTCGACGCGGCGAAGAAGGCCTCGATGCCGAAGGACACGCTGGAGCGCGCGATCAAGCGCGGCGCCGGTCTGCTCGATGGCGGGGTGCAGTACGAGACCGTGACCTACGAGGGCTTCGGACCGCATCAGCTGCCGGTCATCGTCGAGTGCCTCACCGACAACAAGAACCGCACCTCGGCCAACCTGAAGATGTACTTCCGCAAGTACCAGCTCGGCAGCACGGGCTCGGTGTCGTGGGACTACCTCCGCCTCGGCGCGATCGAGGCCGATCCGCCCGAGGGCGCAGATCCCGACGAGGCCGCGATCGAGGCGGGCGCCCAGGATCTCGAGCCGGGCGAGGAAGGGCAGACCCGGTTCTTCACCGAGCCCACGGATCTGGACGCGGTGAGCAAGGCGCTCGCCGAGCGCGGCTGGTCGATCACCTCGGCCAAGCAGATCTGGAAGCCGAAGAACCCGATCACGCTCGAGGGCGAGCAGCTGGCGGAGGCCGAGGCCTTCCTCGAGACGCTGGACGCCGACGACGACGTGCAGTCGCTCTACGTCGCGCTCGCCTGATGCCTCACGAAGGCAGGTAGCGCCGGGCGTCGTCGTGCTCGAGGTTGCCCCACACCTCGAGCGCCCAGGTGCGATCGTCCGGGTCGTTCACCACGAAGGTGCCGAGCGCGCCGTGCGGGCCCACGGCGGAGAGCGCGCGGATCTCGAGGCCGGGCTCGAGCGATCGCTCGCTGGCGCGTCCGCGGATGGCGCCACGCTTGAGGAGCATCACCTCGCCTTCGGGCGCGCCGTCGCGATCTTCCATCTCGATCAGCGCCTCGAGCGTCGCCTCGGTACTCGCGATGCTCGCGCTGCTGCCGCTCGCCGTGACCGTCGAGACGTGCAGCGAGCGCTTGCCGTCGTACGCGACCCACACCCGTCCTTCGCGCTCCCAGCGGGTGGAGAGCTCGCCCGGCACCCGGATCCGCCAGCCGCCGCCGATCTGCACCGTGACCGGGTGACGCCGGTAGCCGACGGAGCTGCGGTTCCGATCGCGCTCGGCCTTCAGGTGGATGCGCGTGGCGCGCAGCGACTCTTCTCCCTTGAGCTCGAAGAGCTCGCTCCACAGCGAGAAGTCGAAGCTGCCCTCGGGCTCGAGCGCGTACGCCCGCTCGAAGAGCGCGAGGATCCGATCGATGCGTGCCGTCTCCTCCGGCGCGATGGGCGCGCGGAAGTGCACCTCGGTCCAAGCGAGGCTCAGCGCCATGCCGGCGAAGAAGCGCGCGTCCAGCCCCGGATGGGCCCACGGCAGCGCATCGAACCCGTTGCGGCCATCGCGCGCGGTCGCGCTCAGCCACGCGCGATCGCGAGGCCCGAGCGGCGTCACCAGCACCGCGCCCCGCTCGAGCGCGGGGTGCTCGAACGTCACGTCGTCCGGCATCCCCAGCGCGATGCTGCTGTGTCCGCTCCCGAGCAGCTCGAGGATCTTGGCGCTGATCCCCGACAGATACGCGGCCTGGTGCGAGAGCAGCGCCTCGACGTCCTTGGTGCGCACGTACCCCGACTCGTCGTGGGCGTGCTCGCGATCGAAGGGCGCGCCGGTGCGCTGCTCGAGGCGCGCGACGAGGTCCACGGCGCGCGCGGGCAGGCCCGCGCCGGCGGTGCCGGTCTTGATGCTCAGGCGGATCTTGCCGTCGACCCCGAGGATCTCGAGCGGCTCGGCCGCGGGATGCACGTCGACCTCGATGCCGCTCGGGATCTCACGCACCGTCAGGTGCGGCTCGCTCTCCTCGAGCGCGAGCGCAGCGCGCACGGCGGTGAGGTTCAGTGGCCCCTTGCTCTCGATGGACAACGACAGACCCATGGCCGCCCGCATGTAGTCCGCGCACCGCCGATCGCCAAGCGTGCCTTCGCGCCGTCGAGGTCGCTCAGCGCCTCGTGGTCAGCTGGGCGCGATCGCCGAACGGGCAGGTGAAGTCCCCGGGCTTGGTGAGCGCCCAGAGCACCGGGATCTTCGGGGCGCGGTCCGGATGCGGGCCTTGGCCGTCGGTGAAGTACACCACTCCGTCGGCGCCCATGCGCATGAGGAACGCGGGATCGAAGACGGGCCGGAGATCGGTCCCGCCTCGACCCTTCACCTCGGCGAGCGACCCCGCGAACGGATAGTGCCGGCCGATCGTGGCGTCGCACTCGACGATCACGAGGCGGGCGAGCTCGCTCATCGGCGTCAGCTGCCTCGCGATCTCGGTGAGCTCGCGGGCGCTCATGCTCAGCGACGTGTCGATCGCGACGAGGATCGTCGGCCGGAGCACGCTGCGCGGGCGGTACGCGCGCCCGGGGATCTGTCCCACCCGATCCGGAAAGCGCCGGCTGGGCCGCGAGAACGTGTGCACCGGCGCGCGGGCGCGGGCGACGAAGGTGCGCAGCGCGTCCCGCCAGTCGACGTAGACCTCGGGCACGCCCTCGGGGCCGAGCATCGCGAGCAGCTCGTCGGGGCTCCGGCCTGCGAGCCAGACCATCTCCTTGCGATCGATCGGGGATCGCTCGCCCTGCACCTCCTCGCGCGCCTTGTTGAGGACCTCTTGGGTCCCCTCGAGGCCGCCGCTCGGCGGCGCCTCACGATCGTCCCATTCGTGTCGATCGACGGGCTCGGTTCCATGCTTGGGGGCGACGCGCTCGCCCTCCGCGCGCGCCTGCCGCAGGTGCTCGTAGCGCTCCAACGTGCTCTGCCCGGCGCGCACCCCGAAGCGCTCGAAGTGCTGCCACACGATCGGCGAGGGCAGCGGCTCCTCGATGTACTCGTTGGCGCTCATCTCCTGCGCGAGCAGCATGAGATCGGGCTGCTCGGGCGAGAAGAACGCGGGCCGCGCGAGGTGCCCGAGCACCAAGTGATGCACCTCGTGCAGCAAGAGGCCGGGCACGTAGCGAGGATCCCTCAGCACCTCGGGCAGGTTCACGTGCAGGTAGTAGCGAGCCGCGCGGCCGGGGGCGGCATGCAGCGACAGGCCCATGAGCGGCACGCTGGGATCGAGCACCGGCGTGATGCTCCCGAGCACCGACGCGTAGTAGGGATAGCGAGCGAGAAAGCCGTCTTCCGAAGCGATCCTGCGGAGCCAGCCCCGCACGTCGACGGCCAAGCGCGCCGCGCTCACGTGGGCCGGATCGGCGCGACGCCGACCTTCTGCAGCGCTTCGACCAGCGGCATGCCCCAGCGCTCGCCGACCTGAAAGAGAAAGTGTCCGAGCGACATGCGCTGCGCGTTGCTGCGTCGCAGCTCGTTCACCCGCTCGGGATGCAGCACTTGGGCGCGCACCGAGGTCACGAGCAGGCCGATCCGATGCTGCTTGCTGGGATCGTTCTTCCACTGCCCGACGCGGCCCATCGCGGGGCTGCCGCCGTAGTTCGTGAGCACGTCGGAGGGCGCGACGTCCAAAAGCACGCAGGCGGTGGGGTTGCCGGCGAGCGCGTCTTGGAGGCGCTCGCGCTGATCGCCGGGCAAGTCGGAGAAGAGCGCCTCGAGCGCCGCGAGCTTCAGCTCGCCGCGCGCCGCGAGCACCCCGCACTCGGGCCCGCGCAAGATCGTCTGGATGCGCGTGGTGACCTCGTCGATGCGATCGGTCTTGCCCTCGGACTTGAGGCGCGCGAGCACGTCGGCCATCGGACCCTTGCGCGCGTAGTCGCGCAGCACCGCGTGCACGTCCAGCTCGAGCGGCGACGCGTCGCTGCGTCCCAGGTGCCCGGTCGCCAGCAGCGCGTCGACCCAGATCGGCGGCAGGTACCCCGAGAGCACGTCGCTCACCAGCTGCGGCTGCGACAGCTCGCTAGGCTGCATCGAAGACAGCACATCCGATGCGTACGTCCACGAGCGCGGAGGCACGTCGGAGAAGATCCGCTCGTGCGCCCGCACCAGGCCCACGATCGCGGGGTGCACCTGCCGCTTGCCGGCCCACGCGAGCCACGACGCGCGATCGGCGCGCACGGGGATCTGCAGAAAGCGGGCGCGCAGGGCGGCATCCAGCGGGGTCACTTGGTAGTCGCCCGACTCGGGGTTGATCGCCGCGAAGCACGCCCACCCATCGGGGAGCACGTACTCGTGCAAGCGTCGCGCGGTGAGCAGCTGCAGCGCTGGCTGCTGGATGTAGCGCTCGGCGCGGTTGAGCTCTTCGAGCATCAAGATCCCCTGGCCGCCCTGCGGCAAGAACTGGGGCAGCGCGTAGCGGGTGCGAGCGCCTTCGATCGAGGGCAGGCCCACCAGGTCCGGCGGCTCGAGCAGCGAGAGATCGAGCACCACGTGCTCGATGCCGAGCTTGTCTGCCAGCTGACCGACGAGCTCGGACTTGCCGATGCCGGTCGGTCCCTCGAGCAGCGCCGCGCGCTTGGCGCGGTAGGCGACCTCGAGGATCGCGGCGACGCGCGGCCCGAGCGGCAGCGCGTCGGGATCCTTGGCGGCGGGCTTGGTCTCGTTGCGAGCGCGCGACATGGGCGCCCGACTATGGAGAACGAACGCCGCTCGGCAAGGTCGCGCGGCGTTCGCTTCGGTCCGCTCAGCGACGCTGGATGGCGACGACGATCGGGTTGTGATCCGAGGCGCGCGAGGTGCGCTCCGTCGCGACCACGCGGTGCACCAGCACCTCCATCCCGGGGCGGCTGGTCCACACGTGATCGATGTGCGACGCGGTGCCGCCGGGGCACTGCTGGCGCCCGGCCGTGCCCGCGAGCCCGTTGAACGTCTTGCAGCCGTCGTTCTGAGGGCGCTCCACCGCGTTGCGCGCGTAGCGCATGAAGCCCGCGTCGCGGAAGATCGCGCCGACCGGACCGCTGGCCTCGGCGTTGAAGTCACCACCCAGCACGAACGCCCGATCGTGCGCGATCGCGTTCTCGCGGATCGAGCGCACGGTGCGGCGCGCGGCCTCGGCGCGCTCGTTCGCGCCGTCGGCGCCACCCGCCGCGAAGTGCACGCTGTAGAACCACACGACGCGCCCGGTCTCGCGGTGCCGCAAGAGCACCCCGACCTGGTAGCGATCCCTCAGATCACCCTGCAACGGGATGATGAAGTGGGTCTCGCGCACCGGCTGCCACACGGCGCGTGAGTAGAGCACCACGGTGTCGTCGAGGTTCGGCTGGCGCCGCGAGGTGAACCCCCAGCGCTCTCCGTGCCGCTCTCGAAGGCGCGCGAGCACCGCGTCCCGCTCGTTGTTGCGCATCTCCTGCGCCGCGACGACGGTGAGCTCCTGCGCCGCGATCTCGTCGGCCACGCGCTCCATCCGCGCTCGGTCGTTGCTGTCCCAGCCCACGTGGTGATCGCCCCACGCCGAGTTGTTCAGGTTCGCGGTCCGCACGTTGTAGGTCGCGAAGCGGATGCGGAAGGGCTCGGGCCGCGAGGGCTCGGGGCCCGGGTCCGGCGCGGGCGGCTCGTCGTCGGGAGGCGGCGGAGGCGGCGGGGTGGGATCGGGATCCGGATCCGGCTCGGGCGGGAGCTCGGCGCATCCGTCGTCTCCGCAGTCGACGCAGGCGCCCTCGATGCAGAGCGCGTCCGAGGCGCAGTCGGTGTCCTCCACGCACGCGACACACGCGCCGCTCGGCTCGTGGCACACGTCTTCATCACACAGCCCATCGCAGGGCTCATCGCTGGGCTCGGGCGCGCCGCCATCGCCCAGTGGCGCGCCGCCATCGGGCTGAGGGCCCAGGCGCGAGTCCGCGCATCCGAGCCAGAGCAGGACCGAGAGGAGCGTCAGGGTGATGCGGGCCATGACGCCATGATGCGATCGCCCCGGCGGGGCGAGCCTTTCATCGCCTGCGCGCTCCGGCGAGATCACTCGATCGCGACCAGCTCGATGTCGAAGACCAGCATGCCGGCGGGCCGCCCCGCCTCGCCCCGGTACGCGAGCTCTTCGGGGATCCAGACCCTGCGGATCTGGCCTTCGGTCATGTGGGTGAGCGACATGGTCCAGCCGCGGATCACGCCGCTGACCGAGAGCGAGATGGGCTCGCCGCGGGTGTGGGAGCTGTCGAACATCTCACCGTCCGTGGTCCAGCCCGTGTAGTGCACCCGCACGGTGCTGTCGGTGCTGGGATAGACGGTGCCCTCGCCGCGGCGGAGGATGCAGAAGCGCAGACCATTCGATCCCCGGCGGGCGGTCTCCGGTGGGGCGGCCACATCGAGCGGTGCAGTGGTCGGGTCGGCGCTCGGATCCCACGCGGTGCAGGGCGCCTCCTCGTCCGTACCCGCCTCGCCCTCGCCGCTCGCGGACTCGCTCGTGGGATCGGTGTGGGTCTCGGTCGGCCGCGCGCCCGAGCAGGCGGCGAGACCAGCGACGAGGCCAGCGAGAAGGAGCAGCGGGGCGCGTTCGAGCATCGCGCGGACTAGCGCATCGCGCTCGCCATCACCAGGTCGGCCAGAGCTCCGTCTCGCAGATGCGCTCGTACTGATCGGCGCAGTTCGCTTCGCGCAGTCCGCCGGTCGCGCCGCTGAACGCCACACAGCTCGCCCCACCGGTGGGCAGGACGCTCGGCGATCCGGTCCACGCCTCACCGCTCGACCACGTCGGGGTGGGATCGAGATCGCCGGCCGCCCAATAGAGGCTGTCGCCCAGCTCGTCCGCCCGGTTCAGCTCCGCGAGCGAGTGCAGCGTCAGTGCGTGCGCATCCCGGGACGTCCCGCACGCGGTCTGCGCCCCGGGCCACGTCGCGAGCGCCGCCTCGATCCGGTAGCAGTGCGTGCGATCGTCGCTGCGGAGCGCGCCGTCCTCGGTCTCGCAGTCGACCTGGCGCAGGGGGCACTCACCGTCGCGGCAGACCTCGGCGCGCCAGATCGCGGTCTGCATGTTCAGCGGGGTCCAGTCGCGCCGCGAGGTGAAGAAGATCTCCCTCGTCGCAGGGGAGTACATGGCGCTCTCGACGTCGCCGGCCAGATCGAGGGTCTCTTCCAGCACGAAGACGTCGTCCTCACCCATGCGGCGCGCGATCCGCGCCGTCGTCGTCGCATCGGTCTGCACCACCACCAGCAGCGCGTCCCGATCGATGAACGACACCGAGAGGTACGCGCCCAGCGTCGGCGGAGGCAGGAGCTGGGTGCTCTCGTTGTCGAACGCGGCGCCCAGCGATGCGCGGTGGTGCGTCACGACGGAGCCTCCGAAGAGCGCGACCATCGAGAGCCCGTCGGGTGACCACGACGGGCTCGACATGCCCTCCACCACCACTTCCGCGAACGTGAACGGCGCGCCCGCGCTCGCTCGCACGTAGCGGCTCACCTGCACGTCCGAGAGCTTGGGCTGCAGGAGCGCCTCCAGTCCGTCGGGGCTGATGGCGAACGCGTCGATGACGATCCGAGTCCCCGTGCCTTCGTCCCACACCCCGTCGACCGCGGTGGGCGGCGCGAAGCGCGCGCTCGTCGAGGGCCGCGTGGCGACGTGCGGGGCGCCCCCCGTGCACAGGTAGAGCCTCGAGCCGTCGCTCGAGAGCTGCGGCGCGGAGACGCTGCTGCCCGATCGGAGCGCGTCCGTCATCCAGTGCGGCACCCCGATCTCGATCGCGCAGCCCTCGTCGATCGCCCCGTCGGCGTCCTCGTCGCTCGCGCGGCTGCCGTCGGCGCTCGGGGTGCAGACTTCGTCGGGCAGACCGGCGTCGATCGGTGCGTCGCTCGCTCCTCCATCGCTCGCGCTCGCGTCGAGGACGCCCGCGTCGCGATCGGACTCGCCGCGATCGCAGGTGCCGCCGCTACAGACGAAGCCCGGTGGGCAGTCCGCGGTGCTCGCGCACACGAGCCGGCCGTCGGGGATCGTGTAGGGGCAACCCGCGAGGAGCAGCACGAGCGACCACGGCGCCGCGCGCATCACAGCGACCACCGCAGCGCGCGTGCCGCGCGATCGACCGGGGCGCCGTCGCCCGAGGACGTGAGCACCAAGACGACGCCGACCGCGAGACCGACGAGGCCCACCGCGAGCGTCGAGAAGCCGACGCCTTCGAGGACGGGACCGCGATCGTAGGCGGCCATGATGTCGCTCCACTGCGCGCCGGGCGCGGGCGACTCGACCGACGCGCGATCGGACAAGCCCAGCCCGGAGAGCACCGCGCCCGCGATCGTGAGGGCCCCGCCCACGCCGACGAGGATCCAGCCTGCGGTGGGATCACCGCTCGGGGTGCGCTCGGGCGCGGGCTCGGCGATCGCCGCATCGACGGGCTCGACGGGTGCCCGCGCGATCGCGTCCTCGAGCGCGATGACCTGGGCCTCGGCCTCCTCGCGTCCGGCCTCTCCCTCGGGCGCCTCGTCCAAGAAGCGACGGTAGGTATCGAGCGCCTCGCGATCTCGGCCCAGGCGCGCGTACGACTGCGCGATGTTGAAGAGCAAGATCGGCCGGTGGCTCAGCTCGTACGCCCGCTCGAAGTCGACGAGCGCGTCTTCGTAGCGCTCCGCCGAGAACGCCATGCGTCCCGCCTCGAAGCGCACGCGCGCCTCGGAGTCGGCGCTCTGCGCCATCAGCGACGACGGTGCAGAGCAAGAGACGGCGATCGTGGAGACGAGTACGGCGAGCGGGCCGAGCCAGCGCATCGCGCGACTATCCGCGTCGACCTAGAGGCTGTCAAAGGACGGCGCGGCGACGCTCCACGTCGGCGACGGGGCGTGCAGCGGACACACCTCGTCGCCCTCGGCAGGGTCGGGCTCCCTCCCTGCCGGGCGCCGTGGCGAGCGAGGCTCACGCTTTTTGCGCTTCGTGCCTGCGTGCCGCGCGGCTACGCTCCCGCCCATGATGATGCGTGGGATGGTGATCTCGATCTTCGTTCTGTTCTCCCTCGCGGGCCGGGCCGAGGCCCAATGCTCGCCCGGCCAGTACGATCCGGGATCGGGCTGCGAGGACTGTCCGCCCGGCCGATCGTGCGACGGCACCACCTCGACGCCGTGCGCGGTCGGCACCTTCGCGACGGGCGGCGCGATCACGTGCGAGCCCTGCGCTCCTGGACGGTTCGCGAGCGTCACTGGCAGCGCGTCGTGCCTCGAGTGTCCCGTCGGCCGCTTCTCCGCCGAGGGCGCGAGCGCATGCACCCCGTGCGCTGCCGGAACCTTCGCGGACTTCCCCGGCTCGGCGACGTGCGCGCTCTGCGACGTCGGCCGCTTCAGTGGGTCGGGCGCGGCCAACTGCACCGACTGCGCCCCCGGCACCTTCGCCGCGAGCGCGGGCTCGAGCAGCTGCGTGTCGTGCACTGCTGGCAGCTTCGCCGACGGACCGGGCCGCGCGAGCTGTGATCTCTGTCCCCCGGGCCGCGCCGCTGCGAGCGCCGGCGCGACGACCTGCGCCGCGTGCGCGGCGGGCACGTTCGCCGTCGAAGGCGCGAGCACCTGCACGCCGTGCGCGATCGGCAGCTTCACGGACTTCCCCGAGTCGAGCAGCTGCGCGCTCTGCGCTCCGGGATCGTTCAGCGCGACGACGGGCGCGTCCTCGTGCTCGCTCTGCGCCGCGGGACGCTTCGCGAGCGCGGAAGGCTCGAACAGCTGCCTCCTCTGCGCACCGGGCACGTTCGCGGACTTCGCGGGCAGCGCGAGCTGCAACAGCTGCGATCCCGGCTTCCGCTCGGACGCGGGCGCCATCGCATGTACCGCGTGCGCCGCGGGGACCGCCGCCCCGGCGTCGGGATCGAGCGTGTGCGCCCCGTGTGAGGCCGGGACCTTCGCCGACGGGAGCGGCTTCGCGACCTGCGTCCCCTGCGCACCGGGGCGCATCGCTGCGGAGACGGGCGCCGACGCGTGTGAGCCCTGCCCCATCGGGAGCGTGGCGGGCGGCGAAGGCAACGCGAGCTGCACCGCGTGCGAAGCGGGCACGTTCTCGTCGATCGCGGGAGGCGACGTCTGCTTCGACTGCGATCCGGGCTCGTTCAGCGCGGCCGGTGCCGGCGCGTGCTCGCCCTGCGCAGCGGGCTCGGCCGCGAGCGAGCCGGGCTCGAGCGCGTGCGCCCTCTGCCCCGCGGGTCGCTTCGCCGCCGCGGGCAGCGCGAGCTGCGAGCTCTGCCCCACCGGGACCTTCAGCGCGAGCGCAGGCGCGGCCGCGTGCACGCCGTGCGCAGCGGGGACCGCGTCGAACGTCGAAGGCGCGACCGCGTGCACCGAGTGCCTCCCGGGGACGTTCGCCGAAGCGGGCGCCGTGACCTGCGCGGAGTGTCCCTTCGGGACCTTCGCCGCCGAGGATGGCGCGAGCGCGTGCACCGCGTGCGGCGACTGCGACGACGGCATCGAGTGCACGGTCGATCGCTGTGACCCTTCGCGGGGCTGCGAGCACGACGCGTGCGACGACGCGGGCGTCGTGCCGGGCGACGACGCGGGCGGAGACGACGCGGGCATCGTCGACGGACCGGACGCCAACACCGCCGCCCCCGACGCGGGGCCCGCCCGCATGGACGCGGGCACGAGCAGCGGCGGCTCGGGCGGCTGCTCGGTGCGGCGAAGCAACAGCGCATCGCCGTGGCTCGTCCTGATGCCGCTCGCGTGGCTGTGGATGCGCCGCCGCCGCGCGTGACCCGCTCCGAGGTTTCGTACTTCTTCACCGCTGCCCGCCTCGGCCGGTAACGATCGTCCCCCAACCTCAGCTCCTCGCGGCGCGGTGCTGCACAAGGAGCGATGGCGATGTTCGGGTTCTTGATCGGTGCGCTGAGCCTCTACGGGCTCATCAAGGTGCTGCGATGGGGTCGCGGCGGAGCGTGTGGCGGCGGCTGGCGCGGAAGGCGCGGCTGGCATGGCGGGCATGGCTGGAACGGCGGGCATGGCTGGCGCCACGAGCACGGCGGCTTCGCGGGCGAGCACGATCGGGGCTTCCGCGACGGTGGCGGCCCGGGCTTCTGGCTCCGCGGTCTGTTCCGGCGCCTCGACACCACGCCCGGTCAGGAGAAGGTGCTGCGCCAGGCGGCCCAGGACGTGATGAACGCGGTCGGCCCGCTCAAGGGCGAGATGCAGGACTCGCGGCGCGACATCGCGCAGGCGCTGCGCAGCGGCACGGTCGACGAGGTCGCGATGGGCGAGCTCTTCGCGCGCCACGACGAGAAGCTGCGCGAGGCGCGCAAGGCGTTCATCGGCGCGCTCGCGAGCGTGAGCGAGGCGCTGGACGAGGATCAGCGCAAGCGCCTCGCCGACTTCATCGATCGCAACGGCGGCTGGTCCGGCTTCGGCGGGCCCTACCGCTCCTACTGAGCCCGAGACGACGGAGAGAAAACAGATGCATCCCTTCAAGCGAGCGTTCCTCATCGTCCTCTTCGGCCTGGGCACCGTGGGCGGCTTCGCCCATGGCTTCGCGTCCCTCGGCCACTGCGCGAGCGCGTGCCGCAGCGCGCGCCGGGCGTCCTTCGAAGACCACGTCGCCGAGGTCTGCACCCGGGCCGCAGAGCGGGTCCACGACGAGCGCGCGGCCAGCGCGCCGGCGGTCGATCCCCGCTTCACCCCGCCCCCCGCCGCGTACGGCGCGGGCCCCTTCGGCGGCTGTGATCACCACGATCGCCACGATCACCACCGTCCCTGAACGATCTCGTTCGAAGCGCCCGCTCGTCGGCCCATGGTCGGCGGGCGGGCCCACCCGCGAGTGAAGTAGAGTCCCGCCCATGATCCGCGTGCTCCTCATCGACGACGACCGAAAGCTCTTCGAGCTGCTCGACGAGTACTTCTCGACGAACGGCGTCTCGCTCACCTACGCCGAGAACGGCAAGAAGGGCCTCGAGCTCTTGCGTCCCAACGCGACCGGCGGATCGGGCGGCGCGTTCGACGCCGTCTTGCTCGACGTGATGATGCCGCAGATCGACGGGCTCGAGGTGCTGCGCCGCATCCGCGCCGAGAGCCGCATGCCCGTGGTGATGCTGACGGCGCGCGGCGACGAGACCGATCGGGTGGTCGGCCTCGAGCTCGGCGCCGACGACTACGTGCCCAAGCCGTTCTCGCCGCGCGAGCTCTTGGCGCGGCTGCGCGCGGTGCTGCGGCGCGCCGCGCCCGACGCGACGAGCGAGCGCCTGAGCGCCGCCGGGATCACCGCGGACGTGGGCACCCGCGAGGTCACCGTCGATGGCGCGCCGGTGGAGCTCACCGGCCTCGAGTTCGACATCCTCGTCGCGCTCCTGCGGCGCGCAGGGCGGATCATCCAGCGCAACGCGCTCCTCGCCGAGGCGGGGCGCGACGACGTGGTGGTGGGCGAGCGCACGGTGGACGTGCACATCTCTCGCCTCCGCAAGAAGATCGGCGACGACGAGCAGACCCGCATCAAGACGGTGCGAGGCGTGGGCTATGTACTGTCGAAGGAGTGAAGAGCGCTCGGCGGGCGTGCTCCGCCTGGGTCTGGCGCGCTACGTCCGAGCGCGGCTGCACCGTCGCATCTTCGTGTGGTTCGGCGCGAGCATCATCCTGACGCTCGCCGCGGTCTGGGTGGTGATGTCGCTCTTCATTCCGGAGGGCCGCTACCGCGAGGACTGGGAGCGCTTCCGCTCGTACGTCGGCGAGCGCTTCGCGGACGTGTGGGACTCGCCCGCCGAGCGCGATCGGCTCGCGGAAGAGACCGCGAGCCACCTCCGGCTGGATGTGCGCTTGGTGGATCACACGGGCGTCGAGATCGCGTCGTTCGGCGAGCGCCCCTGCGACGAGCCCCGCTTCATCGCGCTCGTGCGCCACGGCAACGAGCCCGCGCGTGGCGAGGTGTGGGTCTGCCCCAGCCGCGATCCCCACCGCGCCTCGGCCTTCTACTTCGTGCTCGCGCTCTGCGTCGCGGGCTGCGTGATCTGGGGCCTCACCGGTCTGGCGGCCCGCCGCATCGCGGGTCCCATCTGGGACATGGCGCTCGTCGCCCGCGACATCGGTCACGGCAAAGTCGGGAGCCGCGCGCGCCTACCGCACCAGCACCACATCGGAGAGATCGGGCTCTTGGCCGAGTCGATCAACGACATGGCCACGCGCATCGAGAAGCAGCTCCGCGATCAGCGCGAGCTCCTGGCCGCCGTCTCGCACGAGCTGCGCACCCCGCTCGGTCACATGCGGGTGATCCTCGAGACGATGCGGGCCCGCGCCGAGCTGCTCGAGGAGCAGGGGCACCTCGAGGGCGAGGCGGCCGCGAAGAACAAGAAGGATCTCGATCAGCTCGAGCGCGAGGTCCTCGAGGTCGACGATCTGGTCGGTGAGCTGCTCGCGAGCTCGCGCCTTCAGTTCGACACCCTGAGCACCAGCAAGCTCGAGGGCCTCGACGTCGCCGCGCAAGCGCTGGAGCGCGTGGGTCTCCCGCTCGAGCTGCTCTCGAGCGACGAAGAGTCGCTGCCCTTCGAGGGCGACGCGACGCTGCTCGGCCGCGCGCTCACCAACCTGCTGGAGAACGCCAAGCGCCACGGCGCCGGGGTGACCGGCATCACCGTGAGCGGCACCGAGCACGAGATCGTGTTCGTGGTCGAGGACGCAGGCCCCGGCTTCTCGCAAGCCGAGCTCGACAAGGTCTTCGCGTCCTTCTACCGAGGCGAGCACCGGGTGGGCTCGAGCCACGGCTCGCTGGGCCTGGGTCTGTCGCTGGTGCGGCGCATCGCCGAAGCCCACGGCGGCCGCGCGTGGGCGGAGAACCGCGAGGGCGGCGGCGCCAAGGTCGGCATCCGCATCGCGCGCAAGCGCGCGAGCTCGACCGAGGCCTGATCGGAGCCCGAGCCGACGCAGCGACCGAGCCGGGTCAGCGGCGGCGTGCGGCGAGGCCGAGCAGCATCGCGAGCCCAACGACGGCGAGCGTCCCGCGCGGAGGTGCGGCCGTCGTGCGGCAGCTGCAGCCCGGTGAGGGTTCTGCGATCGCACCCGCGTCGGGCGCGGCGTCGGTCGGCGCGTCCGCGTCGGGCAACACGCCGACATCGAGCGCGCTCGCGTCGGCCCGCTCGCCGGCATCGACGCCGCCTCCATCCGCGCCTGCGTCCGGTCCGCCCGCGTCGCTCACGCCCGCGTCGGGCATCGGCGGCCCCGCGTCGAAGCACCCGAGCACGTCGCTCGGGCAGGCCAGCGCGCCGTCGCAGTACTCGGCGACATCGCACGCATCGACCGCGTCCCGGCAGAGCCGCTCGGGGCCCGCGAAGGCGTCGAGCGGGCAGGCGCGCGAGGTCCCATCGCAGTACTCGGCCACGTCGCAGAGATCGCGCACCGGTCGACAGACGAAGCCGCCCGGCACGAGGCCATCGGGCGGGCAGGCGCCGCTCACGCCATCGCACTGCTCGGTCAGGTCGCAGTAGCCCGCGGAGAACCGGCACACGTGCTCGGGTGGCGCGACACCGCAGGTCCCGGTCTCCGGCGTCGCGCCGAAGTCGCACGTGATGCAGTCGCTGTCGCTCCCACCGCCGCAGCTCGTCTCGCAGCAGACGTCATCGACGCAGAAGAGCCCGCTCGGGCACTCGCTCGGGCCGCTGCACGGCTCGCCGCGCACCGGCGTGACGCTGAACGACGACGGCGGTGCGAGCGCGGCCCGCGTCGTGGTGCGCCAGAACGCGGGGTCGCGCACCTGCGCCAAGATCTCCGCGCGCGTGCCGCTGGTGCGGCCGACGTACTCGTACGCCGCGGCGCTGGAGAGGAGCGCGACGTTCCCGGACGACGCCAGCGCGGGATCGAGCGAGCCCTCGGCGTCGCTCGTGGCGCTGCTGGTGAAGGGCCCCGCCCAGCTCGCTTGGAACACGAGCGCTCCGCCCGAGAGCACGCCTGTCGTGTCGTCGATGCGTCCTTCGTAGATCGCGACCTGGTCGCGCGACGCGAGCGACATCGTCCCGACGTCGATCGACAGCACGGTCCCACGCGCGATCGGCATGCGCACCGCCTCGACGATCGAGGTGCCCTCGCTCCGGCGAAACGTGCCGTCGGCGCGTCGCCCGTCGTCCGTGAAGCGGAGCTCGCCATCCACGTGAAGCGGCGCGAGGAACGCGACGTAGAGCCGCCCCGGCCCGCCCGCGTCGGCGGTGGCGATGCCCACCACGACGACGTCGCCCGCCCGCAGCACCGCGTGCGCGTCCGCGCGGCTCGGGAGAAGGGTCGCGAGAACGACCCCGAACAGCGCGAGCCCGAACCGCGCGCGCCCGAGACGCACGCGCCCGAGACGCACGCGGCCTTCACCCGAGGTCAACGATCGCCTCGAGTGAAGGCCCAACGGAGGCTCAGCTCCGCTTGCGACGGCGCGCGAGCACCAGGCCCAAGAGGCCGAGGCCCATCACGACGAGGCCAGGGTGACGTGCGCCGGTGCCCGCCGCGCTGCAGCCGCAGGCGCCGCCCGAGAGGCCGCCGCCCGTGCTCACACCCGCGTCCGCACCCGTGCCACCGCCGTCGCCCTCGCCACCATCGATCACGCCGACATCCACGCCGCCGCCGTCGATGCCCGCGTCGGGATCCATGCCCGCGTCGGGACGCTCGGAGGGGTAGTTCGGATCGAGGTAGTCGGGGCGGCCGTCGCCCGTGCTGTCGATGATGCCCTCGGTGCGGTCGTCGACCTCGTCACCGTCGGAGTTGGTGTCGAGCCAGTTGGGCAGGCCGTCGCCGTCGACGTCGTCGCCACCCTCGCCGAGCGCCGCGCCATCGGCGATCTCGCGCGCGGTGAGGATGCCGTCGCCGTCGTCGTCCGCGTCGAGGAAGTCGGGCGTGCCGTCCATGTCGGTGTCGCGGCACGGCGTCGCGCTGCACTCCTCGCTGGTGGGCAGGCCATCGCCGTCGTCGTCCGGATCGAGGTAGTCCGGCCGGCCGTCGCCGTCGGTGTCGACCGAGACGTCGCCCGGGCGCTCGTCGCGGGTCGGGCGGCCATCGCCGTCGTCGTCCGGATCGAGGTAGTCCGGCGTGCCGTCCATGTCGGTGTCGTCGCAGTCCATCCCGCCGGCACACTCGATCGCGGTGGGAACGCCATCGCCGTCGTCGTCCGGATCGAGGTAGTCCTCGTTGCCGTCCATGTCGGTGTCGGGGCAGCTGCCCGCGACGGGACACTCGACGGAGTCGGGGATGCCGTCGCCGTCGGAGTCGAGCACGCTGCGGTCGTAGGCGAAGTCGTGGGTGATCGTCGCCGTGTTGCCCACGGTGTCGACCGCCGAGGCCGTCAGCGTGTGATCGCCCTCGGTCAGATCCGTCGGCTGCGCGAACGACCAGCGCCCGTCGTCGCCCACCACCGTCGTGCCGATCTCGGTGCCGTCGACCGAGAGCGTGATCACCGCGCCGGGCTCACCGGTGCCGGTGTACGTCGGGCGCGGGCCACCGACCGTGCCCTCGTCCTCGGGCCGCACGATGCTGACCGTGGTCTCGGTGTCGACCACGAAGACCGTGGTGTCGGTCGCGCTGTTGCCGACCGCGTCCAT
>CAYZQM010000100.1:0-5261 GCA_964480175.1 uncultured Sandaracinaceae bacterium
CACGCGATCGACGACATCAAGTTCCTCACCGGCTACAACGTCGAGCCCGTCGTCGCATCCGAGACTGCGATCGCCGGCGCCATCGAGCGCGGCTACAACCTCGGGGCCAACGCCTACGACGTCGCATCCGAAGGCGCGATCCAGAAGGCCATCGAGCGCACCTACGCGGCGCCCGAGATCTCGTACGACGCCATCATGGAGGGCTTCGACGAGGGCGAGATCGAGGTCGCGGAGTACGACGACGAGGTCGCGATCGGAGACCTCGAGCGCGGCGCCGCAGACGCGCCCGTCATCCGCCTCTGCAACGCGATCCTGCTCAACGCGATCAAGCGGCGCGCCTCCGACATCCACATCGAGCCCTACGAGCGCAAGCTCCGGGTGCGCTACCGGGTGGACGGCGTCCTCATCGAGGAGATGACCCCGCCCTTGAAGCTCAAGGCGGCGATCGCCTCGCGCATCAAGATCATGAGCGCGCTCGACATCGCCGAGCGCCGCCTGCCCCAGGACGGACGCATCAAGCTCAAGCTCGGCAAGGGCAAGGAGATGGACTTCCGCGTCTCCTGCCTCCCGACGATCTGGGGCGAGAAGATCGTCATGCGCCTCCTCGACAAGTCGAACCTCCAGCTCGACATGACCAAGCTGGGCTTCGATCCCAAGCCGCTTGCGGACTTCCAGTGGGCGATCAGCCAGCCCTACGGGATGGTGCTGGTCACCGGCCCCACCGGCTCGGGCAAGACGACGACGCTCTACTCCGCGCTCTCGGATCTGAACCAGCCCGACACCAACATCTCCACCGCCGAAGATCCCGTCGAGTACAACCTGATGGGCATCAACCAGGTGCAGATGCACGAGGACATCGGCCTCAACTTCGCCGCCTCGCTGCGCTCCTTCTTGCGGCAGGACCCGGACATCATCATGGTCGGCGAGATCCGGGACTTCGAGACCGCCGAGATCGCGGTCAAAGCCGCGCTCACGGGCCATCTCGTGCTCTCGACGCTGCACACCAACGACGCGCCGAGCACCGTCTCGCGCCTGTTGAACATGGGCGTCGAGCCCTTCCTCGTGACCGCGTCGGTGAACCTCGTCCTGGCGCAGCGCCTCGCGCGCAAGATCTGTGAGGCGTGCAAGCAAGAGCTCGCCGTCGACAAGCAGGGCCTGCTCACGGCGGGCTTCTCGGAGGCCGAGGTCAACGCGGGCATCAAGGCGATGAAGGGCGCGGGCTGCCGCGAGTGCAACAACACCGGCTACCGCGGCCGCGTCGCGCTCTACGAGGTCATGCCCTTCACCGATCGCCTCAAGGAGCAGGTGCTCCAGGGCGGATCGACGGCGGAGATCAAGACCGAGATGATCCGGCAGGGCGTCTCCACGCTGCGCATGGCGGGCCTCGCGAAGGTGAAGCTGGGCGTGACCACGATCGACGAGGTGGTGCGCGTCACCGCCGCCGATCGCGTCGTCTGAGCCACGACGACGCGGAGCTCAGATCCCGTAGCGGGTCTGCACCGTGAGCTCGGTGATCTCTCCGTCGTGGCGGAAGCGCACCGCGTCGAAGCTCGGAGGACCGAAGCTGACCGGTGCGTCGTTCGAGAAGCCGAAGCCCTCTTCCGGCAGACCCAGGAAGTTCGTGTCCATCCGCTCGTTGTCGTTCTCGTCGTGCATGAACGCGAAGCCGTACGAGCCGGACTCGAGATCCTCGAGCGGACAGAACGCGCGACGGCGCACGATGCGCGCGCGGCACACCGCGATCTGACGTCCTTCGATCCCCCAGCTGGAGGCCGAGTCGAAGAGCGCGCCGAGCACGTGACCGCGATCGGAGCGGAGACCTCGCATCTCGACGACGATGGTGCCGCGAGCGGCAGCGCCGGGCTCGAACGTGACCTCCTCGGCGTGCAGATCGGGCGCGATGCCGAGCGAGCCCGGCACGGCCGGACCGATGGCGAAGCCGGCGAACGGAATGACGGGCAGAACGAGGGTGGAGACGAGGGTGAGGATTCGGAGGTGGCTGGGATTCATCATGTCTCTCGAAGGACGCGAGAGCGCGCCTCCGACTGACATGAAATCGACCTCGCCAGTGTCGTCTAACTAGCTGTTTTTACGCGGATATTTCTCCGCGAATTGCCCGCGATTTCGACCCTCTTCGGGGCCGTCAGAACACGTTGATTCGCTCCAGATCCGTGCCCGCCGCGTAGCCGTAGCTGCCGACGTTGTAGTAGCCGTAGACCATGAGTCCGACGGGCTGATCGGAGCGCAGCTCGTGCGAGCCGTCCTCGACCCGGCAGGTCGCGGCGATGTAGTTCACCCCCTCGATGGCGCCCGCGTCCGCGTAGGTGCACCGGGTCTGGAACTCGTCGCCCTGCACGTCGAAGCCGTCGATGATCACGCTCGCGCCCTCGGGCAGCGCGACGACGATGTAGTCCTCGGTGAACGTCGTCGGGGTGAGGAAGACGTAGCGCTCGCGGAACTGCTCGTAGGGCGGAAAGAGCGTCATCGTCGGATCGCCGCCCGCGCCCGGCCGCCAGCTCGGCAAGAACTGCTGGCTCACCAAGATCTGCTCGATCGACACCGGGTGATCGGCGCTCAGCACGAACGAGCGCTGCGCGTAGAACTCGCGCCACGCGCCGGGCGCGAGGGTGAACGACGCGTCCTCGCCGGTGAGGTTCGTGGTGATCGTGGTGGGCTCGCGGTCCGCCATGATCCGGTAGATGTCGGGCTCGACCCAGCTGGTGTTGGAGCGCACCGGGGAGTGGGTGAGGACGAACTGCGTGCCCCACGACGAGGTGGGGAAGACCTGCTCCTCGAGGTGATCGGTGCAGCAGATGTCCTCGGGCTCGCCGTCCGGAGGCAGCGGGATGCGATCCATGTCGATCGGCGCGATGCCTCGCTCGCCACCGGAGAAGACCGCGACGGGCGCGCTCGAGGTGACGACGGTGCCGGTGAGGTCGCCGGGGATGCCGTCGCTCTCGAGGTTGAGGACGTCGAAGGGACCGAGCGTCGCGGTAACGGTGCCGCCCGCGGCGGTCGCGGGCACGCTGCCGCCCGCCACGATCGCGCCGCCGAGCGTCACGGTCACGGTCGTGCCGGCCTCGGTGCCGACGATGGTGACGAACGAGTGATCGGGCAGACCGGGCATCGGGAACGGCGCGATCGGGTTCGCGGTGGGCCAGCCCAGCACGCGATAATGCGTGTCGAGGCCCGCCTCGGCGATGAGGAGCGACGCGTCGTTGGAGAACTGCTGGATGATCGGGTTGAACTGGTAGGCGACGACGGGGAAGTCGGTGGTCACGCGGTACGCGTTGCTGCTCACGAACGTGCCGGGACCGTCCGAGTGGCCCGCGGGCGTCGAGCCGTCGACCTCGCGCTTGGGCAGATCGATCTGCAGCGTCGCGCGCGCTCGCACCACGCCGGTGAAGACCTCGCGCAGCGCGAGGGGCGCGCCGAGCGGAGCGTCGTTCACCTCGACCGTCACGCGCGCGGCGCTGTCGCTCGGGTTGGCCAGCACCACCGCGAACTGCGCGCCGGCCGCGTCGTTCTCGCCGAGGATCGTGTTGGCGTACTCGTTGTCGAGGTCGACGGCCCAGTACTCGCAGCCGAGGTTGGATCGGTTCTCCGCCGCCAAGTCGCACGCGTTGCCGCAGCCCGAGGTCGCGCCGCCCGCGTAGCAGACCTCCCCCTCGGGACAGGTGCTCTCGTAGTCGTAGCCGGTGCCGTCGGCGCGGCAGCGCAACACGTCGCCGCCCTCGCAGGTCGCGTAGCCGGGCACGCAGGTCGCGCAGCCGAGGCCGGGCGCGCAGACCTCGGGCGCGACGCACGTGGTCACGGGGGTGATCACGCCGGCCGCGCAGCTCACGACCTCGTTGCCCACGCAGCTCAAGCCATCGACGGCGCACGCGCCTCCGTCGTGTCGACCGGCATCGGGACCCGGCGTCTCGACGGTGCAGGCGGGGATGGCGAGCGAGAGGGTGAGCGCGGCGAGCGCGAAGCGACGGCAGTTCATTCCGCGAGGCTAGCGGCGAACCGGTGCGACGCGATGCACCGCGGGTGAGCCTGCACACGCCCCGAGTCGTAGACGAGGAGACCGCCTCAGAACACCAAGGCCTCAGAACACGAGGGCCTCAGAATACCAAGGCACAGTCGAGGCCGTCGATCGCGGCCTCGCCGTTGTCCTCGATGCACTCGGTGACGCTGCCCACGCCGGTTCCGTCGTCGTCGACCACCGCGACGAACGCGTAGGGCGGATCGCCCATCAGCGCGACCTCGAGCGTGACGAGCGTGCTCGCGCCGGGCAGCAGCGGAACGGTCGTGCTCGTCGTGCCGAGCAGCGCACCGCGCATCGACGGCGTACCCGCGTAGAACGCGACGCTCACGCCCGCGGGGACGCCGAGCGCGCCGACGTTCGCGACGCGCGCGCGCAGCGTCGCCATGCTGGGGCAGCGATCGAGACCGACCTCGAGGCCGACGATGTCGAGGTCGGGCGCGTTGTAGACGCCCTCGCCTTGCACGTTCTGCCGGTAGCTGTTTGGGCCCGCGCTGGAGTAGCTGTCGACCTCGACCATCGGGATCTCACCGCCCGGCCCGACGTTGGTCACGTGGTAGGTGTGCTGGTTCCAGATGCGTCGGGTGCGCATCCACTGATCGCGCGCGTCGCCGTAGACGAAGATGCCGCGCCGGAGTCCGGTGTAGCCGGCGACGGAGCTGCAGGGGTTGGTGCGGTTGTTCGCCACGATCACGATCTCGCTGTTGCCGTCGCCGTCGACGTCGGCGACCAGCGGGTACTCGTGGATCGTCGCGCTGCTCGACGGGATCGTGAGCTGCACCTCGCCCGTGGTGCCCCGGTAGACCCGGATGAAGCACTCGTCGCCGTAGATCACCTCGTTGCGGCCGTCGCCCTCGAAGTCAAAGACGCTCGAGCCCGTGGTGTTGCTCGACGTGTCTTGCGTGGTCATCGACCAGAGCACGTCGCTCCCGCCGTCCGGGTCGTAGACCGAGTAGCTGCGCGCGCCGGCTACGCCGATCTCCGGCATGCCGTCTCCGTCGAAGTCGGCGACGGTGGGCGGGCCGCCGATGCCACCGCCCGGCTGGGCGATCGGGCCCCACTCGATCGCGCCCGTGAGCCCGTCGAGTAGGTACAGGTTGCCGCTCGCGATGAGCACCACCTCGGGCTGCGGGTCGGCGTCGAACTGGGCGATCGCGGGATAGCCATCGGGCGCGGTCGAGAGCCACATCTCGGTGCCGTCGGCGCGGTAGGCCCGTCGTCCGGTGATCAC
>CAYZQM010000100.1:5271-21108 GCA_964480175.1 uncultured Sandaracinaceae bacterium
TGTCGAGATCGGCGATCGCCGCGATGCCCCCGGCGTACGTCGAGTTGGTGCCCTCTCGGCCGAAGCCATCGCGCTCCCACACCAGCACGCCGCTGGCGTCCAGCACGACGGCGCCGAGGATGATCTCGGGCGAGCCGTCCTCGTCGAGGTCCGCGATCGCGGGTGCGCCGTTGGTGAAGCCCGTCATGTTGTACGCGGCGCCGCCGGGGCGCGTGCTCTGCCAGAGCAGCGTGCCGTCGGGCCGGAACGCGTAGACCCGCGGGTGGCTGGGACGACCGACCGCGATGATCTCCGGCAGCCCGTCGCCGTCGAGGTCGCCCGCAGCGATCGAGGTGCGACCGTTGGTCTCGTAGAGAGGGTCCACCATCGACCAGACGGGCGCGCCCGTGTCGCCCCGGAACGCGCGGACGATCCCGATCTCGTAGTCCGAGTCGCAGCTGAAGTTCGCGATGATCTCGGGGATGCGATCCCCGTCGAGATCGACGACGACGGGAGACGAGATGCCGTGCATGCAGTCGGGGCGCTCGGTCGCCGTGGTCACGCTCCACTCTTCGGTGACCTCGAAGGGACCGAAGACTGGCGTGGTGCGGCAGGTGACCGGATCGAATTGCGGCAAGCAGCGGCCGAGCGTCGGCTCGCAGAACTCGCCTGCCTCGCAGTCGAAGCTGTCCTCGCACTCGCCGCGCGGATCCTCGCACGCGCCGATGCACACCTGACCGGCGCCGCAGCACGTCGAAAGGTCCGCGCCGCAGCGCACGCCGCTCGCGCACGCGGGCAAGCACGCGCCCTCGACGCACTCGTCGCCGACGTCGCAGCACACCGCCGGCGTGCCGCACAGCGTCGCGCTCTCGCAGCTCATCCCGGCATCGACGCCGCCGTCGGTGCGCGGCACCCCGCCGTCGACCCCGCCGCCATCGAAGGGCGCCTCGCACATCCCGTCGACACACACCAGGCCGCCCGCGCAGTCGGTCGAGTTGGTGCAGCCCTCGCGCATCGGACCGCCGCAGTCGCAGCCGGACGGGAAGAGAAAGAGGAGCGGAAGGGCGAGCGAGACGACACGGAAGGACATCGAGGCGATGGTAGCCGCCGCGCCGAGCGGCCGAAAGCGCTCGATGCCGTGGTAGGGTCGAGCGGTGAGCGCGCAGCGCGGCGTCATCGCGAGCGGTCGTCCTCGGCGGCACCGGGCCCCGGCGCTGCTCCTCACCTCGATCGGGTGGATCGTGTGCGCCGCGCCGGCCGTGCTCTTCGCGAGCGGCTCGTGGCTCGGGCCCGTCGCCGCGCTCGTCACGGGCTCGCTGCTGTTGCTCCTCTGCGCGCGCACCGACGGTGATCTGCCCTTCGCGGCGGTGGGCATCGGCGCGACCGGCGCGCTCGCGATGACGCTCGCGACGATCGCGCTCACCGGCGGCGTGCCGGTGACGTTGCTCGTCGGGCTCGCGATCGCAGCGGGCCTCGGCGCGATCGTGACGCGCGCGCTGACCTCGACGTCGAGCGCGCGCGCGGTCGAGCTGGGCGCGGGCCCGGCGCGCGTGGCGTGGCTCGCGATCGCGCTGCTCGCGATCCTCTCGTTCCCGGCGCGCGACCGCATCGAGCGCGCGGTGATCGAGCTGGTCCAGGCCGAGTCGCGCAGCGCGACGCTCGGCGAAGGACCGGTGCCGACCGCGCTCTCGCGGGCGCCCTCGCGCGAGGTGGCGTCGGTGAGCGAGACGACGCCGATCGAGGTCGATCGCTCGGCGCCGCACCTGCGCACCACGCACCGGACGGTGACGGTCGCGCCGCACCGCATGGGCATTTGGCTGGTGGGCCTCTTCTTGGCGGGCGCGGGCTCGCTCGCGTTGTTCGCGACGCTGGCGCGGCTGCGCCTCTTGCGGGGCGCGCGCCACGCCCGCCGCACGCCCCACGGCTACGTGCTCGACGACGGAGAGCCGATCGAGCTCGAGCCCCCGAGCCGCGCGCCGCGCGTCGTGGTCCGTTCCGATCGCGCGCTCGGCTACCGCGCGCTCGCGGTGCAGCGCGCGCAGCTCCTGGGTGAAGGAGAGATCGCGCGCCTGGTGGATCTGTTGCGGAGGCGCGCGCAGGTGATCGCGCTCGGCACGCTCGTCGCCGCAGCGACGGCGTGGATCCCGCTCGTGTGATGCGGGGCGAAGCGCGAGCCGCGCGCACAGCGTCGGTGTGACTGTGCACGGAGGGCGGCCGCGCGCGTGACCCCGGGTGACCTTCGCGTTCGTGGGTGATAGCGTCGCCCCGTTCGCGCGTTCGGAACCGCGCGTCCAGAAGGAGCTGAGGCCATGAGCTTCGTGATGCGGATCGTGAACATGTTTCTCCGGATGTTCGGCTTGGGGAGGCTCGCGCGCCTCAACACCGACGCGCACCGCCTCGCAGCGATGGCCAACAGCGGCAACAACGCGGGCATGCAAGCGCACGCGATGAACATGGCGAACCAGAACGCCGCGGGCGCGTACGGGACGCCCGGCACCGGTGGCGCGGTGCCGCCTGGCTACCAGCCCGGCGTCGACATGGCGACGCAGAACGCGTTCATCCAGTCGACCATGGTGAACGCGCAGCAGCAGCACGCGCAGAAGGTCGCCGCCGCGACCGCCGCCAACCCCGCGCTGACCGCGCCCATCGAGGGCGTGACGATCGAGCAGTACGCGCAGCTCTGCGCGAAGGCCGCGCAGAACCTGCCGCAGGATCAGTTCGACCAGCTCTTGATGCAGAACGGGATGGACCGCGCGAAGTACGATCGCGTCGCCGCCGGATGGAACGCGCGCATGCGCGACGACACCACGTTCGCGCTCACCACCATCTACGGCCAAGCGTTCGGCGGCGCGGGCGCGGGTCAGTTCGGCGCGGCGGGCGCGGCGGGCGCCGGCTCGCTCGCGGCCACCGGCGCGACCGGTCAGGCGCAGGGCGTCGCGGGCGGCGAGCCGGTCAGCTGGGACAAGTACAACGAGATCGGCGGCGCGCAGCGCGCGTGGTCGCAGTCGGGCAAGGACGTGAACGCGATGCTGCAGCAGCAGTTCGGGATCAGCGCGCTCGATTGGTCGAACATGAGCCAGTACTGGATGGGCCGCATGATGAGCGACCCCCAGAAGATGATGGAGATGAACACGCTGCAGGAGCAGTGGGCCGCGCGCTACGCCGCGCCGAAGGCCGACCAAGACCTGCAGTTCTGATCGCGCGCGTCGAGGATCGAACGTGGATCCCAGTCAGCTCGCTCAACTTCAGACCCAGCTGCACGCGCTCGAGCAACACCTCGAGGGCCACGTGCGCTACATGCTCGGCGAGGCGCAGCGCTGTCCGTTCGGGGGCAACCACGAGTGGGACAAAGTGCTCGCGCAGTACGGCCAGGAGCACGACCCGCCGCTCAAACGCCTCGAGGACGCGCAGCGCGCGGGGCAGAGCAAGGGCGCCAGCATGAACGAGGTGCGCCGCGCCGCGGAGGGGCTCACGAAGCAAGCGAGCGCCGAGCTCGATCGCATCGTGCAGCCGATCCCGGTCGGCGCGGCCGGCATGATCGGCACCGAGGTCGGCCAGGTGGGGCAGCGCATCGGCCACTTGCGCGCGCGCCTCTCACGCGTGGTCGACGACGTGTGCACCGCGCACGCGAGCAACGTGTGCCCGCCGCAGAACGCCGTGGCGGCGAGCG
Source organism: uncultured Sandaracinaceae bacterium (assembly GCA_964480175.1). Taxonomy (GTDB): domain Bacteria; phylum Myxococcota_A; class Polyangia; order Polyangiales; family Sandaracinaceae; genus CAYZQM01. The sequence continues at coordinate 8,921 of CAYZQM010000100.1, forward strand.
TCGGCAGCGTGTTCGCGAATGCGACCTCCACCGCGAAGCTCACGCCCTGGGCGAACGTGAAGTTCGACGCGACGCGGGTCTACGAGTGCCGCGCGTGCGGCGCGCCCCAACAGGCCGAGCTCGATTTCCTCTGCCGCTACTGCCGCAGTCCCATGAACGGATGATCGCGAGGATTCGATGACCGACGACACCCTGAGCCGCTGGAAGTCCTTCGTCGCCAAGACCACCGAGCGCTACCAGGCGATCATCACCGAGTCGGACGCGGGCTTCGCCGGCCTGCTCCAGGATCCCAGCCTCGATCCGATCACGTTCGGCAACGCGATGAACGCGATCGAGATCCGGGTGAAGGATCTGCGGACCAAGCTCGGCGACGTGTACACCCAGAACGTGGTGGGCGCGCTGCACGTGATGGGCGAGGCCGAGCGGCTGATGAACCAGACCTCCGAGTGGATGGAGGATCACTTCGAGCACTGGCGGGTGGGCTGGAACGGCAAGCTGGTGCGTTCGATCTGGGCGCGGGCCCAGCCGCTGATGCACGCGCCGAAGAGCTGCACCAAGTGCGGCGCGGCGCTGACGAACCGAACGGTGTTCCACCAGGCCGAGTCGGTGAAGTGCACCCACTGCCAGGCGGTGAACTCGGTCTCCCCGGACAACCTCGTCTACACGTACTTCGCGATGGCGCCGGACATGATCGCCGACGAAGCGACGGTGGCGAGCAAGCTCGCGCTCGAGCGTCAGCGCCACCGGGTGAGCAAGGCGCAGATCGTCGAGATGGCGCGGCAACACTGGCGCGCGTACGCGACCGCCCGCGCCCAGATCGCGCCGATGAGCGCGGAAGAGCAGGACCGCTTCGTCGAGTCACGAGTGAGCTACGAGACGAAGTGGGGATGAACCGGCGAGCGTGCTTGACGCGCGGCTCGCACTTCCCCAGCATCAGGCCTCGCGTCCCTCTGCGTGGTTCGATCCTGGTATCGGTGAGAATCCTGAACATCCTTCATCTCGGGAGTCAGTCCCGCTCGTGGTGTGCAGACCCAGCTACTTTCACTGGGGAGCCTGAAGCGAGTGAAACCGGCGCCCACCTCACAGGGTTCATGAAGGGGTTCTCACCAATCCAACGGCCAAGGCGGTAAGGACGCGTTTCTCTTCCGTCGCTCGATGCGCTGGCGAATCCCGAGCGCTCCTCCTCCCAGGTGGTACGGACCTAGCGGCGACGAGACCGCGCTGCGCGACGCAGCGCTACTCGAGGAGGACGACGAGCAAGTACTCGCCCGCGCGGACCGCGCCTGCGCCGTCGACGTAGCTGTCGACCGACAAGGTGTAGGTGCCCGGCGTTGCGGCGTAGGCGACCTCGACGTCGTTGCGCATCAAGCATCCGTCGGGCGTCCCGCGGGCATCGAGCAGGTGCACGTCCACGTCGGTGGTGCCGCGATCGAAGACCCACGCGTGGATCGTCGCCGCGCGATCGAGCACCAGCCGGTAGAGCACCTCGGGGCCGCCCTCGTTCGCGGTGCTGCACGCGGGGTAGGTGGAGAAGCTCGAAGCGCCGATGGCCGCGGTGTCGCGCAGATCGGTGAACACGTCGCCGGTGATCTCGAAGGGCGAGGCCGCGCTGCCGTCGCCGACCATGCGCGCTGCGGCGCCATCGGGCGGCCCTTCCCCCGCCACGACGCGCCGCGCGCGATCGAGCGCGGTGATCACCAAGAGGTTACGCTGGTCGTAGCCGTAGCCGAGGCCCGCGGCGGTGAACACGCAGCCGCCACCCGAGTACACGTTGGGGTGCAGATCATCGCCGCCGAGGCCGAAGTTGGGCAGCGGGAGGAGCGCCTGGTGGAAGTCGACGAAGGGCACGCCGCGGCCTTGGGCGATGCCGCGCGCGATCGCGGAGAAGAGCGGCACGCGCGCATCGGCGCTCGCGCTGTCGCCGCGTGGGGGAATGCTGGAGAGCACGGGGATCGCGCCCGCGGCGATCAGTCGATCCGTCAGATCGAGCATGTTGCCCGCGAACGCGTCGGGGGCGCGGAAGCCCACGTCGTTGGTGCCGAACATCAAGCTCGCGTAGCCCGGGTGCGCGGATGCGATCTCCTGATCGATCGGCGCGGGTGAGCCCGCGAGCGCAGCCGATGCGGACCAGCCGACGGTCGCCGCCTGGCTCACCCGGGTGAATGGGTTGGCCCCCGCGACGCTGCCCGCGTTGAAGTGCGCGATGGTGGGCGCGAGCTCGGTGCGGCCGTCGAGCATCACGTTGCTGCCGGCGAAGCAGTTGAGGAACGAGGTGCTCACGGTGATCGAGTCGCCGACGCGCGAGAGCACGTGGTCGTCGCGCCCCGCGGTGGACGCGATCGCCAGAAGGCCCTCGGCGACGTCGCTCGTGATCGGCGAATGCAAGCGTGAGGTGGGATAGAGGACGCGGCCGGTGGGCGGCGGAGGTCCCGCATCAGGCATCCCTGCGTCGGGAACCGCGCCGCCATCAATCGGTCCCGCGTCGTCCGCGCCCCCATCGGCGACGGCCGCGTCCCGCCGCGGCACGTCGCTCCCTGCATCGGCGAGCTCGCAGGCGCGCGTCCCGCAGTCGCGACCGCCGAGCGGGTTGTCGCAGGCGGGCAGCGCGAGCAGAGCGAGCGAGAGCACGAGCGATGGATGCGCCCGCATCACTCGGCCTCCGGGTTCGCCTGCACGGCGGCGAAGCCGAGCGCGTACGAGGCCCCGTGGCAGACCGTTGGGTCGACCGGATCGGGATCCAGATCGGCGAGGTCGTAGATCCAGTCGGCCACGCTCGGCTCGATCGCGATGAGCTCATCGATCGCGACGCGGCCGCCTACTTCGCCGTCGAGGAGCGCATCGTCGGCGATGGACGCGCGCAGCTGCGCATCGAGCAGCGTGAAGGTAGCGGTCCCGTCCGCGTAAGTGGCCGTCAGCGGGAAGACCACGCCCGCGACCCTGACCACGCCACCTACGATGTCGCCCGTCGTGAGCGAAAGGTCGTCGCCTACTTGCCCGAACGTCTGCCCCGCGATCGCCATCCCGTCCTCGAGCAGGACCGCCCCGTTCGCACGGCCCCCGAATACCCGGACGTCGACATGCGCGTCGGAATCGAAGCTGTCGATGTCGCTGACCTCGACCAGCAGCAGGTACTCGCCAGCAGCGATCTGCTCGAGGTAGGGCGCGATCAGCACGTCACGCGGCGGCGCGCTGGCGCAGCCCACCCAGCCCAACGTGTTGTCGATACCTGGCCTGCCCGACGGCGACGTCGTGTCTTCGCGGTCGAAGCACGCACTGGACGCGCCCGTGCTCACCCGCCGGTCGAGGTCGAAGCCTTCGAAGGGCCAAGCGCACGGCTCGATCACCGACACGAGGTAGGTACGCGTCAGCGGTGCCGGACGCGACTCCACGCAGCCCGCGAGCGCCGTCCATCCCAGGAGCGAGAGAGCGAGCGCGCGCTGCACCCCCGCGCCCATCAGCGGCTGTAGAGGCCGGCGGCGTAGGGGTCGGACGTCGAGCGCGCGGCGTCGACCAAGGTGCGGGCGCCCTCGCTCAAGAGGCGGGCGGCGGCGTCGATGCCCATCGCGCGCGCGCGTTCGATCGCGTCCTTGCTCTCGGGAGACAGCGGCTGATCCACCGAGCTGCGCATCAGCTCGCTGCCGTCGATCGCGCCGACCATCGCGTCCATCCGGAGGCGCCCGTCGACGAAGCGCGCGTGCGCGGCGACCGGCGTGGTGCAGCTGCCGCCGAGGTGCTGGAGGAACGCGCGCTCGGCCTCGACCGCCACCCGGCTGGTGCGGTGCTCGAGCGGCCTCAGCAGCGCGAGCGTCGCTTCGTCACTGGCGCGCGCCTCGATCGCGAGCGCGCCCTGGCCGACCGCGGGGATCGACTGCTCGATGGGCAGCACGTGGATCTTGCGCTCTCGATCGAGCCCCAAGCGCTTGAGCCCCGCGTACGCCAGCACCGCCGCGTCGACCTCGCCCTCATCCAGCTTGCGAAGACGGGTACCGACGTTGCCGCGCAGGACGCCGAGCGCGAGATCGGGGCGCTCGCGATGCAGCTGCACCGCGCGGCGCAGCGAGCTGGTGCCGAGCGCCGAGCCCGCGCGCAAATCGAAGAGCCCCTCTCCGTCGCGGGTCACGAGCACGTCGCGGGGATCTTCTCGCTCGGGGATGCACGCCAGGATCATCCCGTCGGCGAGCTTCTCGGGGACGTCCTTGAGCGAGTGCACCGCGATGTCGGCGCGGCCCTCGACGAGCGCGCGCTCGACCTCGGTGACGAAGAGCCCCTTGCCGCCCACCTTGGCCAAGGGGACGTCGAGCACCCGATCGCCCTCGGTCATCAGGTGCACTTCCTCGATCACCACGTCGGGCGCGTGGGCGCGGATCCTCTCACCGACGTGCCGGGTCTGCGCCAGCGCGAGCGGGCTCTTGCGGGTGGCGATGCGGACGATGCGGCTCACGTCGAAGGGACCTTTCGGGGGCTCGGGGCGATGACCGGCCCCGCGTCAGTGCGCGGTGCATCGCCGCGCGGTGCGTCCAGGCTGCGGAGCGCCTCGGGGAAGAGCGCCTTCACGGTCTCGAGCGTGGCGGCGTCGCCCCGCTCGCCCGCCGCCTTCAGCGCGGTGAGCGGACCGTGCAAGAGCTTGTTGGTGGCGGCGTCCAGCATCCGATCGAGCGCGGCCCGATCCTGCTCGCCGCCGCTGAGACGCGGCATCGTGCGGTCCAGCTCGGCCGCGAGCACCGAGCGCACGTGCTGCCTGAGACCGACGATCAGCGGCTTGAGATCTTGCTGCTTGCGCCAGTCGGAGAACGCGCGGACCTCGTCCTCGACGATGCGCTCCGCCGCGTCCGCCTCGCGCTTGCGCAGCGCGATGTTCTGCTGCGCCACCTTGGAGAGATCGTCGACGTCGTAGACGAACGTGCCCTCCATCTCGCCGACCCGGGGATCGACGTTGCGGGGCACGGCGATGTCGATGAGGAAGAGCGGCCGGTACTTGCGGGCCTTGGCGACCTCTTTCATCGCCTCGTGGGTGATCACGAAGCGGTCGCTCGCGGTCGAGGCGATGGCGACGTCGCAGAGCACCAGCTCGGAGGCGAGCTCGCTCAAGCTCCGGGGCTCGCCGCCGCACGCGGCCGCGAGCTCGACGGCGCGCTCGCGCGATCGGTTGAGGACGAAGAGCTTCGCGCCCTGCTTGGCGAGGTGCTTGGCAGCGCTCTCGCCCATCTTGCCGGCGCCGACCAAGAGCACCCGGCGGCCCTTCAGGTCGCCGAAGATCTGCAGGGCGAGATCGCACGCGATCGAGCTGACGGAGACCGCGCCGGCCGCGATGCCGGTCTCGTTGCGCACCCGCTTGGCGACCGCGAACGCCTTGGTGAACGCGCGATCGAGCAGGGTGCCGAGCACGCCGGCTTCGCTCGCGGCGGCGTAGGCGTCCTTCACCTGCCCGAGGATCTGCGGCTCGCCGACCACCATCGAGTCCAGGCTCGAGGCGACGCGGAACGCATGGCGCACGGCGTCGTTGCCGTGGCGCTCGTAGACGTGCGGCGCGAGCGTGCCCGGACCGGTGCGCTCTTCGAGGAAGCTGCGCGCGCGCTTGGCCGCGCCCTCCTCCGCGAAGCCGTAGACCTCCACCCGGTTGCAGGTCGACACCATGAGCGCCTCGCTCAGGCCCGCGACCTCCGTGAGCCGCTTCACCGAGGCCGCGAGCTGATCGCCTGGCACCGCGAGCTTCTCCCGCAGCTCGACCGGCGAGCTGTGGTGCGAGAGGCCGAGGACGAAGAGCTCCGCCATCAGGACGCGCCTCCGTCACGGAGCACGTAGCCCAAGAGCAACAAGCAGGTGCACAGAAAGCCGAGCATCGTGCCGTAGGCCGCGCGGCGACCTCGCCAGCCCGCGACCACCCGGAGCAGGAGCACCGCGGCGAACATCACCCAGGCGCAGAGCCCGAGCAGCTGCGAGGGGCTGAGCACGGGCGCGTCGGGATCGAGCCGCACCGCCCAGAGCGCGCCGCTCACCACGCCGAGGGTGAAGAGCGGAAAGCCCAGCGCGATGAAGCGGAAGCCCAGTGAGTCGAGCACGTCCAGCGGCGGCAGGCGCTGGAAGATCCCACCGAGCTGCTTGGATCGCAGCTGGCGCTCCTGAAGCAAGTAGGCGATCGAGAAGCCGAACGCGAGCGCGAACGCGACGACCCCGAGCACGTTCACGATCACGTGCACCGGCAGGAGCATCGAGCGCACGTTCTCGGGCACCGACGTGACGCTGCGGTGCAGACCTGCGCCCAAGAAGAAGAGCAGCGTGATCGGGGTGACGAACGCGCCGAGCACCTGGATGCGCGGCTTGCCCTGCCGGGTGGAGATCATCGCGGTGATCAGGAACGCCAGCGTGAGCACCAGCGAGCCGATCGCGAGGCTCTGGTGGATGTCGAACGCGAACGCCGTGCGCATCGCGTCGAGCACCAAGAACACGACGTGCGCGACCACGGCGCCGAGCAGGGTCCCGGTCGCCGCGCGCGCCAGGCCATCCACCCCTCGGGTGAGGAAGGCGATGTAGAGCCCGCTCGCGGTCGCGTAGGCGAGCGCGGTCAGGGCGAAGAGCACGGGGACCAGCACGGCGGGCGATCGTAGCACCCAGCACGCACAGGCCAGGGGTGCGCGGCGCGCGACACTTGCGCGCACATAACCTTTCGGTTATATGCTGGACAGGTTATCGATGACACCCGCACAGCTCGACACCACCTTCGCCGCCCTCGCCGACCCCACCCGCCGCGCGATCCTCGCGCGCCTCTGCTCGGGCGAGGCATCGGTCCTCGAGCTCGCCGCGCCGTTCGCGATGAGCCAGCCCGCGATCTCCAAGCACCTCAAGGTGCTCGAGGGCGCGGGGCTGATCTCGCGGGGCCGCGACGCGCAGCGACGGCCCTGTCGCCTCGAGGTGCCTGCGCTGAAGGGCGCGACGTCCTGGATCGAGGAGCACCTCGCGATCTGGGAGGAGGCGTACGCCGCGCTCGACGACGTCCTCGAGACGCTGAAGGCCGAAGAGGCCCAGAAGAGCGCGCGTACGCCGCTGCGGCGCGCCAGCAAGACCAAGAGCAAGCACAAGACGCAGAACAAGACGCAGAACAAGAAGGAGAAGCGATGACGCTGAAGATGATCGAGGGCGCGCCGAACGAGATCGTGATGGAGCGGGTGTTCGATGCGCCGCGTGCGCTCGTGCTGCGCGCGATGCGGGAGCCCGAGCTGATCAAGCGCTGGTCCGGCGGCAAGCGCGCGGTGGTGACCGAGGCCGACAACGACCTGCGGGTGGGCGGTCGCTACCGGACCGCGTACCGGACCCACGACGGCTTCGCGTTCGCGTTCAGCGGTACCTACCGCGAGGTGAGCGACGAGCGGGTGGTGCACACGGAGGCGATGGAGGGGACGCCGGGCGAGGCGGTGGTCACCACGACGTTCACCGAGGCGAACGGCAAGACGACGATGCGGATCGTCATGGCCTTCCCCGACGCGGCCACGCGCGACTACGTGGCGAGCACCGGGATGGCCGAGGGCGCCGGCGAGTCGTACGACGTGCTCGAGGGGCTGCTGACGGAGATCTGACGGCGCTCACTCCGCCGCGCGGCCGTACGTCGCGGTCGCGCGGCCGAGCGCCAGCGTGTGCATGCCGAGCATGAAGCGCACGACGGCGGGCGAGGCGTTCGCGTCGACGCCGAGGTGATCGGTGTCGACCGCATAGATCGTGAAGACGTAGCGGTGCGGCGCGCCCGGCGGGGGGCACGGGCCGCCGTAGCCCGCGCTGCCGTAGTCGGTCCGCGTCGCGATCGCGCCTTCGGGGAGCGCGTTCGCGCCGTCGAAGGGGAGCGACGTGGTGTCGGTCGGCAAGTCCACCACGATCCAGTGGAAGAAGCCGACGCCGGTGGGCGCGTCGGGATCGTGGACCTCGAGCACGAAGCTGCGGGTGCCTTCGGGTGCGCCGCTCCAGCTGATCTGCGGCGAGTGGTTCTCGCCCGTACAGCCGAAGACGTTGGCGACGTGGCGCTCGTCGAGGCGCGGGCTGCCGCCCACCACGCCGAGCTCGTCGAGCGAGACGTCGAGCGTCTCGGGCGCGGACGTCTCCGCCGTCAGCATCGGGCGCTCACCGCCGCCGCTCGGCGCGCTCGCCGTGCTGGTCGTCGCGGGCTCGGGGCAGCTTCCGCCGCACGCGACGAGCGCGAGGCACAGGGAGAGGAGCGTGGTCGTTCGGAGCGCGAGGTGTCTCATGGCGCGGGAGCATGCCGCCCTCGGCCCACCGAGGGCAACCGCGCGGCGCGTTCATCGCTCCGAACGACGAAGCCCGCGCCCACGAGGTCGTGGACGCGGGCCGTCGAGTGACGATCGAGAGGCTCAGCCGGGGCGGCGGCAGTCCGCCGAGAGCACGCAGTCGCGGTCGTCGCAGTCGATCGCGCCGTCGCAGTCGTCGTCGACCCCGCCGGTGCAGAGCGTCCGCTCGCTGGGTGCGCTGGGCACACAGACCGCGCACGCCGGGGCCGAGGCGCAGTCGCTGTCGGCGCAGTCCACGGTTCCGTCGCAGTCCTGATCGATCCGGTCGGTGCAGTTGGACTCGGTGCTGCCGGTCGGGGTGCACGCCTCGCAGAGCGGAGAGCGCGCGCAGTCCCGGTCGTCGCAGTCGGTCGCGCCGTCGCAGTCGTCGTCGCGCCGATCGGCGCAGTTGCTCTCGCGCAGGGCGCAGCGACCGCACGCCGCGCTCAGCAAGCAGTCGCGATCGACGCAGTCGACGGATCCGTCGCAGTCGTCGTCCACGCCGTCCTCGCAGTTCGTCTCGCGATCGCCGCTGGGGACACAGCTGGTGCAGAGGCGGCTGCCTCGGCAGTCGCCGTCGGCGCAGTCGATCGTGCCGTCGCAGTCGTCGTCCTGGCCGTTGCCGCAGAGCAGCTCGGCGCGGCCCGACGGCGTGCAGACGCAGGCGGCCGTGCGCACGCACTCGGGATCGCGGCAGTCCGTGAGGCCGTCACAGTCGTCGTCTTCTCCGTCGGTGCACATCGTCTCGGCGTCCGCGCACGCGCTGCACGCGGCGTCATCCGCGCAGTCCGAGTCCGCGCAGTCGACGAGGCCATCGCAGTCCTCGTCGAGGCGATCGCCGCACGCGGTCTCCGTCTCGGCGCAGAGCGCGCAGCTCGTGGCGCTCACGCACTCCGGATCGTCGCAGTCGACCGCGCCGTCGCAGTCGTCGTCGACCGAGTCGTCGCAGCTCGTCTCGGCGTCGGTGCACGCCTCGCACGCGGTGGCCGCGTCGCAGTCCGGATCGACGCAGTCGATGGTGCCGTCGCAGTCGTCGTCGACGCCGTCGTCGCACGTGGTCTCGAGGTCACCGCTGGGCGTGCACGCGGCGCAGGCAGCGTCTGCCGCGCAGTCGGTGTCCGCGCAGTCGACGAGGCCGTCGCAGTCGTCGTCGAGCGAGTCGCCACAGACCGTCTCGGTGCTCGTGGCGCAGTCGCCGGTGTCCAACGGCATCGCCGGGGTGTCGCTCCCGCCGCCATCGGGGCCCTGAGCCGTATCGACGATCGTCGGATCGGCAGGGCACCCGCTCAGCGCGAGCATGAGGACCATGCAGCTACCCACCGCCACCGTGCCCCGCGCACCGATGTTTCGAGTCCAGTTCATACGAAGCTCCTTGTTGTCCGACGAGAGTCGCCCAGCGTGGGGAGAAAGGGAACCCCTCACGACCCCTTCCTCGTGCGACGTGGAGTGCCCGATGGAGTCGTGTAGTAAGTACAGCGCGATGTCGGTGACGCGTGTCGATCCGTTGACGGGCTTCCGAGTGGTCGTGGCCCCGGGGCGCAGAAAGATCGGCGCGAGCCGGCCCGCGGGGCTGCCGCAGCCCACCGCGCGATGTCCCTTCTGTCCCGGCCACGAGGCGGACACCGAGGCGAGCCTGCTCGAGATCGGCGCGCCGTGGCGGGTGCGGGTGGTGGCCAACCGCTTTCCGCTGATCGATGGTGAGCGCGGCGCGCACGAGGTCCTGATCGAGCACCGCGAGCACGACGTCGATCTCGCTGGCTACGCGCCCGAGCACGCACGGGAAGTGCTCTCGGCTGCGCAGCAGCGCATCAGCGCGCTCGAAGCCCGGGCTCGCTCCGTCGTGTTCTTCCGCAACCGCGGCCGACGGGCCGGGAGCTCGCAGCCTCATCCGCACGCGCAGATCGTCGCGCTCCCCGAGGTGACGCCGAGCGCAGCGACAAGGGCGCGTCGCGCGGAGGATCCCGCGAACGCGCTGGGCGCCGTGATCGAGCGCGAGGCGCGCGCGCCCGTCGCGATCGAAGGCGCGTTCTCGGCGTGGTGTCCGCCCGCGTCCGAGCGCGCATTCCACGTGCGCCTCGCCTCGCCGCGCTGGCCGCGGTTCAGCGCGATCGACGACGAGGGGATCGCGGCGCTCGCGGTGCTGTTGCCTCGGGTGATCCGCGCGGCGCTCGAGGTGAGCGGCACGAGCGACTACAACCTGCTCTTGCGCGATCCGCCCGTCGGCGATGAGCGCGGACCCTCGTTCTTCGATCTGCTGCCGCGCACCGGAGGCGACGCGGGCTTCGAGCTCGGCAGCCAGATCGGCGTCTGCACCGTCGAGCCGAGCGAGGCGGCGAGCGAGATGCGCGCGCGCCTGTCATCGCGAGAGCGCTAGCGCGCGTCGTCAGCGGCGCTCGAGAAAGAGCTTCGCGAGCGCGTCGAGCTCGGCGGGGCGCTCTTCGCCCGAGAGCGTCCCGATCGCCGTCGTCAGATCGCTCGGCACACTCACCGGTGTCCCGATGAGTCCGTCGACGACCTCGTACGCGAGGTCGCCGATGATGACGGAGCCCTCGGAGTAGTCGCCCTCGAGCGCGGTGATCTGATCGATGTCCTTCACTCGACCGGTGAGCCCGAGCGCGTCCCCCGCGCCCGTGACCTCGTCGCGGAAGAGCACGCCGGTCTTCAAGTCGAAGCGGTGCTTCTCGGGCAACAGCGTGAGCTGCTCGCCCTGCACCTCCACGCGCTCTTCGCCGAGCCAGCGGTCGAGCACGGCTTGTGAGACGAAGAGACGGTTGCCAGCCATGGGGGCGCGAGCCTACCACGCTCGCTCCGACGGCGAGCACTTCGGTCGTGACGCTCGACCTCAGGCCGCCTGGGTGCGGATCATCAAGCCCACCGCGCGCGCGTCCTCGATCTGTGCCTCGAGCGAGAACGCCACGTGATCTTCGCGCAGCGCGCTGATGAGGACGCTGTTCGGCGTGTTCGCGGTGAGCGTCCAGCTCTGGGCCTCGCTCGCGAGCGCGAGGAGCTCGGCGGCCACCGCCTCGGGACCGTGCAGCGGCGCGAGCGACGCGTTCGGGGTGCGCCTGAACGCGATCACGTCGAGGTGCAGCGCCTCTCGGATGCGCCCCTCGGCGCCCGCCACCAGGGCGGCGAGCAGCGTGCGACCTCCGAGCGGCTCGACCATGGCCGGATGCAAAGCAACGCGCTGGCCAGCGGGCAAAACCTCGTGATTTCGGAGCACGCCCCGGCGCGATTGGGGGAGCGAAGCCCCACGCGGCGGGGGGCTTCGGCCCCCACGCCACACTTCTACGTGGAATCGGCTCGCGGACGTCCGTGTCTTGCCGCCGTGCCGCAGTCGCCCCACCCTCGCTCGCCCCTCGACGATCCCCCGCAGATGAACCGAACCGCGAACTGGCTCCTCTTGACCAGCTGGTCGATCACCACGGTCGCGCTCGCGATCGCGGGCGCCGCCGTGTACCTGCAGCTCAACCGACCCGCGCCCGTGGTGAGTGAGCGCGTCGAGACCAGCGACCCCGCCGGCGGCGTCGCCGACGTCACCGAGCCCGCGCCGTCGCGGCCCCCGCCTCCGCCGCTGCCGCCGGTCGATCTCACCGAGGGCGGCGTCACGATGGCCGACGTCGTCGCGCGGGTCATCCCCAGCGTCGTCAACATCTCGAGCCATCACGGTCGCACCCGCGGGCGGGGCGACGAGGCGGGCGACAGCCTCGGCTCCGGCGTGATCGTGAGCGAGGACGGCTTGGTCGTGACCAACAACCACGTCGTCGAGGGCAACCGCGGCATCACGGTGCACCTGTCGGACGGACGCTCGATCGAGGCCGACGTGGTGGGCACCGACGCGCCCTCGGACATGGCGCTCTTGCGCCTGCGGGGAAGCGATCTGCACCTGACGGCGCTCTCGTACGGCGACTCGAGCGC
>CAYZQM010000101.1:0-10561 GCA_964480175.1 uncultured Sandaracinaceae bacterium
CCAGCTACGCGTCTTCGCCTTGGTAGGCCGTTACCCCACCAACTAGCTGATGCGCCGCAGGACCATTCTCGAGTGCTAGCTTGTATACAGAGGCCAGCTTTCCCCTCTTCGTCCGAAGACGACGTGGGCATATGCGGTATTAGCGTCCCTTTCGGGACGTTATCCCCCGCTCGAGGGAAGGTTTCCTACGTGTTACTCACCCGGACGCCACGCTACCGGGGACGAATCCCTTTCGCGTTCGACTTGCATGTGTTAAGCCCGCCGCGAACGTTCGCTCTGAGCCAGGATCAAACTCTCCAGTTAAAACTGTGAGCTGTCCTGGGCTGACTCGACCACCGCGCACAGCATTCGCTGCTTGCAGAGACCGAGTTCGATGCCGGCGAACCGAAGTTCGTCTCGACATCAATAGAGCCCGTTACTCGATTATCATTTTGCCTGAGTGCGACTCGACCTCTTGCGAAGCCCCTCTCGCGAGGTGCTTCTTGGGAGAGTCGCGCAGCCTAGCGGGCTGCAATCACACTCGAGGACCCGTGAGCTTTACGGAGTCTTCCGATTCAGTTTTCAAGGACCGATCGACGAAGCTGGGCTTCGTCCTCGCGCTCGGAACACTCTCTTTCGGGAGCGTCGCCGTTTTTCGCGGGTTGGTGAACCTAGCCGAAGGCAATCAGTTCGTCAAGTTCCGCTTTCCGTTCGTTGCGGCCCTCAGGGTCTCTCCGTTCGGGGCGCGCTGTTTAGCGCACTTGCGATTTCGGTCAAGAACTTTTTTTCGTCTCGCTTCGCTGCTCTTTCGAGCGGCGCCCCAGGTCCGGGACTCAGGGGACGCGCTAGATAGCAGTCGGGTTGAGGCTGTCAAACTCGATCCGGTCGATTCTTCCCGGCTGCCGTCGGATCCTGCGATTTTGGCTACTTCGCTTCGTCGTTCGGGGTGCGTTGGGCCAGCGAGAGCGCGATCGCGGGGTGCCCGTCGCTGGCGCCGAGGAAGCCGGCGGTGGCCGCGGCGACCGTGATGTCGCCCCGTGCGAGGGTCGCGAAGGCGGGGACACACCGGAAATAGGGCGCGCTGTCGCTCTCGACGGCGACCAGGGCCCGCTGCGGGCCTGGCGTACCGATGCGCAACGTCCCCCGCTGGGAGCGCTGAACCAGGGTCACCTCGTCGGCGGGGGCGTGGAAGTGGGGCCCGCCGTCGAAGGGATCGACGCGGTTCCAGTAGCGAAAGCCGATGCGGCGCAGGAGCTTCTCGACGCCGCGCGTCTGCGGGCCGACCTTGCCGATCACGCCTTGGGCCTCCGTGGACAGGAGCGATGCGTAGATGTCGCCGTCGGGGAAGAGGCCCCGGATGAACTCCTTGTTCTTCTTCGAGAGCCGATCGGCCTCGCGGTAGGTCAGCCCTGTGAAGTGGCGGCCCACCGCCTCCCAGAGATGGGAGGTGCCGTCGCTCTCGAGCGGCGGCAGGAGCTCGGCGAGCAGGGTCGGCTGCACCAGATCGCGGTGCATCGCGATCCACAGGAAGCGCACGTACGAGATCAGCATCCCCAGGCGGTCGGGGCTGCGGCGCGCGTCGGGATGCACGACGAGGCCGCCGATCTCGGTGGGCCCGTTGTAGGAGTAGCCGATGGTGAGCACCGGATGCGCGAACAGGCGATCGAGCGTCTGCGAGTAGCGCTCCTCCGTGTGCACGTCGAAGTAGATGTACGGCGCGTCGCGGCGCCCGAGCTGGCCGATGATCATGGAGGTGCCGACGGCGCGGCCTTCGTCGAGATCGCGCAGCACGAACACGTACTCGCGACGCTTCGGGTTCTGGATCTCGCCGCTGAAGCTCTTCTCCGAGAGCTCGAGGATGCGCTCGATCACCTCCGGATCGTTGGGGAGGTTCACCGAGTCGAGGTAGCTGGCGAGGACCAACAGATCGGCGTGATCGTCGCGGGTGGCGGCGCGGATCTCGTAGCGAGGGCGCTCGTTCGTCATGGCGCCAGCAGATCACGAAGATGCGGGGGCTGTCGAGCCGCTCTCGGCGTGCTCAGAAGGTCTTCTTCGTGTCGATCAAGATGGTGACGGGACCCATCACGCTCGCGGTGACCGTCATCTCGGCGCGGAAGCGGCCGGTCGCGACGGGCAGGCCGCTCGCCAACAGCGTGTCGCGGACCTTCTCGTAGAGCTCGACGGCTCGCTCGGGCGGGGCGGCCCCGTCGAACGAAGGACGCAGCCCCCGGCGCATGTCGCCGTAGAGGGTGAACTGCGACACCAAGAGCACGCCGCCGCCCACGTCGCGCACCGAGCGCGACATCTTGCCGTGCTCGTCCTCGAAGATGCGCAGACCCGCGAGCTTCTGCGCCATCGCCGTCACGTCGCTGGCGCTGTCGTCGCTCCCGACGCCCAAGTACGCGAGCAGGCCGAGTCGGATCTCGCCGGTCAGCTCGCCGTGGACGGTGACGCGGGCTTCGGAGACGCGCTGGACGACGGCTCGCATGCGGGGGTGTACCGGACCGGACGCGCTCAGGCGAGGCTTGCGCTGGGGGGCGATCTTCGCGTAGCCCAGCAGCCGATGACGGCGATCGTGGGTCTCACGGGCGGCATTGCGTCGGGCAAGAGCTCGGTCGCGCGAATCCTCGCGGCCGAAGGCGTCGCGATCGTCGACGCCGATCAGGTGGCACGCGAGATCGTCGAGGCAGGCAGCCCAGGCCTCGCCGCCATCGTCGAGGCGTTCGGTGCGGACGTCCTGACCGCGGACGGGTCCTTGGACCGCAAGGCGCTCGGCGCGATCGTGTTCGCCGACCCCAGCGCGCGCCGCACCCTCGAGGCGATCACCCACCCCCGCATCTTCGCGCGCAGCATGGAGAAGCTCGGCCTGATCGCCGCAGGAGACGCCGCGTACGGGATCTACGACGCGGCGCTCTTGGTCGAGAACCAGAGCTACCGGATGATGGCGGCGCTCGTCGTCGTCGCCGCGCCCCGCGCCCTCCAGATCGCACGCATCACCCTGCGCGACGGACTCACGGAGGCGGAGGCGGAGGCGCGCATCGACGCGCAGCTCCCGCTCGAACAGAAGGTCGCCGTCGCGGATCACGTGATCGTGAACGACGGAGACATGGCGCTGTTGAAAGAGCGCACCCTCGAGGTGCACGCGCGCCTGACGGCGCGGTTTGGAGCGAAGTCATGAAGACGGTCGTCGTCACGGGGTTCCCCACGTCCTTCCTCGCCGCGCGGTTGGTTCGGAAGATTCTGGCGACCGAGCCCGAGAGCCAGGTGGTCTGCGTGGTGCAAGACAAGTTCCGCGACGAAGCGGAGCGGCGGCTCGCGGGCGTGAGCGATGCCGATCGAGCGCGCGTCCGCCTGCTCGCAGGCGACGTCGCCTCGATGGACATGGGCCTCGCGGGCCGGGAATTCGTCGAGCTCGCTGCCGAGGTCGACGTGATCCACCACTGCGCGGCGGCGACCTACCTCGGCGTGGACCGGCACGTCGCCGAGCAGCTGAACATCGAGGGCACGCGCGAGGTGCTCGAGCTCGCGCGCGAAGCCGCGCACCTGTCGCGCTTGGTGTACTGGTCCACCGCGTTGGTCTCCGGCGGGCGCAAGGGCTGGGTGCGCGAGGAGGAGCTCGTCGCGCCGCAGCGCTTCCGCAACGTGGTGGAAGAGACGCGCTTCCGTGGCGAAGCCCTGGTTCGCGAGGCGATGGCGAAGCTGCCCGTCACGATCCTGCGGCCGTCGATCGTGGTGGGTGACTCGGTGACCGGCGAGATCGACCGCTTCGAGGGGCCGTACCTCTTGGTGCTGTTGATGCTGAGCTCGCCGGTCGATCTGCGCGTGCCGCTCCCGGGAAGCGGCGACGTGCCGCTGAACCTCGTGCCGATCGACTTCGTGATCGACGCGGGCTGTGCGATCTCGAGTGACCCGCGATCGCTCGGCCGCACGTTTCACCTCGTGGATCCGGAGCCGGCGACCGCGCGCGAGGTGTTCACCCGCATCGCGGCGGCGACGGGGCGGCCCTCACCCCGGGGCTTTCTGCCGACCCAGCTCGCGAGCGCGCTCTTGCGCGCGCCCGGCCTCGAGAAGTTCGCCCACGTCCCGCGCACCTTCCTCGAGCAGCTCGCGACCGACGTCGCCTACGACGCCCGGAACGCGCGGGAGCTCCTCGCGCCGCACGGCATCCGGTGCCCGCCGTTCGCGTCGTACGTCGACGTGATGACCGAGTACGTGAAGAACGAGCAGGCGCGCGACACGCGGACGAGCGCAGCCCGCGAAGACGACGCCGATCCCTTCCACTGACCCGCGGCCCGCCTTCGACCATCGGTCTGCGCCGATCGATCGGGGCGTTCTTTCCGAACCTCCTCAGCGCGGTGGGAGGTCGGCGATCCGCTCGCGCGCGGTCCGGTAGCCGGGAGCGAGGCGCAAGGCATCCTGGAACGCGCGGATCGCGCCGCTTCGATCGCCGGCCGCGAGCAGGCAGTCGCCGAGGAGGACGAAGTTGGCGGGCTGCGACGGATGGGTGCGCGTGAGCCGGCGCGCGTAGCCGACGGCCTCACTGCCGCGCCCTCGGTCGAGGTTGAGGCGCGCCAAGCCCGCGAGCGCCCGTGCGTTCGTCGACTCCACGCGGAGAACGGCCTCGTAGTCCGTCGCTGCGCCGGCGGGCTCACCGTGGCGACGGCGATAGTTCGCTCGATCGATCAGGTACTCGATGCGCGCGCGGCGCTCCGTCACCCCGAGCAGCGCGGCGTCGACGGCTTCTTCGCCGTCGTCCGCTTCGTCGTCCCCGTCGGCGGCGACCACCGCCGTCTCGTCACCGGCGTCAGGACCACCCGCGTCGATGCCAGCGTCCGGCGCGCCCGCGTCGACGCCCGCGTCGGGGGCGCCGGAGTCGATCGGAGCCGCGGGCGCCTCGTCCGAGACGCCGACGTCCGCGACCGATGCGAGCGCGACTTCGGGCGCGGCGCCGCCGGTCAGCGACGGTGGCGTAGCGGTGGGGATCTCCGGCGTGGCGATCGCGACGTTCACCCATTGCATCCCTGGGCCCGCCAAGAAGAGCCACGCGGCGCCGCCGCCGAGCGCGGCGAGCATCGCGAGCGCGATCCAGAGACCGACGCGGCTCGGACGCTTCGGCGCGATGGTTTCGAGCTCGTCGGGCGTCGGCGGCAGCGGGCTGGGGACCGCGGCCATCGCGCCGCTGGGCGTCGCCGAGGGGGCAGCGAGCGCACCGGTGTCGGTCACCACGGGCAGTGGTGGCGCGGGCATCGGAGGGAGCGCCGTCGGAGGAACCGATGGCGGAGCGTTGGGGATCGCGGCGGGGTAGGCCGGGGGGATCTCCACCTCGCTGCTGTCGGGCTCGAGCAGGTTCGCCAGCGAGTCCGGCTCGGAAGGCCCGCGGGCAGAAGGTGCCGGCGGTGCAGGAGGCGACGCGGGCGTGGCCGGCGGGGACGCCGCTGCAGGCGTCGTCGGGGCGGCGGGCGCGGCGCTCGGAGCAGGCGGCGGGACGGAGATCTCGGGGACGGAGATCTCGGGTGCGCTCACGTCGCGGACGCTGGGCGCCGCGATCGGCGCCATCACGCCGACCAACGTCTTCTTGCGCGCCTGCGACAGCGACGGCACCGGCGCGGGCGCCGGAATCGCGCCGGGGCGGGGGATCGCCGGCAGCGGCGCTTTGGGAAGCCCCGTGATGGGCTTGGGCATCGCCGGCATCGTCTTGGCGCGCGGGACGTCGGACGGCGCCGCCGGCAGCGCGCCGATCACGCTCGCGCCCCGCGACGCGGTGCTCGGCTCCCCGGGCGGGGGCATGCTCTGCCGCAGGTCGATCAAGAGCGACTCGAGTTGCCGGAGCAGCTCGGGTGGATCGTTGAGCAGCGCGTTGGGGAACATCGGCCGATCGGTCGCGCCCGGGGCGCTCGATGGCGGCGTGCTCGGCGGAGGGAGCGACGGTCGGATCGGAGGCGCCTCGCGATCGGCTGCAGCGATCGCGTCGTCGAGCGGCGACATCACGTTGGCGATGCTCGGCGCCTTCTTGCGCTCGATCTGGGCGCGGCCCGACGCGAGCCCGAGGAGCACCGCGAGCGCCGCGACGCCGCTGGCCTCGATCGGCTTGCCAGGGAACGCGCTCCGACCTTGCGACTCACGCGCGCCCTTGGCGTTGACGCCGACCACGAGCCCCTCGGCGAGATCGAGATCGACGACGGCGCGCGGGTGCTGAACCCGAACGTGCAGCGTCTGCCCGGACGCGATGAGCGCGCGGATGAACCGCTCTGGGCCCGTGGACTCGATCCGCGCAGAGAATTTCTCTTCCGTCTTGGCGCGCTCGGTGAGCGAGAGGTCGGCCTCGATCAAGGGCTGCACGCCCGCGGCGAGCCGCGACAGATCCGCGCCCGGGGCGCCTTCGGGCCAGATCTCGTCGGCGCGCGCCACGAGCAACGCCGCCCAGCGGAGACGGAGATCGTGGCGGATCGTGCGCAGCGCAGGCGTCGCCCAGCCACCGATGCCCCGAGCGTCGACGACGATGATCTCGGGCGCGATCGCGCGCGCCTTCTCCATGCCCTGCCCTTCACCGTCGACGACCGCGACGAACGCGCCGAGTCCCCGCAGCGCTTGAACGAGGTCGTCCGCGCGCGTGGGGCTCCGCTCGACGAGCACGAAGCGCCGGCCCGTGAGCACGGCGCGCACGTCGATCTCGCCGGGCGGCGCGACCTCCGCGTCGGCGATCGCCGCGAGCCGCCCCGTCGGCTGCTCCTCGAACTCGAACGCGAGCGGCCCGCTGGGCGTGGCGACGAGCGGACGGATGCTCGCGACCAACTGCTCGATCGCCTCGGTGACCGGCTGGCCACCGCGCAGCACGATGCGCGCGCCCTCCGCCTGCCCCTCCGCGCGCACCGACAAGATGCCCGAGCGCAGGCGCGTGGACACGAGACGCACCAGCTCGTCGAGGGTCGTCTCACCGAGATCAGCGCCCGTCGTCTTGTCGCGCTCCGGCAGCTCGTGGACGATGTCGGCGATGCGCCGCGCCATCTCGTCGGCGCTGGGGCTCCGAGGCACGACCGCGACCGCACCGTAGCGAAACGCGCGAAGGCGGCGCTCTAGATCGGGGTCATCGGAGAGGAGCGCGACCGGAACGACGGCGGTCGACGCACGGCCCGCGAGGTTGGCGAGCACCTCGCCGCCTTCCTCCTTGGCCGCGTCGCCCAGCAGAACGGCGAGGTCGGGCGCGTGGACGAAGACCGCCTGCATGGCGTCCTTCATCGGTGAGTTCTCGACCGCCAGGCCGTAGCGCCCCAACGCCAGCGAGAGGGCCGCCTCCATGGGGTCTCCGGAGCCGACCAAGAGGACGGTCTGACGCTCGTCGTCGCTGTGTGCCGGGGTCGGGGACGCCATGGGAGCAGCGGAGAGCCGTCGGCGACTCCCAGACGCATGACGCTACCACGGAGCCCTCCACGGCTTCCACGTTCCGGACGAATTCGCTTCGTCCGCTTCGCTTCGAACCAACGCAAGTGGGTGGGTTGGGGCCCCACGCGCAGCGCGAGCGCAGCGAGCGGAGTCGGATGCCTCGAAAGGCTCGCTCACGGTGACGGCAAGTGGGGCTGGGGCCCCACGCGCAGCGCGAGCGCAGTCGGATGTCTTGGAAGGCGCTCACATGTGACGGCAAGTGGGCTGGGGGCCCACGCGCAGCGCGAGCGAAGCGAGCGGAGTCGGATGCCTCGAAAGGCTCGTTCACGGTGACGGCAAGTGGGGCTGGGGCCCCGCGCGCAGCGCGAGCGCAGTCGGATGTCTTGGAAGGCGCTCACATGTGACGGCAAGTGGGCTGGGGGCCCACGCGCAGCGCGAGCGAAGCGAGCGGAGTCGGATGGGGGGCCCCAACGAAGTTGGGGGGAAGGGCTGCACCAGCCCTTCCAAGAAACGATGGCGAAGGGCTGCATCAGCCCTTCCAACCAACTACAGCGATGCGGTGAAGAAGTTGTACGCGGCCTGCGACCAGTAGCGGTCGTTGAGGTACGTGTAGCGGAACTCGTCGAAGTCGAAGCCGGGGATGTTCACCGCGTAGACCACCCAGTAGAGCGTCCCCGGTGCGACGTCGGGGATCTCCGGGATCGACGACAGGTCCGGCATCGCGACTTCGTAGACGTCACCGGGCGCGAGCATGCGCCACGCAGGCTGTCCGTCGCCGCCGACGACGAGCACCACGTGCAGGTTCGGCGCGGGCCCGTCCTCCTGCCAGCGCAGGATGCGATCGGCGGGGACGCGCGCGCCGTTTGCGGGCGCGACCGCATCCGGGAGGCCGAGGAAGTCGGGCATCACCACCTCGTCATCCACCGCGGTCACGCCGTTCATCACGGTCAGCGTGTAGGGCGGGCTGTTGTCTGCGAAGGTGAACCAGCCCGCGGTGAGGCGATAGCGCGCGTCTGCCAGGGTGCCCAGCAGCGCGGGCTCGCCCACGAAGCGCACCAGCGGCGGCGAGTCGCGGCGC
This sequence comes from uncultured Sandaracinaceae bacterium, assembly GCA_964480175.1. Classification (GTDB taxonomy): domain Bacteria; phylum Myxococcota_A; class Polyangia; order Polyangiales; family Sandaracinaceae; genus CAYZQM01. The sequence continues at coordinate 8,438 of CAYZQM010000101.1, forward strand.
CGAACCGTGTCGAAGTCGATGCCGTTCACCTGGCGTACGAGGATGCCTTCTCCGCCCAGGTCGACGAACGCCTGGTAGCGGAAGCGATCGGGGCCGTCGTCGAGCGCGGGCGGCAGCGCTCCAGGTCGAGCGGTCACCTCGTGATCGAGGGGAATGTTCATCGTGATGTTGACCTGGGTCACCGTCTCGCCGGGACCCGCCAACACGCTGCGCGCGACGCCCATCACGTAGGGGATGAACTCGCCCGTGATGCTGTTCTCCAACCCGGCGAGCGCGTAGACCGCGAGCCCCGCGGGGCGCGCGAAGATGCGGTACGGATAGCCCACGTAGCCCGACTCTTCGGGCGCGATCTCGGTGATGCGCTGGATGCCGCCACCTGCTGCGGGGTCGGGGTTGCTCGCGTTGGTGGCCGACTGCGTGGTGAAGACGTAGGCGACGCGCTCCCAGCCCTCGCGCGGCATCGGCATGTTGCCCCACGGGTTCGGCGCGTACTCCTCGGGGCCGAGCCACACGAGCTGACCTTCGATGAACGCGCCGTTGCGTCCGCGACCGCCGCCGCCGGGATTGCCCATGCCGCAGCGCGGGTCCATCAGCGGGATCATGAAAGCGGTCACGTCCTGCGCGTCGAACGCGACGAACGAGGTTCGCTCGAAGCAGTCGCGCGACACGTGCACCGTCACGGGCCCGATCAGATCGGCGCCGGAGAACGTGATCTGTCCGGTCCCGTCGGTGAAGCCTTGGTGCTCGGTCGTGAGGTCCTCGCCCACGATGGCGAACGCCTCGGGGATCGGCGTGCCGGTCACCCAGTCGACCACGGTGAGGTTGATCGCGCCGTGGATCGGGCCGCCACCCAGACCGCCGCCGCTGGGATCGGAGGAGTCGTAGAAGCTGTACGCGTCGACCGCGACGGTCTCGCTCGCGTCGCTGGTGCGCACCACGGTGACGTCGACGGTGCCCGCGGCCATCGGAGGGGTGCGGCAAGTGATGCGGGTGGCCGACACGATGGTCACGTCGGTGCACCGCGTGCGACCGAAGAGGACCTCGTCACCTTCTTCGAACGCCGTGCCGCTCCCGAGGATGGTGACGAACGTGTTCCCCGAGATCGAGCCGGACGCGGGATCGACCGACAGCGCGTCGTAGGTGTAGGCGTCGGGCAGCGTGAAGGTCGCGCCGCCGATCTCGATCGTGACGTCCGCCAAGCCGACCTCACCCGCGGGCACCACGACCTGCAGCCGGCGCGGATCGATGAGCACGTGGTCGGCGGGCTGCACCGCGTGCGAACCGAACCGCACGTTCGCGGTGTCGGTGAACCCGGAGCCCCTCAGGATCGCGATGTTGCCGCCCATGAACGAGCCGTGGCTGGGGACCACGCGATCGATCGAGAGGGCGCCCGGCGAGATGCCCGTGTCGCTGAAGGTCGGGGGCACGTCCGGGACCGCGGCGTCGGGCCGCACCTCGCCTCCGTCGAACTCCGTCATCATCAGCGCCTCGCGGCAGCCCATCGACGATGCGAGCGCGAGCGCTGCGAGGGTGGCCAAGAAGAAACGTGAGCGCGAACGAGCGAGGGAGGGCATGCGTTACCTCGAGCCGAAGAGAGCGCCGATGCGGGGCGCGAGCGCTCCGTATCCGATGGGAGCACGTGAGATGAAGAGCGGGCTGCGATCGTTCGAATGCGGACCGATGGCGCACCGCGGCCGCGCGAGCACCAAGGAGGGTACGCGCCGCCGGAACGAGCCCCGGGGCAGAACGACCACGGGTCGAAGTATCGAGGGTTCGTCCGGGCAGTCAAGCGGCCCTCCCCTACCCGTGCGCTACCCGCTCGTGCGCGGGCCGCTCCCGTCGCGACACATCGGGTCGGCTAGCGTGGGCGGATGCTTCCCTACACTCCCTGCGCGCGGCGCGACGTGCCGCATCGACCCGACCTCGCCGCGAGGCTACGGTCGGCCATGCCGTCTGCTCGCTTGGCTTGTCGCATCTCGCTCGTACTCGCCTTCGGCCTCTCGATCGGACAAGCGGGCTGCACCGTGCGGACACCGCCTCCCGACACCGGCCGCGACACGGGGCTGCTTCCCGACGTGCCGGTGGTGCCGCCGGACGTACCGCCAGGCGACACGCCTCGCGACA
>CAYZQM010000101.1:10571-14054 GCA_964480175.1 uncultured Sandaracinaceae bacterium
GACGCTCCGATCATCGTCGATCGAGACGCGGCCTGCGCGACGGCCTCGGCGCCCGCGATCGTCGAGCGCCTCCCCGTCGACATCATCCTCGTCGTCGACAACTCGAGCAGCATGGCGCCCGCGATCGAGCAGGTGCGCCTCGGCTTGAACGCGTTCGCCGATCAGCTCTTCGCGAGCGGCCTGGACTACCGACTCATCTTGCTCTCGCGCCGCGGCGCGCCGGGCACGGGCACGAGCAGCCTGCATCCGATCTGCATCGACCCGCCCCTCGCGGGGGCGGGCTGCGCCGATGGCGAGCGCTTCTTCCACATCGACGTGAACATCGGCAGCACCAAGCCCATCGAGCAGATCCTGGGGACGCTCGCGCAGACCGACGGGTACGGCCCGAGCCAGCCCGATGGTGGACCGCCGTGGCGCGCGCTGCTGCGCGACGAGGCCACCAAGACGTTCGTCGTCGTCTCCGACGACAACTCGCGCACGTGCGCGCGACCCGTCGGCACCTGCACGGGCGGCGACCCGCCGCTGACGCCGACCTCGCTCGAGGACTTTCCCGGGCCCGCGGGCAACCCGTTCAGCAGCCGCACGCTCGGCCCCGGCATCCTCACGGCGACCTACGGCGATCTCTTCGCGGGCTACACGTTCAACGCGATCTACGGCTGGGGCTCGGAGACGGACCCGGACGTCGAGTGCACGTACGCCGATGGCTCGTCGGTCGAGGCGTCGGGCCACACGTACACGACGCTCGTCGAGCGCACCGGTGGTGTGCGCGCGCGGATCTGCGACGGCGCCGCCGCTTGGGGTCCGTTCTTCACTGCGGTGGCCGACACCGTGCTGACCACCTCGCGCATCGAGTGCCAGCTCGACGTGCCGCCGCCGCCGGACGAGATGATGTTGATCCCCAGCCAGGTGAACGTGCTGGTCGACGGAACGAGCGGTGAGCAGCTCATCGGTCGCGTGCTGACCGAAGGGGACTGCACCGGCACGGGTGGCTGGTACTACGACGACAACACCACGCCGACCGAGATCCGGCTGTGCCCTGCGACGTGCGAGTTCGCGCAGTCGGAGATCACCGAGCCGGGCACGGGCCTGAACGTGCTCTTCGGCTGCGACAGCATCCTCATGTGATCGACGCCTCGAGCCGAGTGTCGGTGCGGAGGTGCGGAAGACGTCCGAGCGACGGTGTCGGAGCTACGGCGTCGGAGCTCCAGTGACCGAGCGATGGCGTCAGGGGGATGGCGTCAGGGTGATCGTCACGGTCTCTTCGCGCTGGCTCAGGCGCACTGCGGTCTGCGCGGGCATGTAGCCCGCCATCGTCGCGCGCAGCACGATCTGCTGGCCCATGAAGAGGCTCGTCACGTCCAGAGGCGCAGCGCCCATCAGCGCGCCATTGATCGACACTGCGGCCCCGGGAGGAACGGTCTCGACGTGCAATCGCGCCGCCGCGCTGACGAGCGTGATCTCCTGCGTCGTCGTGCCCGGGCGCGCGACGATCGTCGCGTCCCAGTCGGAGTAGCCGTCGAGGCGCACGCCGAGCGTGTAGCTCTGTCCCTCGACGAGGCCCGAGCTCACGAGCAGCGGCGTGACGCCAGGGAGGGGGCTTCCGTCGAGCAGCACCGTCGCGCCCGGCGGGTTGGTGACGATGATGGCGAGGGAAGGCGGAGGAGGATCATCGGTCAGCCAGGTGACCGCGACCGCGCTGAGCACCGCGAGGACCACCAACCCCACCAACGCGGCGATGATCCGGAGCGGCTGCGGACGTCCGAGCTCTTCGCTCGCGCCCTGCGCTTCCGTCGGCACCGCGGGCGGCGGCGCGAAGGGGTCCGCGCTCGGAGGCGGCGTCGTCCACGCAGGCGGCGCGGGCTGCTCGGGCCAAGGGACGGAAGGCGGAGGCGCCGCAGCTTTGCTCGGCGCGCCGAAGGGACTCGTCGGCAGCGCGGGCTGCGCGTACGGCGACGCGGGCTGCGCGTACGGCGACGCGGGCTGCGCGTACGGCGACGCCGGATGCGACGTGAACGGCGAGTTCGACGCGAAGGGTCCGGTCGGCTCGGCGCGCTCCTCACGGGCCTCGAGCAGCGCGGTGTTCTCTTCCGCGTCCGCGGGCGAGGGAAGCGGTGCGGTCGGTGCGCCGTGAGCCACTGGCGGCGCGGGCGGCTTCGGTGGGAGCGCGACAGGCTCGGTGCGCGCGATCGAGGGCGGTAGCGGCCGCGACGGAGGCGGCGCGTTCGGCGTCGGCGGGCTCGGAGCGCGCGCATTCCACGCGCCCGCCCTCGGTGGCGGTGGAACCGACGCGGGCTTCGGCGCGCGAGGTGGGGGCGCGTTCACGTGCACCCGCCCTCGCCCGCTGTCGACGACCTTGCCGGCCAGGAGCGCGCGCGCTTCCTTCATCGCGCCCGCGGACTCGACCATGGTCGAGTCGTCGAAGTCGTCGCCCCGGTCGCGGAGGAACGTCGGATCTTCCCAGTCGCCCTCGCGAGCGCGCTCGTCGGTCGCGGTCGGTCCGTCCTTGTCGAGGTTGCGATCCGTCGAGGGCGCCTCGATGCGCGGCGCCGCGATCGGCGCGGTGGCCTTCGCGGGGTCGCGTCCGATCGGACGGCTCGGGGGACGCGGGACCGCGAGATCGGCCGGCGGCGGCTTCTGCACCAGCGGGCTCTTCGATGCGGCGGCCGCGGGCACGTCCGGAAGCCCGAGCGCCTTGTTGCGCCGGGCCGCGTCGTCGGCCGCCGCAGAGAGCCGACGGAAGGGCAACACGTCGTGGCGGGTCGCGTCGTCTTCGTCGTCGTCGCCCCAGCCCGACATGTCCGCGCTCGCCGTCATCTTCGGCGCCGGCTTCGGCGTCGGCGTCGGCTCGCGCGGAGGTGGGACGATCGACGCGTTGCTGTGGCGCTGCGCCTGCTCGGGAAAGAGCTGTCCCATCAGCTCGCCCAGGCGCGCCGCGCTGAAGGTGGGGCTCGTGTTGTAGAGGAAGTTCGAGAGCGCCTGCGCCAGCTCCTGAGCCGACTGGTACCGATCGTCCGGGCTCTTCGCGAGCGCCTTCATGACGATGTCGGAGAGCTCCTTGGGGATCGAGGGCCGTCGCTTCTCCGGCGGCGCGATGTCCGCTTTGCGGACCTTGTCGAGCAGGACGACGATGTTGTCGTCCGTGTAGAGCATCCGACCGGTGAGCAGCTCGTAGAGCACGACACCGGTCGAGAAGATGTCGCTCCGGTGGTCCATGGGATCGCCCCACGCCTGCTCCGGCGACATGTAGTAGTACTTGCCCTTGATGACGCCGGCCTCGGTCTGCTCGCTTCGCGACGCGGCCTTGGCGATGCCGAAGTCGACGAGCTTCACCTCGCCCGAGAACGACACCAGCACGTTCTGCGGCGAGATGTCCCGGTGGACGATGTTGAGCGGCGAGCCATCGGGCGCGCGCTTGCGGTGCGCGTAGTCGAGGCCGTTGCACATCTCGGCGACCGCGAAGGTCACCACGTCGATGGGCATCGC
>CAYZQM010000101.1:14064-20735 GCA_964480175.1 uncultured Sandaracinaceae bacterium
GCAACCGCGCTGGCCGATGCACCCAGCGGCAGCAGGTAGTGTTGCGTCGCGGCATCATTGAAGACCGTGAAGGTCTGGTTGCCCGCGCCGGTCGTCACGCGCACCTCGATGGGCATCGCGCGCTTCTGCTCCGCGCTCTTGCGCATCACGCGGTACGCGTCGGCCCCCTCGATGTACTCCATCACGATGTAGTACTGCTCGCCGTGCCGCCCGAGATCGAAGGTCTGGGCGATGTTCACGTGCGTGAGGAGCACGGAGATCTTCGCCTCCTCGACGAGCATCTGCACGAAGTGCTCGTCCTCGGAGTAGCGGGGATGGATGACCTTGACCGCGACTTGCTTCTCGAAGCCGCCGATCCCCTTGGTCTTCGCAACGTACACCTCGGCCATACCGCCCACGGCTAGCCGCCTCAGCAGGGTGTACTCGCCGAGGTCTCTCGGCAGATCGAGGTCTTCGTCCAGAGCCAATTGGCCCGGCGGGAGTGTACCGAAAGGGCCGGGGCCGCGGGGACTTTTCGCCGAGCGAGCAGCCTCGCAGCGCAGTGCATTGAAAGGGTTCGTCGCGGAGTGCAGAGTGCCGGCCATGAGCGAGCGCTTGCTGGACCGGGTGGATCTCGATCGGCTGCGGGAGATCGGGCTCTTCGGAGGGCTCGACGACGAGACCCTCGCGATCTTCTGCAAGGAGCTGCCGCTCGACGACGTGGCGGTCGGCACCCGCATCGTCACCGAGGGGGACAACGCCCGCGAGATGTTCGTCGTGCTCGATGGGGAGCTCGAGGTGCTCAAGCGCACCCCGAACGGGAGCGACGTGCGCGTCGCGATGCTCGGACCGGGCAGCTGGTTCGGCGAGATGAGCATCCTCGACGTGCAGCCCCGCTCGGCGTCGGTCCGCGCGCTCGCGCCGAGCCGCGTGCTCCGGCTGAGCGCGGAGAGCGTCGACAAGCACCTCTACCGGCGCGATCTGAAGAGCTACGCGCTCTTCGTCATGAACGTCGCGCGCGAGCTGAGCCGGCGCCTGCGGGTGACCGACGGGGTGCTGGCGCAGTTCATGGGGACGATCTCGGACACCTACGTCCCGAGGTCGCGGAAGCCCGATCAGGGCTGACGCGCCTCGGCGCGGTCAGAGCGCGACTTCGGCCTGGTACTTCTTCTCTTCGCGGTCCTTGATGGCCTCGAGGATGATCGTCGCCGTCTCCTCGATCGCCCGCCCGCTCACGTCGAGCACCATCCACCCCGGATGTGCGGCGAAGATCGAGTCGGCGTACTCGAGCTCGGCGCGCACGTGATCCCGCACGCCGTAGCTCGCGTCGGTGGGCATCCCCAGCTGCGCGAGGCGCGCGCGGCGGATGTCGAGCAGCTGGTCGGTGCCGATCGTGAGGCCGACGACGCGATCCGCCGGGAGATCGTCGAGCTCGGGCGGCGTCGGCACGCCGAGCACCAGCGGGATGTTCGCCACGCGGAAGCCGCGTCCGGCCAGGTAGGTCGACAGCGGCGTCTTGCTGGTGCGGCTCACGCCGACGAGCACCAGGTCCGCCTTGCGGAGGTTTCGGGGCTCCTTGCCGTCGTCGCTCTTCACGGCGAACTCGATCGCCTCGACGCGGCGGAAGTACTCCTCGGAGAGCGGCATCGTCGCGGTGGGCTGGTTGAGCGGCTGCGCTTCCACGTAGCCCGCGACCTTGTGGATGAGCTGCCCGATGACGTCGACCGAGTCGACCTTCTCCTCGCTCGCCGTGCGGTGGAACGCCTCGCGCAGCTCGGGGGAGACCAGCGTGAAGACGACCATCGCGTTCGCCTCGCCGGCCTTGCGGAGCACGTCGGTGACCGCGTCTTGATCCCGCACGCGCGTGAACAGCCGCACCCGGACGCGGTGGTGCGGGAACTGGAGCAGCGCGGCGCGCACCACCCGCTCGGCGGTCTCACCAGTCGAGTCGCTGACCACGAAGATCTGACGGTCCATCGTCGCTTCGTACCACACCCCCGGTCGCGCCATCAGCCCGTCGCCTTTGCCTCCAGGCGCTTGGACGGAAGGGTCACCCAGGCGCCGAGCACCACCAAGCCGATGGCGGCGAAGGCGAGCGACACCGAGTGGGCCAAGAGGGCGATCGACACCGCCTGCGCCGGGGTGGATCCCAGGGCGTCGGCGGCGACCGCGAAGATCGCCTCGGAGCTCCCCATCTGCCCGGGGACCAAGACGCCGACCGCAGCAGCGACGAGGTTCAGGCCCTGCACGGCGAGCGCCCGGAGCGGACCGACGGGCAGGCCGACGGCGAACGCGAGCACCGCGTACTCGGCCGTCTGCAGGAGGCGGCCGAGCGACATCGCGGCGATCGGTCCCGCCGCGAGCATCGGGGTCTCGCGCGAGGCCTCGACGAAGCGGCGCGCGCCGCCTGCCCAGCGCGCGAAGTGGCGCTCGACGAACTGCAGCGCGCGGGGGAAGCGCTGCACGAAGCGCAGGCCGGCGCCCGCGGCGAAGAGCACGGCGAAGTGGATCAGGATCGCGATCGTGAGCTCGCTGGAGCGCAAAGCGACGTGCGCGGCGATCGCGCACGGAAGCGAGAAGAGCGCCGAGCTGAGGAGCACGTTCGCTTGGTTCGTGGTGCCCATCGCGATCGCGGCCGGAGCGCCGAGGTGCGGTGTGAGCAGCGCCGCCTTGGCGGCCTCGCTCGCGCCTCGGCCGGCGGGCATCACGTTCATCACCCCGTGCGCCACGAGGTGCGCAGCGACGAGGGTGCGCAGCGGCACCGCGCGACCTCGGGGGCCGAGCGCGAGGCGGGTGGCGACGGCGTCGAGCCCGATGCGTCCGAGCTCGAGGATCGCCGCGAGGGGCAAGAGCCACGCTGCGCGAGAGAGCAGCGCGAGCACCTCGTCGGTCCCCACCGCGCGGACCACGAAGACCAGCGCGACCAGGGCGGCGCCGAGCACCAGCGCGCGGAGCATCATCGACGCCACGCGTCGCCACCTCGGCGGCGAGCTCACGACGACCTCTACGTCGGCGGGCGACAGCTCCGAGGGCACCGGCGATCAGTCGCAGGGGTGGAGGCGCTCGAGCAGGCTGCGCACCTCGAGCCCCAGATCGAGCGCTCCGCCCAGCGCCCGCTGATCCCACACCACACCGCTCGTGAGCTGCGGCAGCGGGAGCTGGGTGCCGAAGGGCGCGTGGAAGCCGACGCCCACGTCGGCGGTGGTGCCCGCCCCGCAGAACTCGCCTGCGCCCGAGCGCGCGAGGGAGCCGAGGTGGATGTTGCGGCTCACCATCGCCGTGCTCGCCTCGGCGTAGGTGGACTCGACGAAGACGCCGCCGCCCCACTCGCCGGAGAGCACCGCGGGCCGCTCGGCGAACGTGTCGTCCGTCGCGTGCCAGGCGACCCGGGTCGAGCCGCCGCGCCACGGGCACTCCGTCGCCGCGTCGAACAGCGCATCGAGCGTGTTCTCCGGGCAGTCCTGGTTGGGCAGCGTCGCGTCGGCGACGTTGCGGTTCATCGGCGCGAGCACGCGGTAGCTCTCGATGCTCGCGATCAGCGCCTCGACGGTCGCGAAGGGCGCGCACTCGTTCACGAGCAGCACGTCGTCGACGAACACCACGAGGGAGAACTGCGCGGTGGGATCGAGCTCGTGCGCCCGGGTCCAGACGGAAGGCAGCGCGCTCTGGATCGCTGCCAGCTCGGCGTCCATCGTCGCCGAGACGTCGAGCACCAGCACGACGTCCAAGGGCTCCACACAGCTGGGGGGCACGTCGGGGACCTCCAGGCCGAAGGCGTCGAACGACGCGTCGATGCCCGCATCGGGGGTGCCGGCGTCGGTGCCGCAGAACGCGAAGACGGAGCAGGTCGGATCCGCGCAGTCGACGAGCGTGTCTTCGTCGTCGTCGCGCCCGTTGCTGCACGAGGCGATGTCGTTCTCCGTCAGCGGCGCGGGCGGGCTGCACCCGAGGACGAGGAGCGCGAGGACCGTAGGGGTAAGGAAGCGGCGCACGAAGTCCGGAGCCTGATCGCATCTGGCGCCGCATGCCAGCGCCGCCGGGTCCTCTCGCGAGCGGCACCGGCCCGTCGATCTCGGCTACAGTCGTGGTCATGCTCCGCATCGCGCTCTTCCTCGGTGTCCTCGGCTTCGCATCGTCCGCCTCCGCACAGAGCTACGCGACCCAGGTCCGATCCGGGCTCGACGCGATCGGGCGGGGCGATCGAGACGCGGGTCTGCGCTCGCTGCGCGAGGCCGTCGCGACCGACCCTTCGCGCCCCGACGCGATCTGCTACCTCGCCGAGGCGTTCCGCATGAACGGCGATCTCACCGGCGCGATCGACAACTTCAACATGTGCCTCACGGTCGCGCGGGCCGCGAACGACCGGGCGTTCACGGCGCGCGCCATGCACGGCGTGGCCTCGACGTTCGAGCGCATGCCGGACGAGCACCTGAACGACGCGCGCGAGGCGTGGCTCAACTACACCCGCTTCTGCGAGTCGAACACCGGCGTCGGGCACGTGGAGATCGGCCGCGCGCGGGTGACCGCGATCGACACGGTGATCGAGCTGTCGCGGGTGAGCGCCGAGGTCGCGGCCCGGATCGAGGCGCGCTCCCGCGCCGCCGCGACGACACGCTGATGGCGGCCCGCACGCTGTTGTCGCTGCGGCTCGCGATCGGGATCGTCGCGATGGGAATGGTCGCGTGTGGACCGGGGGCGCGCGATCCCGAGACGCCCGTCCCCGCGCCCCAAGGCGTGCTGCACGCCCCATCGGAGCTCGGCGGCGACTTCACCCTCGATCACCGCATCTCCATCACCTGGCAGGGCCGGACCGAGTCGTTCCGCGGGGTGATGGAGAAGCGCGGCGACACGCTCACGCTGGTGGGCCTCGCTCCGCACGGAGGCCGCGGCTTCGTGCTGCGCCAGGAGGGGCTCGAGGTCGCGTTCGAGTCGCAGCTGCCGGAAGCCCTGCCCTTCCCGCCCGAGCACATCCTGATGACGCTGCACCGCGCGTGGCTCCTCGGGATCGGTGTCGAGGCGCTGCCCGACGGAGAGCACCGGCTGACGCGCGACGGAGAAGAGATCGTCGAGACGTGGTCCGGTGGCCTCCTCACAGAGCGCTCGTTCCGGGTGCTCGATGGAACGCCCGCGGGCACGTTCTCGATCACGTACGAAGGCGGCCTGGATCCCGCCCACGCGAGCGCGCCTTCGCGCGTGATCGTTCGCGACGGCTGGATCGGCTACGAGCTGGTGGCCGACGCGATCACGCTGGTGCCCCTCTCGCCGTCCATCAGCGCGCCCGAAGAGTGACCACGGTGCCGGGCTCCATGAGGGTGTCGTCGCTGAAGACCTCGATCCCGTTCGCTGCGCCGAGCCAGAGATCGCCGGTCGCGTAGCCCATGAGCTCGGTGGGGGCGCCCGCCGCCCACGCGCAGCGAGCGAGGGAGGTCGCCGTACCGACCTCGCCCGGCGTCGGCGCGCCCGCCGGCAACAGCGACGCGGTAGCGATCGAGCAGACGAGCGTGTGCGCGAACGGGCGCGAGCTCGACGGACCGACCGGCAAGGTGCCGGGCCCCGACCAGTACGCCGTCGCTGCGTCGAGATCGACGAAGCGCACCGTGAGCCGGCCGTCGGCGCCGAGGCTCGCGTGGCCGTGGGCAACGCCCGCGAGCGCGTGGCCGGTGTCGCTGCTGCCGCTGCCGTCGCGCGACGCGATGAACGAGCGGCTGTGGCCGTCGAGCACGAGCGTCGCGGCGCCGGCCCCATCGATGCTCAGCGCGATCGCCAGCTCGGCCGAGCTGCTGCCGAACGACTCGCCGCACCCGTGCTCGACGCTCTGGTGGTGGACCGCGCGCAGCGTCCTCGGACCGGCGAGCGCCTGCACCGAGCTCGCGATCTGCGCCGCGGCCAGGGACGCGATCGCCCCGGAGCTCACCCCCAGGACCGCGATGATCGAGAGAAAACGTGGAGACATCGGGCCCCCTCGACCCGAGCGGGCGCAGCGAGCTTGGGACGGGATGCCGAACGCTCGCACATCGGCGGCTTTTGTGTAGGCTCCGCGCCCTCTCGAAAGGACCGCCATGCGCTTCTCCGGAACCTTGCCCGCTCTCATCACTCCGTTTCGCGACGGTGCGGTCGACGAGGAGGCGCTGCGCAAGCTGGTCGAGCACTGCATCGCGGGCGGGGTGAGCGGCCTCGTGCCCTGCGGCACCACGGGCGAGTCGGTGACGTTGAACGAAGAGGAGCACCTCCGGGTGATCCGCATCGTCGTCGAGCAGACGGGCAAGCGCGTTCCCGTCGTCGCGGGCGCCGGGACGGTCTCGACGGCCCACACGATCCACCTCGCAGAGCACGCGAAGAAGGCCGGCGCGGACGCGCTGCTCCTCGTGTGTCCGTACTACAACCGCCCCACGCAGGCGGGGCTCGAGGCGCACTTCCGGGCGATCGACGCCGCCGTCGATCTGCCGTCGATCCTCTACAACATCCCGGGGCGCACCGGCGTCGACATGGCGCTCGAGACGCTCGAGCGCTTGAGCGACGTGAAGTCCATCGTCGCGATCAAAGAGGCGACGGGCAACGTGATGCGCGCGGCCCAGATCGTCGCGCGGCTCGGGGATCGCTTCTCGGTGCTCTCCGGCGACGACGCGCTCACGCTCCCCGTGCTCTCGGTCGGCGGCCGCGGCGTCATCAGCGTCACCGCGAACCTGCTCCCG
>CAYZQM010000102.1:0-2149 GCA_964480175.1 uncultured Sandaracinaceae bacterium
AGTTCTCCGCCATCACCCGGTCACCGGCGCTTTGCGCGTCTCGCGCCAGCGTGGCGATCCGGAGCAAGCCCTCCATCGCGCGCGCGTCGGGCTCGGCGCCGCCCGCGGAGAGCATCCGCCTCATCCCGGCGTTGCTCATCAGCGCATCGTTGCCTCCGATGGCCTCCGCGAGCTCGCCGAAGCTCACGTTCATCGCACCGGTGTGGCCTCGGCCGGTGTTGTCGAACAGATCGCGGCGACCCGTCGCGCGCTCGATGTTCCGCTGTACGTCCTCGTCGGAGAGCATCCGCATCATGGCGGTCACCCGCGTGCGGGACTCCTCCGCGCTCAAGCCGCCGGACGCGCTTGCCTCCGACAGCGCGAGGAACTCTCTGGCTGCGCCGATCCCGTGCCCACCGCCGCGAACGAGGGCGAACTGGCTCATGATCTGCGAGAAGTTCGCGGCGACGTCGCCAGCCTCGACGCTGCCGCGGTTCATCGCGTCGACCATCAATCCGAGGAGCTCGGGGATGTCCTCGGCCGTTGCGCCCATCTGGCGCTGGAACTCGCCCAGTGCGCCCACCCAGGAGTCGAGTTGGTCGGCGCCACCGGCTGCGTTCGCAGCTCGAGCGATCGCCTCCATGTTGTCGGCGAAGTCCTGCAGCCGGCTGAACCGGTTCTGCGCGACGTCGAGCGCCCCGATGATCGAGCCGCGCTCGACGTTCGTCGCCCGCGAGACCTCGGTCACGCGCGCGCTGATGGCGTTCGGGTCCGCGCCCGCGTTGCTCGCGATGCGGATGAGGCTCTGCTCGTTGTCGATGTAGCGCCGAACGAGCTCGTCACGGGAGGCGATCCCGACCGCGCCCGCGTAGCCCTCGACGCGCCCGACAGCCGCGGTCGCGATGCCGTGCGCTGCGCCGCCGATCGTCCGCAGGTTGTTGGTCATCCGCGAGCGCTCGCGGAGCGCGGCGCGCATGCGGCGCTCTTCCTCTCGCTGACGGGCCCGGTCTGCGCGGCTCAGCGTCTCGCGACTGCGGTCGATCTCGCGGTCCGCGGCGACCGTTCGGCGCACGCGCTCGCGCGCGCTCGTGGCGTCCGCTCGGTTCGCCTCGTCGCTCGCGCGGCGGCGCGCTCGAGCACTCGTGTCGCCCGACGCGGCGATGGCGCGATCGGCGCGTCGGGCTTCGTCAACGACGCCACGAAACGCCGCGCGGACCCTTGCGAGTCCAGCGACTTCCATGACCATCCTGACCAGCCCGTTTGCCATCTTGCTCCTTCGGAGCGCGCCGGCGCCGGTTCCGCACGACGAGCTCCAACCACACCATCACCTGTTCGTCTGTGAGGTCGTCGAGCGCAGAGCGGACGCCAAAGAAATGCACAAGCGCACCAGCGTGCTCCGCTCGAATCGCGAGAGTTCCGCTGATGCGCTCGAGGCGTTTCCCAAGCTGGTCACCAGCTCCTCGACCTCCTTGGTCTCCATCCGGCGCATCGGCGAGACCCACTCGGAGTGCTCGTCGTACGAAAGACGCAGGCGCGCGAGCGTCGTCGCGTCGAGCATCTCGACGTCTCGAATCGTCGGGAAGAAGCGCTCCGGTCGCTCCCTGGCGGTCGTGTCGGGATCGTAGAACGCCCACAACACGATCTCGCGATCCTGATAGCGAAGCAGGAGCGACGGGTCCATGTCGACGACGGTGGTCGGGTCCCACTTCCGCGTCTCGCAGAACGCTCGGAGCTTGGCCATCGCCTCGAGCCGGCACGCGTCGAGCTCGGCCTCGGTGAGGTTGCGAACCGCCACCATGATGGCGGACTCCGGCGGTGCGCCCGGATAGGGGATCGTCCGGAACGCACGCGCGCCCCGTACGATCTCTTGCAGCTGCTGATCGGTGAACTTCATCGGTCAGCTCGTGACGGTCGGCGGCCCGCAGGTTGCGCTGAACGACACGCTCGCCGACGCATCGATCGACTGCTCGGTGTCGACGGTGTCGATCCAACCCTCGTACTGGTAGCGCTTGCCGCCGACGACGACGACGATGCGCACGTCCGCGTTGGCGACGCACTTGTCGAGCACGTCACCCTCCATCCCGACGCGGGGGATCGCGCTGGTGACGGCGATGGTCGCCATGCCCGGCCCGAAGGAGCGGCCCGCGAGCCCCTTGCGCATCGTGTTCAC
>CAYZQM010000102.1:2159-17166 GCA_964480175.1 uncultured Sandaracinaceae bacterium
TACGAGACGCGCACGCTCCCCGCCTCCATCTGCGTGTCACCGTCGAGCTGAACGGTGCCGGGGCCTTCGTACTTGTCCATGGGTTTGCGCTTCCTTCTGGCTGGTCAGCCGACCTGGGAGACGTTCGCCGCGAGCTGGTGGAAGAGCTCGATGACGTCGATGGGCACGTCCGCGTTGAGCCGGCCATCGGCGGACTCGTCGGCCTCCACGACGATCGAGGGCGCGAGAAGGGCCGTGTTCACGAGCGTGCGGTTCTCCTGCGCGCCGAGGCGCGAGATGACCCAGTCCTTCACGCTGCTTGCCGTCGCGACACGAGGGGCGTTCGGCACCCCGTCCTCACCGTCGACCCCGAGCTTGAACGCGCTCCACACCGACGAGAAGTTGCCCTCCAGGTCGTCGGCGATGAAGTCCGCGACCTCGACCTTGTGGTTGTCGAGGATCGTGAAGTCGTCGTTGCCGCTGCCGTCCTGGTGGTAGTTCGTGATCTCGCGACAGACGAGCACCACGCCGTCCTCGTCGACGAGCGGGACGAGGCCGTTGTTGAGCGCGATGTTCTGCTCGGTCTTGGTCGGCCGGTCCGCCGCGCTGAACCGCGGCTTGAGCACGCCGAGCGCCATCCCGTCGGTGTTCGCGGCGCGGTCGGCCGCACGGTAGGCCGTGTGGGCACCTGCCCAGGCGCCGACGACCTGGCAGGTGAGGTCGTCCGAACCTTCGTCCCAAAGCAGGACGCCGCGCGGGTCGTTGAGGGCGTCGCTGAGCGTGATCCCGTCGCCCAGGGTTCCCACGAACGCGCCGGCCCAGATCCCCCGCTTGCCCTGCAGCGGCGCGGCGAGGCTCGAGATGGCGGTCTTGAACTTGGCGAGGTTGGTGCTGTCCTGGAATCCTGAGATGATGACGTGGAAGCGCTCGGAGCCGCCGACCGCATCGAGATGCGTGGTCGGGTTCGCGCCCGACGCCGTGCCCGACGCGAACGTGCCGGTGACGGGCGTGTGCGAGATGCCCGCCGCGTTGATGAGCAGCGAGCGGCAGGTGAGCGCGTTGAAGCGCACACCCTTGTTCTTCGTGCTGAGCGCCACGCTGCCCGTGGTGTTGACGCCGGTCACCGGGAGGTGGCTGCGCCCGTTGACGATCGACGCCAGCGCGGCGCCGATCACCGTCGCGGTGTCGCCCACCGCGATCGGCACGACCATGCGCTCGCCGCCGACCCAGACTTCGAGCTGGCCCGCCGACGTCGCGGTCCCGGTCACCGCGACGGTCTTCGTCGCGACCGCTCCGCCCGAGCTGTCGTCCATCGCCACGAGATAGAGACGCCCGATCGGGTTGGCGTCGAAGAACGCCTTCGCCAGGAGGTGCCCCTCCGACCCGGCGCCCATGAGCGTCGCCGCGTCGTCGCGACCGGCCACCTGGTAGAGCTGGCCGACGACGGCGGTGCCTGCCGCGGTCTTGGACACGATGCCCAGCACCTTCATGCCGGAGGATCCCGGGCTGCGAGGGCCGGCGCCGAGCGACACCTTCATGAACGCGCCGGGGACCTTGTAGCTGGGGTCGATGATGCTGGTGAGCAGGGTCATGGGTCAGCTCTCCTTGCGCACTCGCGCGCGACGACGCGCCTTCGAGGCGCGGTCGAGAAGGACGTGGCTCATCCCCTCGGGGGCCACGGGTGCGACGCTCGGCGGCGCCGCGGGCGCGGGCCCGTCCTTGCCGACGGCCGCGGCGAACTCGGTGTCGCTCATGACGACGAGGTCGCCCTTCGCGATCGCACGCCGATAGAACTCCGAGTCGGGAACGGCCCGCGGGCCGGTGAAGCGGCGGCGCCCGGCGGCGCTCTCGAGCGGGAACTCCTGCCCCTTCGCGGGGCGCACCTTCAGCATGCTGGTCATGGGCTCCTGTCGGGTCATCGCGGCGCCTGCCCCTCCACGAGCGGCTGACGCTCGGGGTTCACGCCGTCGGGGAAGATCCTCAGGCCCAGCGACTCGAAGGCCGGGTAGAGGTCGGCGAGGTTCATCCCGTCACGCACCTCGAGGCGGACCACCGCTCGGAAGTGCGGGTACGCGCTCTCGCCGTCGGTCGCGTACGTGTACTCGACCCGATCCTCGTTCGGGTTGTGCCAGGTCAGCCCGATGGGCTCGCCCCAGCACACATCGTCGATCTTGCCGGTCGCGAGCGACTCGGACAGCGCCCGCCACACGCACCGCAGCATCGGCCATCGACCGTCGAGCTTCTTGAGTGGGGTCGACGGCGCGGTGTACTCGATGACCATCGAGAGCGCGGCGTCGCCGCGACCCCGACGACCCTTCACCAGGGACTGCTCGGTCTCGACGTACACGCCGAGCTGCGGGAGCTCGGAGGAGGCGAGCGACTCCAGGGCCAGCTGGTGTCCTCTCGTCGTCCGCACGGCCGGGTGCTCGGTCCCGAACGTGCCGAGTAGCGCGCGATTCGCGGCCTCGCTGAGCGCGAGGCGCAGGTACTGCACCACGGGATCTACGGCGTCGTCGTAGCTCATCGCCGCTCCATCGGAATGCCCAGGCCAGGATGGGCGCGCGTCTGGGAAGCGACGGTCACCTGAAGGCCGAGGACCTCACTCTTGAAGCGGGCGTCGTAGATGCGTTGCTGCGCAGCGAACACGCTGTCGGGCGTCGTCATCGCGCCGCGGTAGATTCGCTCGAGGGCGCCGTACACGACCGCGTCGCGGAGCTCGGTGGGGTCCTGCAGCTGTTCCTCGAACACCGGCGGCGTGCGCCGACCCAGCGCCTTGAGCACGTCGCGAAGAGCGAGTTGCCGCGTCGGTGCCGAGTCGCCGGCCAACGAGCTCGGCATGACGTTCTCGAGCTCGACCGCCCCACCAACCTCGTCGGCGAGGTCCTGGTGAGTCGCGACGCTATCGACGTCGAGGGCCATCAGGCGAACCCCGCGCGCACGAATGCGAGCTGCGTCGCCGACTCGAGCGCAGCGACGGCCTCCGGCTGGACCGCCTCCGCCGCCTCGGTGATGAACGGCCGCGGTCGGGTACCGGGGTGATGGACAACGCGGGCGAAACGGAAGTCGCCGCCACGCCCAACGAAGCGCAGAGCGCGACGGCGCGAAGCGCGGATGAGGTGAGCTTGGCTCCCGTCGTGGACCGCCGAGGCGTAGCGCAGGCGCCCGCCACCCGCGCGCACGTCGACGCGAAGGTCTCCTCCGCGAACGGACCCGACGACGGGCCCACGAAGGATCGACCGCCGGAGCGCGCCGGTGCGGTCCTTGAACAGCGTGGTGAGGCGGGCGCGGTTGGCGACCAGGTCGCCCGCGAACGACAGCGCGCGCGGCAGCTGCGCCTCGAGCTCCCGCTCCAGGCGCAGCACGGCCTCGCGAAGAGGCTTGCTGTCCGCGCGCGTCATCGTCAGCGACTCCGCTTGCGAGACTTGGAGTCGGCCTTGTTCGTCGGCGGCGCGGGCGCATCGGTCGGCGCCTCGGCAGCAGCAGGCGCCTCCGTGGTGGGCTCGGCGAGGATCGAAGGAACCTCGGGCGCAGGCGCCGTCGGCTGATCCGCCGCCGCCTCCGCACCGATCCACGTCGACGGATCGCCGAGGCCCGTCGCAGGATCGAGCTTGGGGTCGGCCTCGGCTCCGTCGCGCTCGATCTTGGCGTCGGCCTCGGGACCCTCCGCCTTCGCGCGCTCCTCGGCCTCGATGACCGCAGCGCGGCGACGCAGGTCGATCGCGAAGAGCACCACGTCCCACAGGCCGGTCGGCGTGCGGTCCTTCAGCGCCGCCTCGATCTGGTCCGCCACCTCGTCGAGCGGAGGAACCACTTCGAGGCGGAGGTCGTCGGTGCGGCGTGCGATCGCGATCACGGCGCCGCTGAACGTAGCCACCATGCGCACGAGCGGGCGCGGGTCGACCTCGTCGGCCTGGCCCTCGTGGAACCAGACGCCACCGGCGCCGTGGTTGAGCGGCTCGGAGAGCAGGATGCCCCAGCGGCCTTCGACGAGGCCGCTGGAGTCCCGCGGGATTTGCTCGTGAGAGAGCATCAGGCGGTGATGAGCTCGGCCGCGCGCGCTGCCGCCAGCTCGCTGCGCAGGGTGAACGCACCGTAGAAGCTCACGCGCTGACGCTGGGCTTCCTTGCTCTCGAGCTCGCCGACCTGGCGCACGCGCAGGCCCATGATCCGGACCTCCATCGGGGTGAGGCGCGAGATGAGCCCTTGCTCGCCACGGCCGCCGACGCTCATGCCGAAGCCCTCGGCCCCGAAGTCGACGAGGAAGAGCGAGCTCAGGTCGCTCGCACTACCCTTCGACTCGTTGGAGGGGATGTTGTCGTTCTGCAGGAACGGGATCCCGCGGTAGGTGGGGACCTTCGCGTTGAACCCCGGGAGCGCGAGCTCGCCGGCGGTGCTGCCGCCCTGCGCCGCGAAGAGGTTCAGCAGCTTGCTCTTGAGGAGCGCGTTGCCCACGAACGCGAGCTGACCGCTGCGGGTCTTGACCTTCTGGTCGATCAGCTTGTTCAGCACGCCGAAGGTGAGGCTGTCGCCGTTGGAACCGGTGCTCGCGACCGTCTGACCGTGGGTGAGCGGAAGGGCCTTCTTGAGACCGTCCGGCTGGTTCGTGCTCGACGTGAACGTGATGTTCACCTCGGTGTTCGAGCCCGGCAGCGACGCGGCGACGACGGTGACGCGGATGTACTTGTTCGGGTTGTCGCTGGTGAGCGTGTAGGTCCCGTTCGATCCGACGTTGACCGGCGTGCCGTAGTCGCGGTCGCCCGGCGCGCGGTAGCTCATGAGCGTGCCCGACAGCACGAACTTGAGATCACCGGGGCCGAACGCCTTCGAGTCCTGGTGCGGACCGGCGCTCGAGAACGTCGTGCCACCCATCGCCGGGGAGATCGTCGCGCCAGTGGTGTAGCCACCCTCGATCGCGGCGAGCGCGATCGTTCGCCCGGCCGCCTTCAGCTTGCGATCGAGCTGGTCGGCCATCTGCGATCCCTCGTCGGACATCTGGTCTTCGACGAAGTCGTAGGTGTCGACGTCGCTCACCATGAGGCGCAGCGGCGCGGTCACCTGGTCGTCGGTCCCCGACGACTCCGCGATGCTGGAGTGGTCGGGAGCGACCCACTCGGCGCCCGGGAGCGCCTTCTCGCGGTTGTAGACGTCCGCCATGCCCGAGATGCGCTTCATCTGGAGCATCGACAGCATCTCGTCGGAGGTCGCGATGGCGAGGAACAGACCCCGCGTGATCGCGTTCTTGCTGCGCTTGTGAGCATCGTACAGGGTCAGTGCCATTGCGGTCTCTCCTCGTGGAGGCCGCTCCTTGCGGCCTCACCCCGGCGCCTACGCGCCGGGAAGATCCTGCTCGTCGTCGACGAGCCCTTGGGCGCGGGCGCGCGCCGCCAGTCCGCGGCGCAGCAGCTCGCCGGAGCTCAGTCCCTCGAGCGACGCGGGGTCGAGCGCGCCCGAGCCCGTGTTCCGCGTGCCGTTGCCGCCGCCGGGATGGCTGGCGAGGAACGGGTGCTGCGCGAGGAACGACTTCACGGCCTCCGCGGGCTTGTCGAACACCTGCTCGCCGAGCTTGAGCGTCGCCTTCCCGTCGTCGTTGAACTCGAGCCCGCCCTTCAGGACGAGGAGATCCACCGCGTCGGCGACGGCGCTCGGCAGCGCCTTCGCGGCGAGGAACTCGCGCTGCAGCTCGACCTTGAACAGGTCGGTGCGGTGGGCGTGCAGGGCGCGCGCGAGCGCGGCGTCCTTCTCCTCGGTCGCCTTGCGGAGCGCGGCGATCTCCGCGCTCGCGGAGTCGAGCTTCGTCTTGGCGGCGGCGGCCGCGCGCGCGGCCTCGGCCTGCACCTTCTCGGCGCCCGTCTTGCCCGCGTCCTCGAACTTGGCGGTGAGATCGGCCAGCTGCTGCTCGAGCTCGACCCGCTTGGCCGCCTCCGCGGCGACCGCGTCCGCGACGGCCTTCTGGGTGCCGGTCTTCTCGCGCGCGAGCCGTGCACCGACGATCGCGTCGACCTCGGCCTGCGAGTACGACTTGGCCGCCTGGTTGCCGCCGGCATTGCCGCCGGTACCGCCGCCTCCGCCGTCCCCACCGTCGTCGGCGGAGCACAGGAAGGGCGAGACGGGCATCAGGTGCCCGGAGAGCGCGAGTGCGATGAGGAGCTTCGGGTTCATGGGTTCGGGTGACTCCGCGGGAGGGAGCGCCGCGTGGCGCGCCGCGCATGCGCCGTGACCCCCACGGGGCGCGTACCCGCGGGCGGCTCCGACACGGAGACCGCGTCGTGGGAGCCACCCTCAACCGAAGCGACCGGAGCGAGCTAGCTCGCGCCCTCTCGAACGAACCATCTCGACGAGTTCGCGAGCCCGACCTCGAGGTTGTCGAGGAAGGCTTCGCCATCCTCGACCCGAAGGACGCGGTCGTAGACGACGATCCCGTCCTCTTCGAACATCGATCGGATCCATCCGAAGCGGTCGCCAGGGTAGGTGCCCTCGACCACGCCCTCGACGAGTTTGAACTCCGCGATGAGCACTTCGGCACCACCCTCGTCCAGCGACATCACTCGACGCGTCATCGGTCCACCAGCCCTTCGACCTCTCGCCGGTCCGCGTCGCTCAGCAAGCGATCTGCGGGCAGGCTGCACCATCGCGCGAGAAAGTCCCTCGACTCGCGCGCAGACCTGCCGGCAAGCATTCGAGCGAGCGCCGCAGGACTGCGCTGCAGCGCGCGAGCGCGGACGAGCGCGCCCAATCGGGCGCGGCGGCCGAGACCGCCTTCGCGCATCACCGACTCCATTGAGCCCAAGTCTAGCTCCCGCAGCTCCCGCAGCTCCGAGAAGTCCAGCAAGTCGCCCATCGAGCGACTCGGGAGCGGAATGAAGCGGGCGGGCGCCCCCTCTGGCCATGTGAGGCCGTTGTCGATCGCGACGAGTTCGATGCGTCCATCGAGCTCGCGCATCATGAAGTTGCCCGCGTGCCTGTCGTCGTTTGCCGCGAGGAGGTCGAGCAGTGTGATGCGCCGCGCGCTGGGTGAGTTGTCGAGCGCGCGCAGAACCGCTGCGCTGAGGCGCTCTGGGATCCGCTCGGTCCCGAATGCGCGACGATCGAAGAGTTGGAGCGACCCAGGACCCATGACAGGCAGGTCGCGCTCGATCGTGGGTGGCACGACACCGCCAGACCCAAGCAGTCGATCAATCGAGTAGGACACGGCCTCGCGCATCGCCATCGTGCCTCGTGGGATGTTCGGGCGCTGCACACCTTCGGCCGCGCTGGCCTTGAACACGACATCGAACTCGACTCCCTCGTGCTCAAGACGCACTCGACGTGCTCCGTTGACTCCGCCACCGCCGAGCGGCCCGAGGTCCGCGACGAAGCGCCCCTCGCGGAGAGGGCGACGCGGGTCGTCAAGCGCAGCGGGCGCAGCGGGCGCAGCGGGCGCGGGCACGGGCGGCGGGGCCGGAGGTGGTGGCGGAGCAGCGCGCGGCGGTGGCGGCGGTGTCGGCGGCGCGGGCGCATCGCCTTCGGCCCTGCTGGTTGGCGCGCGCGCGCCTGCTTCTCGGAAAGGGTCCGCCTCGGCGGCTCGCACCACGGGACCACGTCGGATCGTGGGCTGCGGCCGCCCTTCGATCTGCCACAGCGGCCGCAGCGCTCCGCGAGGTCCGACGACGCGCGCCGGGTCCACCTGGAAGACGCGCTCGCGGCCGGGGCCGAGGATCGCCCGACGTAGACCCGCGTTCTGTCGCGCCAACCAGTCCGCAGCGGTCTCGCGCCGCGGGTCGCGCCACGCCTCGGGAGGCGGTTCGTCTCCGCGGGCGGCCGCGAGCTCGCGCTCGAAGTGCTGCTCGTCGATGATCGCGGTGAGGAAGCAGAGGCAGTTCGGGTGCGCAGGGATCGACGGACTCTCGAGGTATCCACCGGGCCCGAGGCCGTCGAGCGCCTGGTTCGCGTACAAGTCGCAGATGTCGGGCTCGGGGTGCTCGGGCGAGAGATTCCAGCGGTAGCCCTTCACCCATGGCTGCTCGCGCGTGCTCTCGGTGAACGCCGCGGTGAATGCGCGCGCGGTCTCGGTGCGCACGACGACTCGCTCGGTGTAGAGCGCCCGGTCCCGCACCCAGAACGCGAGCTGCCGCTCGAGGTCCTCGATGTTGGCCCGGAGCGCGAGGGATCGGAAGCGCCGCGCCGCCGCGCGCAGCGTTGGATCTCGGAGCCCCTCCATCGCTTCCACGTGCCGCGCTACCGCGTGGCGCAGGCGCGGCCGGTCACCGCCGCGCACCGCCGCGTACAGATCGGTCACGTAGCGCGGGAGCTCGACGCGCACGTCGTCGACCTCGAGCAGGCGCTGCGCGAGCTCGTCGACACGCCGGCCGACTAGGAGCCCTTCCCTCAGCTCGCTCGCCAGCGCGCCGATGTGTTGGTTGGCGCGACCGTGGAGGCGGTCGGTCAGCCGCAGGCCGTTGACCGCGGCGTCGCCTTCCAGATGACGCAGCGCCAGACGCATCGCCGCGTCGGGCGCGACGCCCCCTGCTTCGCGACGGATCGCAGCGGCGCCGAGCTCGCCGAACGCGGCCTCAGGAACCTCGGCGGCGACGCGGTATCCAGCGCCAGCCGCGCTCGCGGTTCCCCGGACGACTGCGCGCACCCGCTCCCGAGCCGTCGGATCGATGATCGCGTGAATGCGGCGCGCGATCGCTGCGGCGTCGGGCGGCTGACGTCCGAGGTCGGCCACCATCGGCCGAAGCGCCGCCTCGATGCGCGCCCACACGCGCGCGAGCTCGGCGTCGGCGCGCCTCTGTGCCGCGAGCATGCGGCGACGAGCGGCGCGGACCCGCGCGCCAGCGCGAGCCTCCGAGCTGCGTCGCGCGCGTGAGCGTTCGGTGCGGGTCATGCCGCAGCGTCGGTGTCGTCGTCTTCGTCGTCCTCGGCGCCGTCATCGTCGTCGGCCGGCTCACCACCAAGTGCGGCGCGGGCGGCGGCGGCGGCCTGCTCTGCCTCGAGCGCGAGCTGGTCGACCTCCGCATCGATCTTCGCGAGCTTGTCGGGGTCGAGGTTCGGCAACAGCTGGCGCACCAGCCGCTTCGTCATCTCAGCCACCGCCGTCGGGCCGATCGGCAGCGAGCGCGCAGCGAGCGCGTTCTCCAGCTCGGCAGCGAGCTCCTCGACGTCGAAGCGGGTCTGAGGCGAGACGATGATCGCGCCCACTTCATCGTCACTAGCGCCGTCCATGCGCGCGACGAGGCGCAGGCAGGACTGGTCGAATGCCGCCTGGTGCTTGGCCGTGTCGGCGAGCGAGCGGTTCATGTTCTCGAAGCTGAACGCCTTCGAGATGCCGCTCTGTACCTGCTTGGACTCGTTGGCCGAGTACCCGGTCTTGGCGTTGCGCTCGATGGCCTTGTCGGTCGCCGCGATGCGCGCCTCGTAGACGGCCGGGATCGAGGTGTCGGGGTTCAGGAACTTGTACTCGACGCTCGAGTCGTGGCGGATGGGGAGCGCGTTGCCCGCGCCGCCGAGAACCGTCCCGATCTTGTCCGGGTCGTTCGTCGGCACCTGCAAGAGCGCGAACGTGCTCGAGCGCAGGTGCTCGTCGAGCTCCGAGAGGTAGTTGAACTGCCGCTTCGCCAGCTTCGCGACGCTGCCGATCTGGCTCAGCCCGCGCAACGGCAGCTGCGAGGGCTTGTGCACGCAGCTGCGCAGCGGGACCTCGCCCCACGGGTGCGGCCGCACGGCCGAGGCCCGAACCTCGTCGCGCGCGTTCTCGCCCTTGACGATCTCGTAGGTCTCGACGCGGTCGCGGTACCAGATCGCGACCTCGTGCACCTTGGTGACGGGCCCGAGCGCGTCGGCGCGCTCCTCGAACCACGTGCCGATCTTCGCCCACTTCAGCGTCCCTCGCTCGAACGCCCAGTCGTAGACCTGCCCGGGGAACAGCGGGACCGCGTACGGCGCGATGCCTCGCTCGAGCGCCTCGGCGCGCGAAGCGACGGGCCCCGCGGACGGCATGTCGAAGAGGACGGGGCACCACCCGAGCACCTCCGCGCGCACGTGGATGGTGTCGTGCAGCAGCGCGTCCCAACTGCGGCCCTGCCCGTCCGCGTTCGCGCGGAACGCGTCGACCCGCTCCGCCTTCACGTACGTCGGAGCGCGCCGGTGGAGGTAGCTCAGCCGGATGTCGACGATCGGCTCGACCGGGTTCGTGTAGTGCGCCATCGCCGCGCGGCGTTCGAACTTCGCGATGTCCTCTCGAGGAAAGCGATCGAGGTACGTGTCGATCTCGCTCTCGTCCGCCGCGTTGTCGAGCCATCCGCGGTTGTAGATCCCCGCGCCCGCGCCCCAGAACCCCGCGAGGGGCAGCCGCACCTTGCCCTGGAAGCCGCCCGTGCCCGCGTACGCGTCGAGCAGGAACTTCTCCCAGATGAGGTCTGCCTCGTAGCCGTCCCGCTTCTTGAGCAGGCCCTTCAGTAGCTCGTCGCGTTCCACGGCGAGTACCGTCGAGCGGAGCGAACGAAGTGAGCAACCACCCCCACTCGCGCAGGGCTACGTGTCACCCCAAGATCGTCGCCTCTGGTATTGCGCAGGCACGCGAGCGCGCATCATCATCGGGCATGACCACCTCGGGGGCGTCATGAAGAAGACGATCGTTCAGCCGTCGCAACGGAAGCTGCGACCCGCCATCATCTCTGCGTCGGTGCACGAGCAGACGCTGCTCACCAGCGTCGAGCAAGCGCGCTCGGTGCTCGGGGCCGACTGGGCGCAGAAGCTCGCGCCTCACTTCGCCAAGCACTTGAAGCCGGGCGGCGTCTGGGTGCTGCCGCATCCCGACAACGTGGACGCGGTGGCGTAGACTCCGCGCATGACGACCAAGCCCGACACGACGGATCTCGCCCGCCGCTCGGCGTTTGTGGATCAGTTCATCGCCGCTCGGCGAGCAGCGGACCGGCTGCAACTGGTCGCACGAACGCTCACGGATCATGAGCGCCGGGACGCCACCGACGAAGCGTTGCGCCTCATCATCCAGGAGAACGTCGAGGGCCGCTGGCCGTAGGGGAGCCCTCGGGTACTGTGCGCTTCATCGTCGCCTCGGGAACGGGATCACGTTGGGGAGCGCTGGGACAGCCTTGAGCGGCGCTCTGGAAGGGATGTGGGTGAGCGTGATCGTGACGTTCCCGGTGAGCAGTTCAGCGCATGACGAAACGCGGACCTCCTCCCCGCTCCAGGCGTCGGGAAGCCTCCCCTGCGCGCGCAGGCCCTCCAGAAGCAGTGACCCGATGTCACTCAGGTCCGACAGAACAATCTCGCCCTTCGTCGCCATAGAACACCTCCTCACCCGACCAGCGCCCCCACGTTGAAGCGCTTCGGCGTCCACACCTTGGGATCGTGCACCGCGAGCGTCAGCGCGTCTGACCGATCGGGGCTGCGACCGATCCGCTTCTTGATCTCGTCCTTCTCCTCGACCTTGAGCGGGCCGAGCCGGTGGAAGCTGTAGCGGATCGCCAGCAGCTCGCTCCGGAGCTCGGCGTCCGGCGGGAGCGCGCCTGTCGCAATCCAGTCCGCGGCCGCGAAGTGCATCTCGGCCCGCAGGTTGGTGAAGCCGGGGTCTCCGTCGGTGGGCTCGGTCGTGGGACTCGACGAGCCGTTCACCGGGACCACCTCGAGCTCGGGGGCGCTGGCCTTGAGCTGGTCGAACACGCCGGCGCCGATGCCGATGACGTCGACCTTCACGCGCGGCTTCGGCCCACGCGAGCGCTCCTGCGGGGTGCGCAGGTCGTTGACCACCTTGCGTGCCCAGCCCGCGACCTGGATCGAGTCCTGACCTGCAGTCGCCTTCGGCATGTACGCGTACCAGCCGCGCAGCGCCTGGACGACGTTCGAGTCGTCGCCGAACCGGGCGCAGTCGAGACCCACCTCGAGGCGATGCGGCAGCGCGCGCTCCGGACAGTGCGGCGTCCAGCGCTGCGTCGCCGCCTGCACCGCAGCGAGTCCGAACACCGAGTGCGACGCCTGCGCGGGGAAGTCGCCGCGGACGCGGTAGCCGTAGATCGGGTGGGTCTCGTGCGGGTGCCACTTCACGCGTGCGCGTTCGATGAACGCCGCGGTCGCGAGGCCCGGCCGCGGAGCGCCGTCCCCGCGTGCGTTCGGCGTGCGCTCGCTGTTCAGGTGGTGCGTGACTCCGAGGTTGCTCTCCTCGTGGAACGCCCGGAAGAAGAACCCCGTCGTCTGCGTCGGGTTGCCGTAGCCGTGCTTCTGCGCGCCGCCCGCGCGGTTGCCCTCGATCGCCTCATCGATGGCGTCCTCGATGCCCGCCGCCTCGTCGAGCAGGTACACGACGCGCGCGCCGCTGATGCCCGAAAAGCGATCCGGGTCGTCGGTCGAGAAGCCCCACACCTCGCGGTCCTGCGGACCGCGTAGCCCGCGGTCCGGACGCTCGGCGAGCTTGCCTCCGAGGTCGTAGCCGCGCTTCAGCGCGCGCCGGTAGAGGATCCCGACCTCGCGCCAGACCACCTCTTCGACCTGACGCCACGTGGGTGCGGTCATGATCACGCGCACGCCCGGGAACAGCGAGTAGTTCCAGAGCGCGATGATCGCGGCGTCGGTGCTCTTGCCGGTCTTGTGCCCGCTGCGCGTGTACGACGTGAGGTCGAACGCATTCGAGCGCAGCACCGTCGCCTGGCTGTCGCGACCTGGCTCGTCGGTCCACGGATCGATGCCGAGGACTTCCTGCGCGAACGCCACGGGGTCGCGCCGCCAGCGATCGATCGACCGCATCGCCCGCTCACTCACCGCGCCCTCATGCACCAGTCGAGTGCCGCGTCGAGCTCGTTGGCGGCGTGGACGTACCTCGAGCGGAAGCGCTCGCCGTGGCGAACGAACAGACGGCACGCCGGGACGTACGGAGGCCAGGGCCCGAGCAGCTGCGCCTCGACGCTCGGCGACTCCCGCAGTCGGACCGCGAGACGCTCCTCAAGGTCGTGACGGTCCACCGGTCCGTGGCTCCATCGCGCGCGCACCGCCGCGAGCGCGTCGTCGACCGTCACGGGGCCGCCTTCCGACGAAGGTCCAGCACGCCAATGACGTTGCGCTCGCCGTCCAGCAGCACAGCCTGGCCCTCGGCCATCGCAGGGTCGTCCTCGATGCCGATCCCGCCGTACGCGTGAACGAGCTCCCGCCCCTCGGCTACGGGTGCCGCGCGGAGCAGCAGGCGTAGCGTGCGCGGGTGCAGCACCACCGAGCGAACACGCTCAGGCAGAGGGGGCGTCATCACCGCCAACCTCCTCAGCGTGCTTCGCGTCGAGCTCGTCGATGAGGTCGACGAGGGTCTTGGCGCCGCCCGTATGCTCGACCTTCGTGCTCTCGACGAATCGCCGGTCGCGGGTCGAGAGGATCCACCGGATGGCGGCCAGCTTCGACGCCGCAATCTTCGAGTCGCGCTTGGACCACACCCGCTGCCCCGTATCCGGGTCGATGGCCGCGAGCTCCACGACCGAGATCATCGCAAGCCGCTTGCCCTCCTCCAGCAACGCCGCGATGAACAACTCGCGCGCGTCCTGCTCGGCCTCGACGCGCTCCTTGTCCGCCTTCACGAACGACTGCATCGAGGAGTACGAGACCCGGGCGAGGATGCAGGCGTAGCGCTCGGTCGCGCCCACGCCGACGGCATCGAGGTACTCGGTCCACCCCTCACCGGGCGGACGCCGGTCGGCGAGCACGATGGTGGAGGGGAGCTGGGCCATCTCCCTCGCGCGCGCGTTTGCCGCGAGGCAGCCATCGAGCGCCGGTGTCTCCAACGCTGCGGGCGCGGGGGGCACCTTCGGCGTCTTCAGGCGGGTCCGCTTCGCGGCACCTTTCCCCACACGGGGCGGCGACTTCCGCTGTGTCTTCGCGGAGCGCTTCGAGGTTTTTTGTTTCGGCCGGGGCACGTGAGGTAGGTCTCTCTCTTGGGTCTTGTCGGTGGGTCAGGTCCTGGTGGGTCTTGCCCGTCGTCGCTGTCGCTCCTCGCCGAGGACGTTGTCTCTCGACGCGACCGACACGGTCGTCGCCACCAGCGCCCCCACGACCGGCCACCACGTTGCGGGGACGTCGTCGTCCTCGAGCAGGTCGACCATTCGCTCCCGCATCTCGCCGACTACAGGCGGCGCGCTTCCTGCCGGGACGTCGATGACGCGGCCCACGCGAGCGGAGAGCGCGTCGGTGATGCCGAGTGACCGCTTGTCGGCCTTCGTCTCGGCCGCCTGCCGGACCCGCACCAACAGCTGGTAGGCCGCGCGCGCCGCGATGATGTCGACGAGCGCTGCCATCTCTCGCATCGCGGCGTCGTCGCCGTTCGCCAAGCGGACGCGGATGACGCCGCACTGGACGAGGACCTCCCGCGGGCCGTCCAACCGGATGCTCGCCCACGTGCAGGCGTTCGCCGTTGGCTCGATGCCGAGCACGAAGAGGCCGCTCACGACGACCTCGGCTTCATCTCGTAGCGGACGGTGCGACCGTCAGCGCTGATGAGCATGCCGGCCACCTCGTGCGTGGGCGTGCCGTCCCAGACGCGCTCGCGCTCACGCTCGACGGCCGCCTGCGACGCGCGCTTCAGCGTGACGGTGGGGTCGATGAACGACTTCGGGTCGTCATCGGCGCCGTTCGGCGACCTCGGGGCGGTTGCTGCGCGCGCGGCGCGCGCCGCGTGGGTTCGGAGCGACATCAGATGTCCTCCCCACGCAGGTCGGTCCCTGCGAGCTCGTGCAGGCCCCGCCCGTCCGCGTCGCGGAACAACACCTGAGCGAGCCTCGACTCGGTTCGCTTGTCGTACCAGTTCGTGCGGAACCGTTCGCGGATGGTGTCGCCGCGCTTGTTGCTGAGGACGATGGTGGGCGTCGCGCGGCGGCGTCGCACCTCGACGAACTCATGCAGCGCGATGCGCGCATGGTCCTTCTGGCGGTCCTCCTCGAGCCCCACCTCGTCCAGTACGATGAGGAACTGCCCGGCGTAGATGCGAGCCCACGAGGCCTGCGCGTCCCTCGATCCGCGCTCCCCTAGCGCCGCCAACAATGCCGTCGGCGTCGCA
>CAYZQM010000102.1:17176-20714 GCA_964480175.1 uncultured Sandaracinaceae bacterium
CCCTGATGAGCTGCTGGAAGCTCACGTAGCGCGCGCCCCAGTTCGCGATGCACTCGCCCGCGGCGAGCGTCTTGCCGATCCCGCGAGGCCCGTTCAGCCACAGCCACGGCTTGGCGCCGTGCCCCTCGTAGAGGCGAGCCCAGAGGCGCACGAGCTTCACCGCGGCCACCGGCTCGAGCTTGCCGCCGAGGATCAGTTCCTCGTCGCCGTCGGCCAGGTGCTTCGCGATGCCGGAGGCGCGCAGACGCGCTCGCCGAGAGTCGCGCTCGGTGTCGCGCTTGATGTCGGAGAGCTCCTCGTCGGTCGCGATGCGCGGCTGCATGGCGAGGATGCGCGAGACGGCTTCGGATGCATGGCTGGTCATTGATCACCGTCGATCTGCGGGAAGCGCGATTCGAGGCTGGGGACGTCGTCGAAGCGGTCGGGCTCAGCGCTGGCCACCTGACCTGCGTCGAGCCAGCGCCCGGGCTCAGCCGCGAAGAGGGCGAGCGAGTGCTTGGACTTTCGGATGAACGGATCGTCGGCGGTGGCGTAGCCGTCGACCGCTCGCGTGATGGCGCTGCGCGGATCGAGCCCGCCGGTGCGCTCGGGGTCCGACGCCCAGCCGAGCACGCTCCGGCAGTGCTCAGCGTCGCGCTGGTTCGGTCGCAAGCCGCCCCCGTCCCAGGACTCGCAGACGCCATCGAGGCCGAACCATGCGCGCCCCAGGGCCCGCTTCGACTCGGCGTGCAGGTGCTCGAGGTGCTCGGGCCGTAGGGGAGCGGGCCCGAGCCGAGCGGGCGGCGAGTCGGGGTCCGGGCCGCGCGCGCGCTCTCCCGATCGAGCGTAGCGAGAGGTCGGGACGGGTCGGGACGGGACGGGACGGGACGGGGTTTCGGACGCATGCGGAATGTCCGCATCGGGGTCCCGGACATTTCCGGGAACCTGTCCCGGACTTGTCCCGGACAGTGTCCCGGACTTGTCCCGGCCTCGCTTGGCTCGTTTCCGCTCTCGGTCGTACTCACGTCGCGCCTCGACGTGCTCTTTCATCGCGAGTTCTTGCTGGTGCTCGTACTCATGGATCTGGAATGCATCGCCGTCGTCGACCCAGAGACGAGCCGCGACCAGCACATCCGCGAGCGCCGACAGACGCTTCGGCGTGTAGTGCCCCGACGGGTAGAGCGCGGGCAGAAAGACCTTCTCGATCCTTCCGTTCGTCGTGCTCCGGTTGCAGTGGGCGAGCCCGCAGACCCAGAGCCAAGCCGCCTCGGGGCCCACCCGGAGCAGCTTCGGGTGGAGCGGAGCGGTGTCGTCGACACGGACCCAGGTCATCGCGCGCACCTCGCGACGAGCTCTCCGTCGGCCTCAACCACGTCGAGCACGACGAAGCCTGCCCTTCGCAGCGCACGCTCGACGCGGAGCGTTGCCGCGGCTCGCCGGCGCCTGGCATCGGCCAGACGGCCTCCTGGTCCCCCCATCGAGATCGCAGCCGCGAGCGTGTGGTGCTTGCGGATCCGCCAGCGCAGCGCGTCGTAGCTGATGCCCAGCTTGCGCGCCCAGCCGGCGATGGTGAGCGACGTTCCCTTGTGCCTGTAGACCTTGCCGCCCGCGCTCGAGAGCGGTGCCCGAGGCGCGGTCAACGCGAGAGGAGCGCTCGGGGGCGCGGCCGAGAGTTCGCCGCGGCGGAGCGAGCCAAGAAGGACGATAGGCTCGTCGTCGGGCCAGTGCGTCGGGGTCTCGCCCAGCGAATGCGCCTTGCCGACCGCACACCGGTCGCACGCGTTCGTTGAGCCGCTCGAGCGGCCGACGCCGTTTCGCGCACGTTCCGCGGTGACGTGCAACGACGCGCACTGCGCCCGTGTGAGCGTCGCCGAGAGCGGCCTGCACTTGAACGTCATCCGCCCTCCGACATCAGCGCGCCGAGCGCCTGCTGCACCGGCGCGCTCGTGGGACCGGCGCCCAGCGGCAGCGCGTACTGCTCGCGGGTCGCGCGGATGCGCCGCGCCGCGTGCTCCGCGCGCGCTCGGTTGACGTCGCCGCAGATGGTGCGGCGGCCGAGGGAGCGGGCCGCGGCGCCCGCCGTGCCCATGCCACACACGGGATCGAGCACGATGTCCCCACGGCGTGAGTAGTCCCCGATGATCGCCATCATGATGGCTGTCGACTTCCCGCCCGTGCACTCCGCGTCGAACGGCGCGCCCCGCGGCTGGATGTAGTGACTCGGCATCGTTCCCCACGCCGCGAACTCCGCGTTGCGCGGGCGCGCGACGAACAGCTGCGTGGTGCAGGAGCTCGGCCCGTCGCCTCGCCGACGCACCGTCTGGCCGGGGACGAGGACCGGGAGCGGCGCGAAGACGTAGAGGCCCGCGGCCTCGAGCTCGCGCTCCCACGCACGCCCGAGCACGTGGTCGGTGAGGACGTTCCACCAGCCGCGCACGCGCGGCGCCCACGCGTCGACGAAGCGCTCGACGTCGACGGCGCGCCACGACGCATAGGGGAGCTCCGCGCGGTCGACGCCGTCCGCGTTTGGGCCTGCATCATGGCCCTTGTGCGTCCGATCCGAGAACGGCGGATCGATGCACATCAGGTCCCCGACCGTGCCGTCGGGACGCTCACCGAGCGGGGCCTCGCGCATGTACTCGTCGAGGACATCGAGCTGCGCGAGCGCGGACCCGTGGAGCACGATCGACGTGTCGTTGGTGGCGATGATGGAAGCGCGCTCGGTCACTGCGCCGCCTCCGTCATGAAGTCCGTGAGCGTGCGCTGGGACCGCTGCGCCACGACGCGCTCGAGGTGCCCGATCGCCTTCTCGAAGTACGCCTGCTTGAGCTCGGCGCCCACGAAGCGCCGGCCGGCTTTGAGCGTCTCGACACCCTCCGAGCCGATACCGGCGAACGGCGACAGCACGACGTCGCCGGGGTTCGACCAGAGTTTCACGCAGCGCTCGATCAGGTCGAGTTGGAGAGGACAGATGTGCTTTTCGTCCTCGCTCTCCCGCGCTTCGATGACGTTGAGCACGTTCGTTTGCTCGATGTCCATCCACACGGGCGACGCCCACTGCTGCCACTGATCGAGCGGGAAGCTCTCGACCGTGTGCGTGACCGGCGACACCTCTTCGCCCTCGGCCGCCCAGCGGCGAAAGACCAGGACGTACTCGGCGAGCCCCTGACGCGAGAACGAGCTGTCGGTGCGGAGCTGCTTGTAGAGCAGCCCGTGCGACTTCGTCCGCTGCATCTCGGTGACGGGGCACTTCCAGACCGTCACCCGCGAGTGGTACTTCCAGCCCGCAGCTTCGTGGATGCGGATGAGTTCCCCGGGGAAGTCGCGAAGCCCCGCGCGCCCGTCACGTCCCTGGTAGTCGACGAGGTCCTTGCAGTGCACGGCGCACAGACGTCCGGGACGCGTGACGCGCAAGAGCTCGCGCGCGAGGAACGAATAGTGGTCGA
Source organism: uncultured Sandaracinaceae bacterium (assembly GCA_964480175.1). Lineage (GTDB taxonomy): Bacteria > Myxococcota_A > Polyangia > Polyangiales > Sandaracinaceae > CAYZQM01. The sequence continues at coordinate 20,602 of CAYZQM010000102.1, forward strand.
GGAACTGGCGGTCATCGACCGAGTTCCCCATGTCGCGCTCGCTGTCGCTGTACGTGTAGAGGTTGCTGAACGGCGGGCTGAACACCGAGAGCCCGATGCTTCGGTCGGGGATC
>CAYZQM010000103.1:0-20539 GCA_964480175.1 uncultured Sandaracinaceae bacterium
CCATCTCAGACTCTCCTTGCTCTGCAAGCCCGAACCGCTCGGGTGCGAAGCACCCACCGCCGTCGCGCGCAGGCGGGGTCAACCCTCGCGAAGCGACCGCGTAGGGAAATCGATGGAGCGCCGTTTGCTCCGTCTATTTCCCGGAGCGGCGGCCGAAGGCCGGGGTTGAGGCCGCCGAGCACGACGGCACGCTGGTGAAACCCGAGCGCTCCTCCGGTTGCCGGAGGTACGGACCTGCAGCCGCCGATCGGAGACCTGCATGAGTGGTCTCGGCGGCGGACCCAGAGCGGGCACGGGCTCGGGCGCGGGCGCGGGCGCGGGCGCGGCGCTCGCGGAGATCGGCTCGCGTCGCGTCGCGTCGGCGTCGGCCTCGGTCCCGGGTCCGGGTCCGGGTCCGGCTCTGGTTCCGGTTCCGGTTCCGGTTCCGGTTCCGGTTCCGGTTCCGGTTCCGGGTCCGGGTCCGGGTCCGGGTCCGCTTCCGGTTCCGGTCCCGGTTCCGGTTCCGGTCCCGGCTCCGCTTCGGACTCGGCCTCGGTCGCGGCCTGGGTCTCGGTCTCGGTCTCGGTCTCAGTCTCAGTCTCAGTCTCGGTCTCGGACTCGGACTCGGCCTCGGACTCGGTCTCAGTCTCGGTCTCGGTCTCGGTCTCGGTCTCGGTCTCGGTCTCGGTCTCAGGCTCGGTAGCTCGAGGAGATCGGGTGACGGGCAGCTCGCACCTCGTACCTCGCGCCTGGTGGCCGTGTAGAGTGCGCGCCTCGTGAGCTGGACCCTGCGATGGCTGATCGCGTACTGCTTCACCCACCTCGTCGAGATGGGCGTGTACGTGAACGCGCTCGGACCGCCGCGGCCCATGCGCGAGCGCTTGGCGATCGCGTTCGGCGCGAGCGCGATCACCCACCCGCTCGTGTGGTTCGCGATCCCCGACGCTTGCTACGAGCTCGGGCTCAGCCACTGGTGGACGATCGTCGCGATCGCCGAGCTCTTCGCGCTCCTGGCCGAGACGCTATGGCTCGCTGCGTTCGGGGTCCGGCGGGCTTTCTTCTGGAGCTTCCTCGCGAACGGGAGCAGCTACCTCGTCGGCCTCTTCTGCTACTCGGTCCTCGACTGGTAGGGCGACGCTCAGCATCAGGCCGTCGCTCGGCCGCAGCGCGACCGAGTCGGGGATGGGGAGCGTCGGCTCGCGGCGGATCTCGCGCAGCACCCAGAGGCCCGCGAACAAGAGCGCGAACGCGCTGTAGTGACCGGGCGTGAGCCCGAAGTAGCGCGCGTCGGGCATCTCGACGTCGGTCGCGCGCAAGAAATCGAGACCGAAGCGCACGGGCGCATAGAGGATCGGCAGCAGCATCAAGAAGAAGCCGGTGGGCCGCTCCTTCTGCGCGAGCACGAGGAAGAGCGCGATCGTCGCCAAGCAGAAGAGCACTTCGTAGAAGCCCAGATCGTGCCGCACCTGGTAGGGCGGAAAGCCCACGTGGTAGTCCTCGACGCCGAGGAAGAACATCGTGACCCGCCCCGGGTGATCGTGGACCCCGAAGCAGCCGAGGCGTCCGAAGAGCCAGCCGAAGGGAAACGAGAACGCGATGGGATCGGCGATCACCCGGATGGGCACCTGCCTCGAGCGCGCCCAGTAGAGGCCACCCGCGCACGCGCCGAGGAAGCCTCCGAAGGACGACAGACCATTCCACAGCTCGAGCACCAGGAGCGGCCGCTCCATCACCACCTCGGGGTGATAGAAGATCGCGTCGAAGACGTGGGCCACGACGAACGCGGGCAAGAGCACGTACGCCGCGCAGTGGGCCACCGCGCTGGGACGGATGCCGAGCGCTTTGCCGCGACGCTCGGCGATCGCCGCGCCGAGCAAGACGCCCGTCGCGACCAAGAGCCCGAACGGGTGGATGCCCCAGGTCTCGGGCAGATCGAACGCCATCCCCAAGATCTCGTGGTGGCCCGCGAAGGGCACGGGGATCTCCCAGAGCGAGAGCTGAAACCAGGGGATGTACAGCAGAAGACTCAAGCGCTCGGCTCCAGCGACGAGAGGAACGCAGCGCCTCGCGCGAAGATCGCCTCGCGCTCCCGTGCCTCGCGCGGCGTGAACGGACGTAGGCGCGCGCGCAGCGCATCGACTCGGGCGGCGGCCTCGCTCAGGCGCGCGGCGAACGCCTCGCTCGCGGTGGCGCGCGCGATCAGCGCCTCGTGCGCCTCCTTCAGCGCGCCCAGATCGCTGCAGACCAAGAGCAGATCGCAGCCCGCTTCGATCGCCATCACCGCGCTCTTGGCCACGCCCCAGGTCGCGGCGACCGCCTTCATCTCCAGGTCGTCGGAGACGATCACTCCGTCGTAGCCCAGTTCGTTTCGCAGGAGCCCATCGATCACGGCGCGCGAGAGCGTCGCGGGCACCTCGGGATCGAGCGCAGAGAAGACCACGTGCGCCGTCATGATGAGCGGCACCGCGCCCTTGCACGCGGCGAACGGGGCGAGCTCGACGCGATCGAGGCGCTCGCGTTCATGCGGCACCCGCGGCAGGGCGAGGTGGCTGTCGAGATCGGTGTCGCCGTGTCCGGGGAAGTGCTTGCCGCAGGGCGAGACGCCCGCGTCGCTCAGGCCCCTCGCGAACGCGAGCGCGTGGGCGATCACGGCGTCGGGATCGCGCGCGAACGCGCGGTCGCCGATGATCGGGTTGTCGGGGTTGGTGTCGACGTCGAGGATCGGCGCGAAGTCCACGTTCACTCCGAGCGACGCGAGCGCCTCGCCGAGCAGCGCGCCGGCGCGCTCGGTGACCTGGGGATCGCCGCGATCACCCCAGCGCCTCGCCGGAGGCAGCTGCGGCAGCGGCGGTCCCAGGCGCCTCACGCGTCCGCCTTCTTCGTCGATGCACACCAAGGGCGGCGCGCCGTCGGTCTTCAGCGTCGCGAGCTGGGCGAGAAGACGCGTCGCGATGGTGAACGCCTCGGGCGTGCCGCGCTGCGGTCCGAAGTTGCGGCTGAACACGATCGTGCCGGCGAGCGCGCCTTCGGCCGCCATCGACGCGAGCTCGGGCGGCACCTCGGTGCCATGGAAGCCAGCGACCAACACCCGACCGGCGAGCGCACGCAACGACGTCATGCGCGGACCTTAGCCCACGCCGCTGCGCGCCGCGTGACGGACGTCGCGCGCGGCGCTACACCGCGCGCCCTATGAAGAACGGAACGCGTCTGGTCCTCTCCCTCTGTGTCCTCCTCGCGGCGCCTCTGGCGCTGGTCGCCTGTGGCGGCGGCGCCTCGGAGCCCGCGGGCGAAGAGAGCAGCGGCGGTGAGCACCACCACGGAGATCATCACGGGGATCACCACGGAGATCATCACGGGGATCACCACGGCGATCATCACGGCGGCGAGCACGGCGATCACCACGGCGCGATGCCCGCCGAGCTGAACGCCCTGCACGACGAGCTCGCGCCCGTCTACCACCTCGAGCCCGGCGCCGATCGCGCGGCCGCGGCCTGCGAGCACGCCGCGGGCTTCCAGGCGCACGCGAGCACCATCGCCGCGATGACCCCGCCCGAGGGCGGTGATGCCGAGATGTGGATCGCGTCCTCCGCGCAGCTCGGCACCACCACCGATGCGCTCGCGGCCGCATGCGCGAGCAGCGCCGATGTCGAGGCCGAGCTCGAGAACGTCCACACCGCCTTCCACGGCCTGATGGAGTCCTCGGGCGCCGGTCACCACTGAGTTCGTTGGAGGGGCTGAAGCAGCCCCTCCCCCCGACTGGCAAACCCGCCTCCGTCTCGCTTCGCTCGCGCTGCGCGGGGTCCCCTACGCCCCCTTGCTTCGTCGTGCAGTCGGCCCCCGCTTCGCTTCGCTCGCGCCGCCCCTCGAGCACAGGCAGACGGCACGCGCGCGTTCTCGCGACGTGAACGTGGTCGTGAACCTGAACGTGGTCGTGAACGGCCGTTTCTCGATCAGCGGCGTGATCAGCAGACACGTTCACGACCACGCGTGCGCGCGCGTTCGCGCCGTGAACGTGGTCGTGAACCTGAACGTGGTCGTGAACGGCCGTTTCTCGTTCAGTCGTGTGATCAGCAGATTCGTTCACGTTCACGACCACGATCACGACCACGTTCACGGGTGACGCGTGCGCGCGTTGCTCGAGCCGTGAACGTCTCGTTCAGGTTCGCGACTGGTCGTGGACCCCTCGTCCGGCGCCTGTGAATCGCCCCGCTTTTCTGCTGACCGGACCTGGGCGTACCCTACGCGCATGACGATCCGCCGCTTGTTCTGTGCGCTCGCCTTGGTCGCTGCCTCGGGCTGCGACACCTCTTCGATGACGGACGACACGGGGACGACACCCGTGGACTCCGGAGGAGGCGGCGAGATCGACGCGGGTGGAGGCGGTGAAGTGGACGCGGGCGGTGGCGGCACCGACGCGCCGATGGCGGACGCGGGGCCTTCGGCCGACTTCGACACGCCGGTGGGCGAATGGACCTACGTCGAGATCCCCGGCGGCGCGTGCGGCAACGGCAGCGCGTACGGCGTCGCGGTCAACCGCAGCGACACCACCGATCGCGTGCTCGTGTTCATGCAGGGCGGCGGCGCGTGCTGGGACAACCTCACGTGCAACGTGATCCCCTTCGCGAGCCACACCGGCGACACGCTCACGGAAGGGGTGGTGGTCGGCGAGGCCGAAGACCTCGAGCCGTACTTGTTCTCGCGCGACGCCGCGGTGAACCCCTTCGCGAACACGACGTTCGTGTATCTCCCCTACTGCACCGGCGACGTGCACGCGGGCGACAGCGTCAACGACTACACGGGCGGCACGATCCACCACGTCGGCTACCGCAACGTGACCGGCGTGATCAACGCGCTGCAGCGGATCGCGGGCTCGACCGATCACGTGTGGATCACGGGCGCGAGCGCGGGCGGCTACGGGACGCTGGTCAACTGGTACCGCTTCCGCGAAGCGTTCCCGTCGGCGCGCGTCGATGCGCTCGACGACTCGGGGCCGCCGGTCGACATCTCCGAGGATCGCTGGGGCCCGATGATGGACGCCTGGCAGGTGCCCGCGCCGACGGGCTGCCCCGAGTGCCTCGATGCGTTGAGCAACGTGACCGAGTTCTACCAGCGCACCGTCACCGACGGCGATCGCTACGCGCTCCTGCAGTACACCCGTGATGGGACCATCCGCAGCTACACCAACCTCAGCGCGAACTCGCTGGAGACGTCGGTGCGCGCGCTCGCCGAGCCCTTCGCGGCCACCAGCTCCCACCGGATCTTCATCCTCGAGGGCGAGAGCCACGTCGTGCTGACCAACCCGAGCCGCACGTCGGCCGGCGTGGTCGCGAGCGACTGGGTCGAGGCTTTCGCGACGGACGGACCGGGCTGGGACAACGTCGTTCCCTGACGTGGTCCGATCTCGAGACGTGAACCGGAACGTGATCGTGAACGCGGCGTGATCCGCGCGGTGCCGACGTTCGAGCACCCGCTCGTGATCGAGGTCCTTCGTCGTCGTGATCAGCGGCGCGCTCGGTGGTCACGACCACGACCCGACCACGATCACGAATCGAGGATGCAGCGGCCGGTGCGACCGCAGGTGCCCGACGGGCAGTCGGTGTCGACCTCGCACGCGATGAAGCGCACGATCGCCGGCGCCTCGTCGCCAGCGGGTGCGCAGCGACCTTCGACGCAGGTGCCCGACGGGCAGTCGGTGCCCACGGTGCAGCTCGGCGTGGGGACCGAGAACGTGCGCTCGACCATCGGCGCCCCGCACGCGAGCCAGTTGCGGACGATCTCCTGGCCCTCGGGGCTGCTGATCTCCGGCAAGAGCACGTCCATCTCGGGGCGCAGCGGATCCACCACGAAGCCGTACTCGCGCACGATGTTGAGCTCGCCTTCGTTGCCGGGCGGCATCGCGCCGGAGACGATCTGGCCCCACATCAGGTTGCGGTGGGTGCGCACCCGCGCCTGCAGGTCGGCGAGGGCATCGATCTCGGCGTCGTAGGCCGCGGGATCGGTGATCGGCAGCAGGTCGAAGTCGAGGGTCGCGGGCGCGCCGATGCGATCGGACGCGTTGCTCGCGTGGCAGAAGGCGCCGCCGCTGCTGCAGGTGCTGATCACCAGCGCTTGCCCCGCGTAGTACGGCGTGCCCACCAGATCGTGCACCACGGCGCGGGCGGCGAAGGGATCACACGCGTCGGGGCAGCGCGGCGTCGATCCTTCGGGACCGGGCGAGATGGGCGCCGCGTCCTCACACGCGATCGGGCTGCCCACGGTCGGCGAGCAGGCGGGCAAGAGAGCGAGCGACAGGAAGGCGAAGCGAGCGCGCATCGCGCAATGCTTCGATGGGGTGCGCGGCGTGGTCAAGTCGCTGGGGTGTTTTTGGCGGCGGCGCGGGGCGCGGACGGGCGTAAGCTCGCGGCGTGTACAAGCACGTCCTCGCCGCCACCGACTTCTCCGACCTGGGCAGCAAAGCCCTCCTCCGCGCCGCCGATCTGGCGGTGAGCATCGAGGCGAAGCTGACGCTGCTCCACGTCGTGGGCGAAGCCGACACCCCGAACGCGATGTACGGCGCGCACGAGGCGAGGCAGGTGGTCGAGCGGCTCGAGCAGGCCCACCACGCGGCGCGCGGTCAGATGGCCGCCGACGCGCCGCACTGCGAGGTCGCGCTCGAGGTGCGGGTCGGCACCGCGTCCGAGCAGATCCTCGCGCTCGCCGTCGAGAAGCACGCGGACGTGATCGTGATCGCGAGCAACGGACAGAAGGGCCTGACCCGCTGGCTGCTCGGCTCGACCGCCGATCGCGTGGTGCGCGGCGCCGACTGCGACGTGCTCGTCGTCAGCTGACGCGCGATCGCCACGCGGAGGGCCGATGGCCGAGGGTGGCCGGGTCGTGGTAGGCGTTGCGCGCCATGGACCGCGCCTACCTCGATCATCTCGCCGCCGAGCTCGAATCCCTGAAGGAGCAGGGGCTCTTCAAGGCCGAGCGCGTCATCACCTCGCCGCAGGACGCGGTGATTCGCAGCGACGGGCGCGAGGTGCTGAACTTCTGCGCCAACAACTACCTGGGCTTGGCCAACCATCCGAAGCTCGTCGATGCGGCGCACGCGGCGCTCGATCGTCACGGCTACGGCATGGCGTCGGTGCGCTTCATCTGCGGCACCCAGGACGTGCACAAGGAGCTCGAGTCGCGCCTGAGCAGCTTCCTCGGGATGGAGGACACGATCCTCTACGGCAGCTGCTTCGACGCCAACGGCGGGCTCTTCGAGACGCTGCTCGGCGAGGACGACGCGATCGTCTCCGACGCGCTGAACCACGCGTCGATCATCGACGGGGTGCGCTTGAGCAAGGCCAAGCGCTTCCGCTACGCCAACGACGACCTGAACGATCTCGAGACCCAGCTGAAGGCCGCCAAGAGCGCGGGCGCCAAGCGCATCCTCATCGCGACCGACGGCGTCTTCTCGATGGACGGCATCTTGGCGCGGCTCTCGGAGATCTGTGATCTCGCGGATCGCTACGGCGCGATGACCATGGTCGACGACTCGCACGCGGTGGGCTTCGTCGGCGAGAACGGCCGCGGCACCCACGAGCTCCGAGGCGTGATGGGCCGGATCGACATCCTCACCGGCACCCTCGGCAAGGCGCTGGGCGGCGCGAGCGGCGGCTACACCGCGGCGCGCAAGGAGATCGTCGCGTGGCTGCGGCAGCGCTCGCGGCCCTATCTCTTCTCGAACACGCTGGCGCCGACGATCGCCGCGACCTCGATCGCGTGTCTCGATCTGCTCGAGGCGGGCGGTGAGCTGCGCGTGCGGCTGCGGGACAACGCCGCGCGCTTCCGCGAGGGGATGCAGAAGGCGGGCTTCACCCTCGCTGGCGCGGGCCACCCGATCATCCCCGTGATGCTGGGCGACGCGAAGATCGCGAGCGAGATGGCGACGCGGCTGCTCGCGGAGGGCATCTACGTGATCGGCTTCTCGTTCCCCGTCGTGCCCAAGGGCCAAGCGCGCATTCGCACCCAGATGTCCGCCGCGCACACGCCCGAGCACGTCGATCGCTGCATCGCCGCGTTCACCGAGGTGGGCAAGGCGATGGGCGCGATCTGAGCCGCGCCTCGACGGGTCAGTGCGTGGTGCCGCCGGAGAGCTCGATGTACGCGTCGATCGCGCACGAGCCGCGGTGGGCGTAGAGGCGGCCCGGGCAGTCCATCGACGCGGTGAACGACTCGCCGCGGCAGTCGCAGAAGTACTGGGTGTCGCGGTTGCAGGACCCGCCGCTGCGCGCGACGTCGCGCTGCCGCCGACACGTCCAGGTCTCACCGCACCCCGAGTCGCCCGCGCACACCTCGGTGCCGCGGCAGTCGCGGTTGGTGCGGCAGGTGCGCGAGCCGTCGGCCAGCGTGGTCTGGGTCCAGCGCGCGCCCGCGTCGGGCGCAGCGGATGCGACGGAGACGCCCGCGTCGGGGCGCCCTGCGTCGGGGCGCGCGCTCGCGACGACGGTGCCTCCGTCGGGCCGGGACGCCACCGCGGTGCCGCCCGCGCTGGTGCTCGTGCCCGCGTCGGGCGCCGCGCTCGCGAGCATTCCGTCGCATGCGCCGCGCCGCACGTAGGCGCGACCCGGGCACGAGGCCGACGCCTCGAAGGTCTCGCCGTCGCAGCTGCAGAACGTCGCGCGCGGACCGGCGCAGCCTCGGACCCGCTCGCAGCGCAGGGTCACGCCGCAGCCGCTTCGGCCGTAGCAGACCTCGCCGCGGCCGCAGTCGGCGTTGCTCTGGCAGATGCGATCCTCGTTCACGATCGGCTCGTCGCCGCGCGGCAGGCCGAACTCGATCGAGGCGAGCGCGGTCGACTCGCACGCGCCGGTGTGCAGGTAGGGGCGGCCCGCGCAGCCCGACTGGGCGTAGAACGTGACGCCCTCGCAGTCGCAGTACGCGACGCGATCCTCGCCGCACGCGAGCGCCTCGCCGCACGCCCACGACGCGCCGCAGCCCGCGGGTCCGCGGCACATCGCTCCTTCGCCACACTCGCTCGTGCTCGAGCACGCGGCGCCCTCGGGCGCGACCTCGTCTTCGTAGATCGAGAGGGTGGGCGGCGCATCGACGCCCGCGTCGAGCGCGCGCGGCGGCGGAGGCGGCGGCGGAACCGGCTCCTCGATGTGCGCGGGCGTGCCGGCGCAAGCGCTCAGGAGCGCGAGGAGGATCGAGGGAGCGAGGAGCGACCGCACGCGCTGGGTCTATCGCATGCCGCGCGCGGGAGAAACCTTTTGCTCGCCCCGCGCGGCACGCCGACGCCGGGGGAACGCGGAGTTGTGCGTGGCGCCGCGTCGGTCATCTTCCGGCGCGTGAGTGACCCGGAGAAGAAGACGACCCGCGAGGATCTGCTGCGCTTGCTCGGCGAGCTCGAGGCGCTGGCCGACGAGCCCATCGCGATGGCCGAGCTGAGCGCGGAGGAGCGTCAGCGCTTCATGATGGCGTCGGGGAAGATCTCGAGCCCCTCGCCGGGCGAGCGACGCAAGCTGCGCAAGACCCTGCGGCGTCGCGACAAGGAGGCGGTCAAGAGCGCGGACGAGGCGCTGCTGAACAACGCGGGCATCCGCGCGCTGCGCCGCGCGCCGGTCTTTCAGACGCCGCCGCGCCTGTTGCCGGGGCAAGCCGCCCTCGGCTTCAGCCTGCCGAGCGACGGCGAGCCCGACGAGGCGCGCGCTCGGATGGAGATGGACGCAGCCAACCCTTCCTCGCGCGCAACCGACGCAAGCGGGGATGGGGCCCCGCGCGCAGGGAGCGCAGCGACCGGAGGCTCGCGGGTGGGGGGCCCCGACGGATTCACTCCGGCGGGGGGAGGGGCTGGCGACAGCCCCTCCTTGAGAGAAGACCGCAAGTGCTACGTGTGCAAGCGCGCGTTCCGGCAGGTTCACCGCTTCTACGATCAGATGTGCGAGGCGTGCGCCGAGCTCAACTGGGACAAGCGCAACCAGAGCGCGGACATGACCGGTCGCGTCGCGGTGATCACCGGCTCGCGGGTGAAGATCGGCTACCACGCCGCGATCAAGCTCTTGCGCGCGGGGGCGCACGTGGTGGCGACGACGCGCTTTCCTCGGGACTCGGCGGCGCGCTACGCGCGGGAAGAAGACTTCGAGCAGTGGCGCGATCGGCTCGACGTGATCGGGCTCGATCTGCGGCACACCCCGAGCGTCGAGCGCTTCGCGAGCCACTTGGTCGAGCGCTTCGAAAAGATCGACTACTTGATCCAGAACGCCTGCCAGACCGTGCGGCGGCCGCCGGGGTTCTATGCGCACTTGGTGAGCGGTGAGTCCAAGCCGAGCGCCGCGCACGAGCGTCAGCTGCTCGCGTCGTGGGACGCGCTGCGTCGCGGCAAGGTGCTCGCGCGCGGCGACGAGTCCGATCACCGAGGTCTGCACGACCCGGAAGGTCTCTCGCAGGTGCCGCTCACCGACGAAGATCATCGCGCGGAGCTGAGCTTCTTCCCCGAGGGACAGCTCGACGCCGATCTGCAGCAGGTCGATCTGCGCGGCCGCAACAGCTGGCGGCTGACGCTGGACGAGGTCTCGACGGTGGAGCTCCTCGAGGTGCAGCTGGTGAACGCGATCGCGCCGTTCGTGCTCGCGGCGCGCTTGCGTCCTCGGCTGGCCGCGGTGACCACGCGCGACAGCCACGTGGTGAACGTCTCGGCGATGGAGGGGCAGTTCTATCGGGCGTTCAAGACCGACCGGCATCCCCACACCAACATGGCCAAGGCGGCGCTGAACATGATGACGAGGACGTCGGCGGCCGACTACATCAAGGACGGCATCCACATGAACAGCGTGGACACCGGGTGGATCACCGACGAGGACCCGCACGAGATCGCCCAGCGCAAGACCGCCGAGCACGGCTTTCATCCGCCGCTGGACGTGGTCGATGGCGCGGCGCGCATCGTGGCCCCGATCTTCGATGGGCTGATCAGCGGCAAGCACGTGTGGGGACAGTTCCTGAAGGACTACGCGCCGACGCCTTGGTGACGCGATCGCGAGGCCTCCTCAGCGGCGCGTGGCGCGCGGGATGGGGGACCAAGAGTTATTGAGGTCCGTCCCCTTTTTGGCGTTTCGGCCACGTACTCATTCGGCAATTCGTTACTCAATTACTGAGGACCGTCCCCTTTTGGGTTGGGGGGCGGGGCGGGGATCGCGGATCTCGTTGCGGATCGCGAGGCGCCTGGGCGAGACTGCGTGCCCTATGTCGGAACCGCTGATCATCGCCACTCCCTTCGCCGAGCTCGGTGAGCTCTCCGAGCACTTCGCCCAGCGCGTGGACGAGGGGCGGCTGATGCTGCCCTTCCCGAGCAGCGTGGACGACGGGCAGTGGGTGCAGTTCCAGGTGCTCTACGCGGACAACTCGGTCGCGATGGAGGGCACCGGTAAGGTGAGTGGCTCCTACGACAACGGCGAGGAGCATCCGCCCGAGTACCGCTTCGACATCGTGCTCGAGGAGCTCTCGTTCGATGGCACCAGCGAGGTGGTCTTCGAGCGGATCGTGGTCGCGCGCGAGTCGATGGTCTCCGCCGATCCCGGCACCGGCGAGGTGTCGATCGCCGAGCTCGAGGCGGCCGAGGCCGAGGCGCCGATGGAAGTCGCGGAAGAGCCAGCGGCGGAGATCCCCGAGCCGATCGGGGACGTCGCGAGCGACGAGGCGGTGTTCGAGGAGGCCGAGCCCGCGTCGTTCGACGCGAGCGCCGACGTCGCCGACGTGGGCTTCGAAGAGGCCGCGCCCGAGGAGCCCGCCTACGAGGAGGCCGCTCCCGAAGAGGCGATGTTCGAGGAGGCCGAGCCCGCGTACGAGCCGCCCGCTCCGGTGCGCGCGCCCGTCGCGCCCCGCGCCAACCCCGGCGGCGCGCAGCCTCCTCCCGGCACGCTGCCTTCGCCGCACTCCTTCGAGGGCGGCGTGCTCACCCGCCCCGCGCTGCCGCCGGTGTGGGAGCCCACGCCCGCCCTGCGCCCCGACGCCGCCGCGAGCAGCGGCTTCTTCGACTACGGCCGCGGCGGTCTCCCGCAGCCCACCGAGCCGCCGCGCCCCGAGCTGCCCGACGAGGCCCGCGTCGGCCACGCGCCCGCGCCCGCTCCCGCGGCCTGATCGATCGCGCGCGAGCGATCGGCTCGCGGTGCTCTGCAGCGCTCGATCCCCGCGCGTCGACCATGCGTCGACCGCCCCTCGATCGCGCACTGCGCGCGGCTCGATCCCATCGCGCTACTCGACGCCGACCGTCGGGGCCTCGTCTTCGACCTTGCCGAAGACGCCTTCCCAGCGCGCGATCACCACGGACGCGAGCGCGTTGCCCGTCACGTTCACCGCGGTGCGCGCCATGTCCATGATCTCGTCGACCGCGAGCAGCATCGCGACGCCCGCCTCGCCGGGCAGGCCGAAGCTGGCGCACGTGCCCGCGATGATGACGAGCGTGGCGCGCGGCACGCCGGCGACGCCCTTGCTCGTGAGCATGAAGGCGAAGACCATGATGAGCTGTTCACCGAGCGTCTGCTCGATGCCGGCGGCCTGCGCGATGGTGACCGACGCGAGCACGAGATAGAGCGTCGAGCCGTCGAGGTTGAACGAGTAGCCGGCGGGGATGACGAAGCTCGCGACCCGGCGCGGCACCCCGAACTTCACGATGTCTTCGAGCAGCCGCGGCAGCGCCGCTTCGCTCGAGGCGGTGGTGAACGCCGTGATCACGGGCACCCGGATGGCGCGGAAGAACGAGAGGATCTTCACGCCGGTCACCAGCATCACCGGAACGAAGACCAGGCCCACCAAGAGCACGAGCGAGAAGTAGAGCGAGCCGACCACGCGGGCGTAGCGGCTCACCAGATAGAACACCGCGTCCCAGCCGCGGATCATCACGCCGTCCACCTCGTGGCCCGAGGCCATGTGGCTGACGTTGTAGGCCATGGCGCCGAAGACCCCGAGCGGCGTCAGGCGCATCACCATGTCCGTGTACTTGAACATGACCTGCGCGATCGACTCGCTGAGCTCGAGGATCGGCTTGCCGCGCTCGCCCAGGCGGGTGACCGAGATCCCGAAGAGCACCGCGAAGACCACGATGGGCAAGAGATCGCCCTCGGCCCAGTGGTGCGCGAGGTTGGAGGGAAAGAGGTGCAGCGCGATGTCCCAGCCGCTCTGCGGCTCGCGCGCGGCCACCGAGCTGCCCGTGGTGTTGAGATCGAGCGGCAGGCCATCGCCCGGTCGGACGTAGTTGGCGACGGCCAAGCCGATGAAGAGCGCGATGGTGGTGACCACCTCGAAGTAGATCAGCGCCTTGCCGCCCATCCGCCCGACCGCCTTCAGATCGCCGGTCTGGGCGATGCCGACGACGATCGTCGAGAACAAGAGCGGGACGATCAGGCCCTTGATCAGCGCGATGAAGGCCCGGCTGAGGAAGCGGAAGAGCTGGTAGACCTGCGGGTGGCTGTCCTCGGGGAAGAAGCCTCCGAGCACGATGCCCAAGATCAGCGCCACCGCGATCAGGAGGGTCCCCGAGAGGTACCAGGGGCGCGGAGGAGCCGGCGCGGGAGGGGTCGCGATCGTCACGCGACCGGGTCTAACACGCCCGGGCCCGCGGCCAACGGCCCGGGTGACCGTGCCGAGGCCGTTGACAGCGGACCTTGCCCTCTTGGATAAGGGTGGCCCATGCGATCGACCGCCCTCGTCCTCCTCGTGCTCAGCCTCGCCACGCTCCCCGCCTGCGACATCACGCGCTTCACGGCGAACTCCAGCGCCGCGCTCTTCACCCGCGGCAGCACCGCGGTCGAGCGGCACTGGGACACGGAGCTGGTCGGCTCGGGATTGCCGGGCTCGATCATGACGCTCGAGGGCGTCTACAGCGTGGTGCCCGACAACGAGCCGCTCGGCATGAGCTTGGCGCGCGCGTACTCGTCGTACGCGTTCGGCTGGATCGAGGAGCGCGCGGAGATCGCCGACCTCGAGGGCGACATGGACGAGACCGACGCGCTGAACGGTCGGGCCCGCCTGCTCTACGAGCGCGCGCGGAACATCGGCCTGCACCACCTGCGCGCGCGCGACGCCGGCATCGACGACGCGATCCACGGCGGCGTGCCCGAGCTCACCGCGTTCCTCGAGTCCCACTACACCAGCGAGGACGCGGCGGGCCCGCTCTTCTGGACCGGCTACGCGTGGGCCTCGGCGATCAACGTCGCGCGCACCGATCCCTCGATGATCCTGAACCTGCCGATGGCGCGCGCGTTCGTCGATCGCGCGGTCGCGCTCGATCCGAGCTACTTCCACTACGCGGGCCTCGTGTTCCAGGGCGTGATCGACTGCACCTTCGCCGAGGCGATGGGCGGCCACCCCGAGCGGGGCCGCGAGGCGTTCGAGCGCGCGCTCGAGGGCACCGACCGTCACTTCTTCACGGTGCAGCTCAACTACGCGCGCAGCTACGCGGTGAACACCGGCAACCGCGCGCTCTTCATCTCGCTGCTCCGTGAGATCATCGACGGCGGCGATCCCGACGAGAGCGTGCGCCTCGCCAACCGCTTGGCGCGGCGCCGCGCCATTCGCCTGTTGGGCCGGGTCGACGAGCTCTTCAGCGGGATGTGATCGCCCCGGCTCGAGCGATCGCGAGTGCGGCGCTGCTCCTCCCGTTTGCGCTGAGCGCGTGCGGGAGCCAGAGCACGCGCATGAGCAACGTGATGACGGGCGTGGTCACGCGCGAGCAGATCGAGGCGAGCGAGCCCGCGTGGCGGGACGAGCTGGCGGCCGCGTCCATCGACGAAGACGCGGCGCGCGCGCTGGGCGAGGTGCCGCCCGGCGCGGAAGTCGTGATCTTTCTCGGGACGTGGTGCGGCGACAGCAGGCGGGTGGTCTCGCGCCTCTTGGTGGCGCTCGAGCGCGCCCCGAGCGCGCCGTTCTCGGTGCGGATGATCGCGGTCGATCGCAGCAAGCGGGACCCCGACGGCCTCAGCGACGGACAGGACATCCGCTACGTGCCGACCATCATCGTGCGGCGCGACGGCGCCGAGGTCGGGCGCATCGTCGAGAGCGCGCCGCATGGCATCGAGGTCGATCTGCTCGCGCTCCTGCGCGGCGAGGCGAGCGGCGCGATCTCGCTGCGCACCGACCTCTGACCGGATCGAGCGCGACGATCGAACGTGGCGCCGGAAGATGGGCGTCGTCGACCGGGTTCACGACAGCACCGAAGGACGCGGCGTACGACGGACAGCGCGACCGCCTCGACGGAGAGTCCCGATGACCTCGAGTCCCCCTCCCGCATCCAAGCGCGGTCTGCGCACCGGTCGACTCGGTCGGCTCGCGGGGATGGCGAGCGCGGGGGCCGGGCTCTTGCGCGGGACGTTCTCCTCCGATCCCATCGCGCCGCTCGAGCGCGCGGCCGACACGCTCGCGGAGCTGCGGGGCTTGGCGACCAAGGCGGGGCAGATGGCGGGGATCTGGTCGGCGATGCTCCCGCCCGCCGAGCGCGCGCGGGCCGAGCCCATCTTGGCGCGGCTGCGCGCAGCCACGAGCGCGTCGGATCCGGCCGCGATCGTTGCGCTCGTCGAGGCCGAGCTGGGCGCAGCGATCGAGGAGCGCTTCCGATCGTTCGAGGCGCGACCGTTCGCGAGCGCGTCGCTGGGGCAGGTGCACCGCGCCGTGATCGCGGGCGGACCGGACGAAGGTCTGTCGGTCGCGGTGAAGGTGCAGCACCCGGGGATCGAGGACGCGCTGCGAGCGGACCTCGACAACGCCGCGCGCTTCGGAGGCGTCGCCGCGCTCCTCGCCGTGCCCACCGCGAGCGACATGGTCGACGAGGTGCGCGCCCGCCTGGAAGAGGAGCTCGACTACGAAGCCGAGGCGCGCTGGCAAGAGCGCTTCGCGTCGCTGTGGGCCGACGACGCCGAGCTGCGGATCCCGCGCGTGGTGAGAAGCCACTCGAGCAAGCGGGTGCTGACGACGGAGCTCGTGTCGGGATGGACGGTCGCCGCGGCGGCGAACGGAGCGCACGCGGCGTCGCAGGCGCGCACCATTCGGCGCTTCTTGCGGACGACGTGGGTGGAGCACGGGCTGCTCTTCGCGGATCCGCACGCGGGCAACTGGATCTTCGGCGAGGATGGCAGCGTGACCGTGCTCGACTTCGGGAGCGTGCTGCGCTTCGACGACGCGCAGCGTCGCTGGGTGGGTGACGCGCTTGCCGCGCTCGCGCGCCACGACGAGCGCGGCGCCAGCGACGCCGTGCGCGCGTTGCTCGGGGTGAAACAGACGAGCGCGAGCGAGCCGACCGTGGCGATGCTGGTGAGCGCGCTCGCGCCGCTCGCGAGCGACGCGAGGGTGCGCGCCGAGCAGCTGTCGGAGCTCGCGCGCATCGGCGCCGAGGCGAAGAAGAAGATGATCGGCAGCCGGTTGCCGTTCCCCGTGTGGATGCCGCTCACGCTGCGCGCGCTCATCGGGAGCACCGCGCTCTTGATCGAGCTCGAGGCGAACCTGCGGTAGCCCGCGAGAGCTGCCTGGTGGATGGGGACGCTCGTCCATGGTTCGAGTCCGCAGGGAGCTTTGGGGCCGTCATTCCGCGGAATTGCGAGGCAATCGGTTACTCAATTACTGAGGACCGTCCCCTTTTTGGCGGTCAACACACGTAATTGTTGAGCAATCGGTTACTCAATTACTGAGGACCGTCCCCTTTTGGGCGGAGATGGCTTGAATGTGGGGTGATTCGCGGATCGCTGATCCGGCGACTCCCTAATTCAGGGGGCGCAGGTGGCGCCGCTGCGGGGGCTGGTGGTGTCGTAGCTGGCGGCGCTCGCGCCGTCGGTGGCGGTGAGGCGGTGGATGGCGCCTCCGGTCAGCGCCGGAGCGCAGCCGCCGCTCCAGCGGCTCGCGGCCTCCGCGGTGCTCAGACGGCCGCCGGTGCCGGTGCCCCAGCACACGAAGTCCATGACGCTCGCGGGCGTGGCGTACGAGTTGTTCCGGTAGAGGATCATCTGGCCGCGCGCGGCGGTGTCCGAGAACCCGACCGGCCACGGCACGCTGATGTACGCGCCAGGCGCGACCGTCCCGGTGCCCACCGGCGCGTAGTTGAACGGCGAGCAGAACTCGAAGCCGCTGGCGCCCAGATCGATCGGGGTCGAGCCGGCGTTGAAGAGCTCGATGTACATGCCCGGCGCGACCTCCGAGATCTGCAGGCTCTCGGTGCTGGTGAGCGCGAGCGCCGCCGGGCACTCGCACGCGCCTTCGACGCACGCGAGCTCGGTCGCGCACTCCGAGTCGGCGGTGCACACGCCGCCGCCGTCGACCGGCTCGCCCGCGTCGGTGCCGCTGTCCATCGCGGCCGGGACGTCGTCCGAAGGGATCGGCGCGTCGATGGTGACGGGCGCATCGACGCCCGTGTCGTTGCCGCCGCCACCGGTGTCGGTGCCCGCGTCGACCTCCTCTGCGGGATCGCACGCCGGCATCGCGAGAACGCAGAAGAGAACGCCCGTAGAAATGCCCCGAAGCTTCATGCGCGGGAGGATAGCCGAACGCGCCGCGTCGTGTCGCGCCCGTCCGCGTGGTAGCTGCGCGAGGTGCGGCGCGCGTGGCTCCTGTGTTCGTTGCTCGCGGGCTGCGCCCCCGAGGCGCCGCAGTGCGCGACCGCCGACGACCAGTGCCCGATCGAGGCGCCCTTCGAAGGCACGCCGTGCATCGGCGCGCTCTCGTGCGAGTACCCGCACCCCGACGATCCCTCGCACCCGATCGGTCTGCGCACCGACTGCATCGACGGGCGCTGGCGCGACACGATCCTCTGCCCGAGCTGCCCGCTCCGCGAGGTCGAGCGCTGTCGCGATCCCGATCCGTCGCCCATCGACGGCGCGATCACTCTCACGCTGTCCGACGACCCGGTCCGCTTCGGCGCGCAGGGCGCCGCGATGCTGGCGCACACGCTGTCGATCGAAGGCCTCGAGGATCGCGAGCGTTGCGTCCGGGTGCGCGAGCGGACGTTCATCGACGGCATGCCCGCGCCCGCCTCGTTCTCGGTGCGGCTGCGCTGCGGAGGGAGCCAGCCGATCCTCGGCATCCTCTACGACCTGCCCTGTGATCCCGGCGTCCACCGGCTCGAGGTCGAAGCCGAGGTCGAGGGCGTCGAAGGCACGGCACGCATCGGCCTCGACTTCGACGGCGCCGACTGTCCGCGCGACGGAGCCGACGCGGGCCTCGACGACTAGCGCAGCGCGGCCCACGATCGCCCTCATGCGACGCTCGCTCGGTGTGCTCGCGCTCTCTCTCGCGCCGCTGCTCGCGCTGAGCCTCGCGTGCGACGGCGGCTACCACCCGAGCTTCGGCCGAGCGCGCGGCTACGGCACCTCTGGCTCGATGACGTCTGGCTCGATGACGACGAGCACGATGACGACGAGCACGATGACGACGAGCACGACGGGAGGCGCCTTCGTCGCCGGCGGAGGAACGATCACCAGCACCACCACCGTCGGGGGCTACCCGGTCTCCGGCGTCGTCGCCTCACCCGACGGCACGATGGTGTACGGCGGCGCGGTCTCCCCCTACGGCGATCCCCGCGTCCCCGGCTACCCCGCGTACGGCTACGGGACGTCCATTCGCTGCACCGGCGCCGTGGCCTGCGGTGCGAGCACGTCGGTCACCGTCGAACGCGCCTCGATCGGGACCCGCTGACGCTCGGATCTCGTGCACGCGTTCACGGGGCATGGGCCACGGCTTTCCAGGCGACTTTGATCGGGGCTTACGTCCGCACTCGGTCTCGTCACGTACGTCACGTACGCTCCTCAACACTCGCTTGCGGGCGCACTCCCGCTGAAAGCCGCCTGAAAAGCCGAGTGCTGGGCGCGTGAACGGTGCCGATCTCGGCCGCTGCGCGTGCTAGAGCAGCGTCCCTTCTTTTCCGAGGTACCGATCCCGTGGCGCGCTTCATCGACGAGCTCAAGCGAACTCACTCTTGCGGACAGCTCCGCGAGGAGGACATCGACCGCGAGGTCGTGCTCTTCGGCTGGGTGCACAACCGGCGCGATCACGGCGGGCTCATCTTCATCGATCTCAGGGACCGCGACGGCCTGACCCAGATCGTCTTCGACGGCGACATCGCCAAGGACGCGTTCGCCTTCGGCGACAAGTGCCGCAGCGAGTGGGTGCTCGGGATCCGCGGCAAGGTGCGCGACCGCGGCAAGATGCGGAACCCGAAGATGCCGACCGGCGCCGTCGAGGTGGTCGCGCTCGAGGCGACCATCTTCAACAAGGCCGAGACCCCGGTCTTTCCGATCGAGGACGACATCGACACCAGCGAGGAGAAGCGGCTCGAGCACCGCTAC
Organism: uncultured Sandaracinaceae bacterium; assembly: GCA_964480175.1. Taxonomy (GTDB): domain Bacteria; phylum Myxococcota_A; class Polyangia; order Polyangiales; family Sandaracinaceae; genus CAYZQM01. The sequence continues at coordinate 19,266 of CAYZQM010000103.1, forward strand.
CTCGATCTGCGAAGGCCACGTCTGCAGAAGAACCTGATGACGCGGGCCAAGATCTACCACCACACCCGCAACCACTTCGTCGATCACGGCTTCATCGAGGTCGAGACCCCGATCTTCGTGAAGTACACCCCCGGCGGGGCGCGGAACTTCTTGGTGCCAGCGCGCCTGAACCCCGGCGCGTTCTACGCGCTCGCGGAGAGCCCCCAGCTCTTCAAGCAGCTGTTGATGGTGAGCGGCTTCGATCGCTACATCCAGATCGTCAAGTGCTTCCGCGACGAGGATCTGCGCGGCGATCGCCAGCCCGAGTTCACCCAGATCGACGTCGAGATGAGCTTCGTCAACCAGGACGACATCTTCGGGATCATCGAGAAGCTCGTCGTGCGCCTCTGGAAAGAGATCTCCGGGATCGATCTCACCGAGCGCTATCCCGGCGGCGTCTTCCCTCGGATGAAGTTCGAGGAGTCGATGCGCCGCTTCGGCAACGACAAGCCCGACATGCGCTTCGGCCTCGAGCACGTCGATCTGACCGAGCTGGTGATCGAGCAGGGCGGCGGCGGCATCCCCTTCCTCGCGAGCATCGCGGAGAAGTTCACGAGCGGCGCCTACCGCCGGGATCTGCCGGAGGAGATCGTGAAAGCGATCCGGGTGCCCAAGGAGCACGCGGCCGGCTTCTCGCGCGCCGAGCTCGACAAGCTCGAGGCGTTCACCAAGCAGATGGGCGCCAAGGGCCTGGCGCGCGCGAAGATCGGCGCGGGCGGCGAGTGGCTCCAGAGCCCGCTGGCCAAGACCGCCACGCCCGCGTTCATCCAGGCGATCAACACCGCGTGCGGCGCCGAAGAAGGCGATCTCCTCTTGCTCCAGTTCGGCCCCGAGGCGCTGGTGCACACCGTGATGGCGAACTTGCGCCTGCACCTCGGCAAGAAGCTGAAGATGATCCCCGAAGTCGGCGCGGGCGACGACTGGAACCTGCTCTGGGTGGTCGAGCCGCCGCTCTTCGAGCGCGGCGAGGCCCCGAACACCTGGGCCGCCGCGCACCACCCGTTCACCCGTCCGCACGACGACTCGGTGCCGCTGCTCGAGACCGATCCCGGCAAGGTGCTCTGCTACCGCTACGACTTGGTGCTCAACGGCGTCGAGCTGGGCGGCGGCTCCGTGCGCTTGCACGACCCCGAGGTGCAGCGTCGGGTCTTCTCCACGCTCGGCATCGAGCCCGAGGTCGCGCAGGAGAAGTTCGGCTTCTTGCTCAACGGCCTCAAGCACGGCGCGCCCCCGCA
>CAYZQM010000104.1:0-3988 GCA_964480175.1 uncultured Sandaracinaceae bacterium
GCCCAAGAGCTCGCGCGCGTTGTCGAGCAAGAGGCGGCTCAACGTCGCGTCCGCGCCCGCCATCGGCAGGCGGAGGCTCGCGTGGTCGAACTCGCAGAAGGAGAGGTCCTGGTCCCATGCGACGGTTACGCCATAGAACTCGTCGTACACCGACCGCTGCCCGGGGGGAGGCGGGTTGTCGAACCCGACGCGGGTCACGGGGAGCGATGCGCGGGTGCCGTGGCGCGCGTTGGCCACGAGCGAGGCGATGAGCGACTCGACCCCGTGACGTGAGCGCGCGCCGTGGGGCCTTCGGTATCCGACCCGCGCGCCAGCCGCGGTGGACTCGACCGTCATCTGCCCGGGGATCACCAAGCTCACGACCGACGCGAGGCTGTCCAGCGCGGCGCGTAGGTTCGCGCCGTACGCCATGAAGGCCCCGAGCGCGCCCAAGTCGATGAGCTGGATGTACGCCCCCGCGCGGTGCCCCACCGTCACGTCGTCGAGCAGCCGCTCGGCCGTCCGCCACAGCAGCACACTCTCGTCGTACGACAGGCTCGAGCGGGTGAGCAGCGGCAGACCCGAGGCGCGCGCGACCTCCGCGGGCTCGAGATGGAGCGCCCGCATGTTCCAGTTCGCGACCTCGATCGGGATCACGCGACCCTCGCGTGGGATCGGGTGGTAGCGGGCACGCGACCATCGGTCATGGGAGCGCGAGAATAGTCGACGGGGGCTCGCCGAGCCCAGCGCCGCGCGCGCGATCGCGCGTGCGCTACGCTGCCGTCGCGTGCAGCCCGCGACCACGTTCCCCGTCTGCTCCTTCAAGCGCGTGTTCGACACCACGCCCGCGCAAGAAGTGCTCACGCTCGCGGAGCTCACGGCGTGCTTCCGGCGCTTCGAGCTGAAGCCGCAGCTGCACACCCGCATCCAGCGCGAGATCAGCCGGATCGATCGCGCGCTCGATCAGGTGCTCGGAGGTCAGGTGCTCGGCGAGCGCGCCGTCGCCATCCAGGCCGCGGCCCGCGAGGCCGAGGCGCGCGGTGATGATCGCGAGCGCGCGATGCGGGCCCGCGCCGAAGAGCTGCGCACCGACGCGCGTCGCGAGGCCAAGCGCGATCTGCGGCTCTGGTCGCCCGTGCGCTACCGCGACGGATGGACGGAGCGGGGCAGCGATGGCGTGACCCACCTGTCGTGCTTGGTGCTCGATCACGATCGCCCGATGCAGATCCGCGACGCGATCGCGCCGTTCGAAGGGCACTTCTTGCTGTGGCACTCGACCTGGTCGCACCAAGACGGAGTCCCGAAGTTCCGCATCATCCTCCCGCTCGCGCAGGCGGTCCCCGCGAGCGAGTGGGACAAGGTCTGGAGCTGGGCCTACCGCGAGAGCGGCGGCGAGATCGATCGCAGCATGAGCGGCACGGGCACCACGTACGCGATGCCCGCGACGCCCGCGCGCGACTGGCCGCGCGAGGCCGGCAGCCTCGCGGGCCCGCTGCTCGATCCGCGGCAGCTCGGGGTGAAGCTCGACGAGCCGCTGCGCCTTCCGGTCCATCACCTCGCGTCGTCGGTGATGATGGGCGATCCCGAGAAGGAGTACGTCGAGCACGGCGCGGAGCAGGCCGTTCACGTCTACGACGATCCCGAGGACGAGCTCTGGGGCCCCGACGACGGTCGCGCGACCACGCTGCCGGAGGACCTCGCGCTCGCGGCGCCCGCCCAGGCCTCGCCGCTGCTGAAGCGCAAGAAGACGATCGTGATCGACTTCGATGGCGTGCTGCACAGCTACCGATCGGGCTGGCGCGGCGCGACCGTGATCCCCGATCCGCCCGTGCCCGGCGCGCTCGCGTGGCTCGAGCAAGCGGTGCAACGCTTCGAGGTCGCCGTGCTCTCGTCGCGCTCGAAAGAAGACGGAGGCATCGAGGCGATGCAGCGCTGGCTGGCGGACGCGGGCTTGCCGCAGCAGGTGCTCGCGGAGGTGCTCTTTCCGCGCACCAAGCCGGCGGCGCACGTGTACCTCGACGATCGCGGCTGGCGCTTCGAGGGGACGTTCCCCGCGCTCGACGAGCTCGACGCGTTCGAGCCCTGGCACCGACGATGAGCTTCGACTTCGAGGCGTTCTTTCGATCGAAGCCCGCGCTGCTCGCGCCGATGGAGGACGTCTCGGATGCGGCGTTTCGTCGGGTGTGCATCGCGCGCGGCGCGAGCCTCACGGTCACCGAGTTCGTGCTGGCCGAGGCGCTCGTCGGAGGGGAGCGCGAGGCCCTGCGCAAGATGGAGATCGCGCCGAGCGATCCCCCCACGGCGATCCAGATCTACGGCGCGGACCCGGCGACCCTCGCGCAGGCCGCCGCGATCGCCGAGCGCGCGGGGCCCGCGTTCATCGACGTCAACTGCGGGTGCTGGGTCCCCAAGGTCGCGCGCAAAGGCGCGGGCGCGGCGTGGCTCCGCGAGCCCGAGGCGATGGTCGCGATGGCAGCGCGGATCGTGAAGCAGGTCGCGCTGCCGGTGACCGTCAAGACGCGCCTCGGCTGGGGCGACGAGGCGGCGCCGCCGATCGTGGATCTGGCGCGTCGCCTCGAGGACGTCGGCGTGCGCGCGATCACCGTGCACTGCCGGACCGCGCTGATGGGCCACGCGGGCGAGGCCGACTGGCGCTGGGCCGCGCGGGTGCGCGAGGCGGTCTCGATCCCGGTGATCGTGAACGGCGACGTGCGACGCGAGCGAGACGCGGCGCGCGCGCTCTCGAGCACCGGGTGCGCCGGCGTGATGATCGGGCGCCGCGCGATCGTGCACCCGTGGATCTTCCGCGAGGTGCGCGCGCGCATCGACCACGGAAGCACGATCGCGCCGCCGACCGACGGCGAGCGCTGGGCGCTGGCGCGCGAGCACCTGGTCGCGCTCGCGGGCGAGCGCGCGGGCAAGGGCCCCTTGCGCACCTTGGGCCGCTACCTGCCTGGCTACCTCACCGGGATCACCGACGCACGCACCAGCATTCGGCGGGTGCTCGAGAGCGCGAGCGTCGAGCACGCGCTCGCGCGCATCGACGAGGAGCTGTCAGACGCTCGAGGCACCAACTCTGAGGACGCCGTGTCTCAGGGTACCGAGAGCACGGCCACGCCGGCGTCCGAGACCTCGAGGAGCACCGCGCCGCTCGGCTGACGGGATCCGTCGGCCCGCTCGCTCGCCGGGCCGAGCAGCGGCGGCACGACCAAGTGCATGCTCTCGATGGGCGACGTGGGCGCGGCGCGCTCGCTCGTGCCGTCGAAGCGCTGCGCGACCTCGACCTCGGGCAGCGCGTAGAGGCCGCCGCGCGCGTGCACCCGGAGGAGCGCGTCGGCGATCAGCGCCTCGCCCGCCTCGATCCCGTCGATGCCCGCGCTGCGCGGATCGCCCGTCGCCGGTCCGTGCGTCGAGAGCACCCACCGCAGCCCGCTCGGCGCAGCGAGCTCATTTTCGATCGTCTCGACGTCGGCCGCACCCAGGCCGCAGTGCCGCTCGCTCAGCGCGTAGCGGCCCTCGGGCGCGCCGGGCAGCGGGACGAGCTCGAGCGGTCCGAGGTGGACGACGCGCACGCCGCTCAGATCGATCACGTGCTCGGTGCCGCCGTCGTCGAGCACGCCGCGCAGCAGCTCGCCGTCGTCGCGCCCACCGGGCAGCAAGAGCACGGGGATCGTGAGCTGGCCGAGCACGTCGCGCAGCGCGCTCACCGATTCCTCGGACGTGCCCTGCCCGTCGCCCAGATCGCCGAGCAGCACGAGGACCGAGGGCGTGTGAGCTTCGATCGCGTCCAGCACGGGGAGCAGGGGCTCGCCCGAACCTGCAGGACCGCGCGCGATGGCCACGCGGATCGGAAGCGGCGCGTGCACGGTGACCACGCGCTCGCTCACCTCGAGCCGCGTCGAGCCGACGGTCACGTCGCGCGCGTCGGGCGCATCCATCTGCGCGCAGCGCAAGTACGGGCTCGGCCCGCCACCCTCGAGATCCCCGCTGCACGAGCAGCCGGACGATG
>CAYZQM010000104.1:3998-12237 GCA_964480175.1 uncultured Sandaracinaceae bacterium
GTGAGCGACAGGACACACAGCGAACGCACGGCGCGAAGGTGACCCCTCTCGCGCACGGCGGCCAGCGCATTGGAACGGGAACGGCTCGGCTATCCTCGCGCCCATGAGCGGAGGACGCGTCCATCGAAGCGGCGGCTACCTGTACATCGAGACGTCCCGGTCCCTTCGGTTCGAGATCCACTGGTCGACGCTGCTCATGCCGCTCCTGGTCGTCTGCTGGACGCCGCTGTCCTACGCGCTCGCCATCTTCGTCGTGCTCGCGCACGAAGCGGGTCACGCCATGCTCGCTCGCTGGCGAGGCCGCACGGTCTACGCGATTCGCATGCACGGTGCGGGGGGCCACTGCCTGTACGAGGGGGGCGGGTCCGAGCTCGACGCCGCGTGGATCGCGTGGGGCGGCATCTTCGCGCAGCTCCCGCTCCTGGTGGTCGGCGCCTACGCCGACGAGCTCTTCGGCCCGCGGAGCGTCGAGGTCTGGATGCCGCTCTTCTTCGCCAACCTGCTCCTCATCATCGGCAACCTCATGCCCGTCGGGAACCTCGATGGCAAGAAGGCCTGGACGCTGCCTCGCCTGCTCTGGCAGCAGCACACGCGTCGGCGCGTGACCGACGCGCGCTGGGCGGCGAAGGACCGCGCGATGTGGGACGCGATCGAACGGGCCAAGCGATCGAAGCGCCCGTGACGAGCGGGCACTCGCGGTGGAGCGGCGCGCTCGGCGGTGCAGCACGCCGTGCTAGCGTCCCTCCGGTGACGAGGCTCCTCGCAGCGTTCTTCGTGCTCAGCGCGCTCGCGGCGATGGGCGCGTGCGGACCGAGCCTGCGGCGGGTGCACACGGGCGACGTGTACTTCGAGCGCTGCTCGGGCGGCGATCGCGACGATCGCTACACCGACGCCGAGCGCCGGCGCTGCTGGGACGCGTGGCTCACCCACTACACCGACGGGCAGTCGGACGAGCGCATCAGCCACGCGCGGGAGCGGGTCACGCTGCTCGATCCGGAGCGCAGCGCGCTGATCGAGCTGGCCACCGGCGAGGCCGAGCTCGAGGCGGAGCTCGCGTCGAGTGAGGCGGAAGCCGCGCACCTGCCGCCGTCGGAGGCGCCCATCGTCGTGCTCACGGGAACGGCGACCGGGGCCGACACCGACCGAGCGACGCGCGAGGCGCGCCCTCCGCGCGAAGAGACGCCCGAGCTCGTCGAGCGCCATCGCCCGACCCGACCTCGCACGAGCACCGCGCGCTGCGACGGAACGTGCTTGCCGCCGTGGGAGACCTGCGTCGACCGCTGCGACGATCGCGACCGCGCTTGCCACAACGCGTGTCGTCAGCGCTTCCGCGTGTGCTCGTCCGCCTGCTACTGAGCGGCGCCTGAATCCTCGTAGGCGCTCGCGCGTCTGCTGCGCACCTTCCGCTTCGCGCTCCCTTCTTCGAGAGAACCTTCATGCGATCCACCTCCGCGTTCACGTCCGCATCACGTTCCTTCACCCGCCTTTGCATCGGCGCGCTCGCGCTCGCCGCGCTCGCCTCGATGGGCTGCGCCCACCGCGTGCGCTTCACGGTGGTGCGGCCCGCGATGCTCGACGCCTCGGAGGCGGGCAACACGTTCGACGTGCGCATGCGGAGCGGCCGACCCGACGCGGTCGCGGACATCGAGTACCAGCTCCGCGATCGCTTCGCGCGCTCGCTGAACCCGTCGATCCGACTGGTGGGCGCAGGAGGCGCGGTGCTGGTGACGGGCGACGTCACCCGGCACGACGCAGGCGAGGAGCTGATCGCCGAGGCGACGTCGTGCACCCGCACCGAGAGCTACCGCGATCCCCGCACCGGACGGAACACGTCGCGCACCGTCTCGTATCCCTGCACCCGCTACCACCGCAGCGGGAGCGCGGTGCTCGAGGTGCGCTTCCAGATCTTCTTGGTGGGCGACAACCGCATGATCTTCGAGCGGGTGTACGCGCGCACCACCTCCGATCGCACGACCGGCAACAGCGTTCCGGGCACCAGCTACAGCGGCGCGGTTCATCCGGCCTCCATCCCCTACGGCGCGATGCCGCCGCCCCTGAACTTCGAGCGCTGGTTCGGTCGCGCGCGCGCCGAGGTGGTCGCCGAGTTCGCGCAGGTCGTGCTCCCCTGGGAGGACGAGGTCGACGTCGAGTTCACCGACTGCGGCAGCGCGGAGGGCTGCGACGAGGCGATCGCCGCGATCGAAGCGGGGGATCTCGCCGGCGCAGAGCAGATCTACACGGACATCCTCCGGGGCTACGACAACCCCGCCATCGCGGTCGCGCCCGAGGACATGGAGATCGTCTACGACACCCTCTTCAACCGCGGCGTCCTGCGCGCCTACCTCGGCAGCTTCGAGCTCGCGCTTCAGGACCTCCATCGCGCGGTCGAGCTCGCGCCCGACGAGGATCTGTTCCGCCGAGAGCTCGCCAACGTCGACGCGCTCGCGGAGGAGTCGGACACCCTGCGGCGCCAGATGGAGATCGGCGAAGCGAACTGAGGGAGCGTCCGAGCCCGCGACTTGACGGAGCGCCGCGCGCGGGCGCAATTTCCCAGGGCTTCGCGCACCGGACGAATGAGCACCGCCGCATCGAGACCCGCCCACCCCCAGCTCGGCTACCGCGCTCGACGCATCCTCTCGGCCGTCGTGAGCGAGTACATCGCGACCGGGGAGCCGGTGGGATCGCGGCGGCTCTCGAAGCGCTACGGCCTCAACCTCTCGCCGGCGACGATCCGCAACGAGCTCTCCGATCTCGAGGACGCGGGCTGCTTGGTCCAGCCCCACACCAGCGCGGGGCGCATCCCGTCCGAGCTCGGCTTCCGCATCTTCATCGACGCGCTCGCGCAGCTGCGCGACGTGGCGACCGACGACCGCTCCGCGATCCTCGAGCGCATGAGCCAGCTGCGGCCGGGCGTCGACGACGTGGTGCGCGAGGCCGGTCGCCTGCTCGCGTCGCTCTCGGGCACCGCGGCGCTGGTCACCCGCCCTCGCACGGACGTCGAGGCGATCCGCGAGCTGCGCTTCATGCCGCTGCGCGACCGCACGATGGTGGCGGTGCTGGTGACGAAGAGCGGCACCATCCAGAACCGCATCGTCGAGATGAGCGAGCCGCTCGCCGAGGGCGAGCTCGAGCGGATCCACAACGTGCTCGCAGAGGTCGTGCGCGACCGGACGCTCGCCGACGCGCGCGCGCTCTTGCTCTCGCGCATGCAGTCCGAGCGCGGCGAGTACGACGTGCTCAAGCGGCGGGCCCGCGAGATGCTCGACGGCGCGGCCGCGGCGGAGAGCCGCGACATGATCATCGAGGGCCAAGGCGTGCTCTTCGATCGCCCCGAGTTCTCGGACGCCGAGAAGATCCGCGGCTTCGTGCGCGCCTTCGAGGAGAAGCAGCACCTGCTCGAGCTGCTCGAGCAGACGATGGTCGCGGGCGGCGTGCAGGTGCGCGTGGGCTCGGAGACGAACCTGACGCAGGTGCCCGACGTCGGGGTGATCTCGGCGCAGTACCGCACCAGCGGGGTGCACGCGGGCAGCGTCGGGCTCATCGGGCCCACGCGAATGGACTACGCGAAGCTGATGCCGCTCGTCGCCTTCACCGCCGACGTCGTCGGCGAGGTGCTCGATCGCGGCGGAAGGGACGAGGACGAGTGAGGCGGGCGCGCGCGCTGATGGTGCTGACGATCGGGCTCGCGCTCCCCGCGCTCGCGCTCGCGCAGGCGCGGGTGGTCGGCGAGCGCCCGGCATGCGTGCGCGTGAGCGCGGTCGCTCGCTTCGGCGCGATGGCCTACGACCACTGGGTGCACGTCGAGAACACGTGCTCGGTCGGCGTGCGCTGCACCGTCTCGACGGACGTGAACCCGACCGCGAGCACGCTCGAGCTCGCGCCCGGCCAGCAGCGCGACGTCGCCACCTTCCACGGCTCTCCGGCGAGCGCGTTCGTGGCGACGGTCACCTGCGAGTGACGTGAGCCTTCAGCGCTCGCTGCGGCGCGAGGGCACCTCGGCCATCACGAGCGCCTCGACCGTGCGCGCATCCGAGCGCGCGTGGTCGGAGTGGGCATCGTCCGAGTGAGCGTCCGGCCGGTCGCCGTCGAGCGCGGCCTCCAGCGCGGGGTCGAGCCCTTCGGGGGCGAGCTGCTCGGCGAGCGTGACGAGCTCCGCGCGCAGCTCGACGAGCACCGCGCGCAGCCGGACCTCGCCGTCGCGCGCTGGCTCGATCACCGCGGCGGCGCGCTGCGCCTTCGGCACGCTGCGCGCCTCCTCGCGCAGCCGCTTCTTCACGCCGCTCAGCGTCAGCCCCTCGTTCTGCAGCATGTCCTTGATGTGCAGCGCGATCTCGACGTCGCGCCGCCGGTACTGCCGGTGGGCGCCGCGGGTCTTCATCGGCACGAGCACGCCGAGCTCTTCCTCCCAGTAGCGCAGCACGTGCGCCTTCACGCCGACCAGCGCGGCGACCTCGCCGATCCGGAAGAACAACTTGTCGGGCAGCGCGCGACGCGACATCGGACCGCTGCGAATACCAGAGCGCCGCGCGTTCGTCGACGGGCTCGTTGCGGCTCAGATCAAGATCCCCGCGACGCACGCGGTCATGTAGCTCGCGAGGATGCCGCCGAGCATCGCGCGCAGGCCGATGCGCGCGAGATCCTTGCGCCGCTCGGGGGCCAGGCTGCCGATCCCGCCGAGCTGGATCCCGATCGAGCCGAGGTTGGCGAAGCCGCAGAGCGCGTAGGTGGTGATGGTCGCCGCGCGCGCGCTGATCGGGTGTTCTCCGGACAAGTTCGCCGACAGATGCAGGTACGAGACGAACTCGTTGAGCACGAAGCGCTCACCGAGCAGACCGCTCACGACCTCACAGTCGGCGAGCGGCACGCCGAGCGCGAAGGTGAGCGGAAAGCCGATCCAGCCCAACAGGCGCTGCAGCGTCAGCGGCGCCCACATCCAGCCCGCGCTGGTCGCTACCCCAGCGTCGTGCAGCGCGCTCCTCGCCTCGCGCGCGCAGCCCACGAGCGCCTCGTGGCCGTCGGGCGCGACGCACGCCGCGCTCGCCTCGAGCCCGTGCTCGCCGAGCTGCGCGCGCAGCGCCGCGAGCACGCCTTCGTTGTGCAGGCTCGACGGGAGGCCGAGCAGCCAGTTCACCATCGCGACGAGCGCGAGGAACGCGAGCAGCATGCCGCCGACGTTGAGCGCGAGCTTCACGCCCTCGGACGCGCCGCCGGCGGCCGCGTCGATCACGTTCTCGTGCGGTCGCTCGGTGGTGAGCGCGAGGCTGCCCGCGCTCTCTGGGCTCGCGTGCTCGGGCCGGATCACCTTGGCGACCACGAGCGCAGCGGGCGCGCTCATCACGCTCGCGGCGATCAGGTGGCCCGCGATGTCGGGGAAGTGCTCGCGCAGCATCCCGACGTACGCCGCCATCACGCCGCCCGCGACGGTCGCGAAGCCGCCGACCATCACCGCCATCAGCTCGCTCTCGGTCATCTTCGCGAGGAAGGGCTTCACCACCAGCGGCGCTTCGGTCTGCCCGACGAAGATGTTGGCCGCGGCCGAGAGCGTCTCGGCGCCCGACGTCTTGAGCGTGCGCTGCATCGCCCAGGCGACCGCGAGCACGATCTTCTGCATCACGCCCACGTGGTAGAGCACGCTCATCAGCGCCGAGAAGAAGATGATCGTCGGCAGCACGTTGAGCGCGACCGTGAAGTGATCGTCGAGGTAGTCGCCGAACAAGAAGCGACTGCCGTCGTCCGTGAACGAGAGCAGGCGCCCGACGCCGTCGTTGAGCACGGAGAAGAGCCACAGCCCCGCGTCGGTGCGGAGCACGAGCACCCCGAAGAGGAGCTGAAGGCCGACGCCCATCGCGACCAGCCGCGCAGGGAACCGCTTGCGGTCGTACGAGAGGCACCACGCGAGGAAGATCATCGAGAGCAGGCCGACGAGCGAGATCCCCCGCTGCCAGAGCGGCACCCCGGGATCGCCGTGCGCAATCGAATCCAACTCGCGGACGGTCCTACCACGAACGCGTGAGACCTCGCACCAACGTCGCCGCGGTCCGCGGTGTCGCCCAGAACTTCCGCACCTGCGAGTCGTCTCTGGCGGCCCATGACTCGGACCGCCCTCTTCCTCTCGCTGCTCGCCCTGCCCTTGCCCGTCGCCGCGCAGGACAGCGGCACCGACACGCTCGAGCTCGACTACTACCGCGAGTCGTCGTTACGTCGATCGACGACCCACGCCCTCTTCGTCGGAGGACGCTTCGATCCCGGCGCGGCGTGGCTCGCGGGCTACGACCTCGAGATCGAGCTCAACACCCCGTGCGGCTTCAACCTCGGCCCCTCGCTCTCGGTCGCGTTCGGGGGCGGCGACGGAGGCGTTGGCAGACAAGACCTGCTCGCGTCGCTCGACATCCTCCGCGGGCGCTTCTTGCTCGACGAGCACCGCTGCGGCAGCTGCGGCTACCGGCTCCAAGCGCTGCTCGGCGCAGGGATGTACTTCGTGCTCAACCCTGCAGCGGCGATCCCGATCGAGGTCGAGGGACCGAACGGACAGATGCAGTGGCTGACCCAGCGCTCGCCCGAGCAGTGGCAGCTCGGTGCGCAGATCACCGGCGGCATGTCGGCCGACTGGTGGTTCAGCCGCGAGCTCGGCGTCACGGGCCTGCTCGCCGTGCACGTGCGCCTCGACGACTACGGCCGCATGCCGGCGCTGTGGGCCGAGGCGGGCCTCGGCGTTCGCTTCGGGACCTGACGCCGCCGCGCGAGCAACGCGACAGGCAGCGCGAGGACGATGATCGCGAGCCCGCCGCGCCCCGATCCAGGCGCACCCGCGCGGCACGCGCATCCGCCCGCGACGCCGCTCGCGCCTGCGTCGATCGCCGCGCCGACATCGAGCCCCGCATCCATCGCGGCGCCCACATCGGCGCCGAAGCCTCCGTCGGCCTCGCCGCCATCTTCCGATGGCGCGCCTGCATCCTCGGCGACCGCTGCATCCTCAGTCGTCGTGCCGGCATCGAAGGGCACGCCGGTCACGCAGGGGAGCGCGTCGCCGCCCGCGAGCGTCACGCCCCGCACCACGTCCGCGTCCTCGTCGGCCGCGAGGCTCGCGCCGACGAGGTACGGAGCCATCGCGGGATCGCCGAGCAGGTGGCACGCGGTCCACGCGATCGTGTAGCGGCGGAAGATCGGGCTCGTCGTTCGATCGCCCGCGCCGCAGCCGAACATGCAGATGGCGTCCGCGGCGTCGGTGGGATCGCAGTGCCCCGAGCGGCTCACCGTCAGGCGCAGCTTCGGCGCGGGGAGCATCGCGTCGATCGCGGTCGGGTTCCACAGCGAGTTGCAGCTCCCGGGGATCGCGGCGAGGACGCTCGCGCTCGCGGCGCGCCCGGGCAGACCCGAGTCGTCGTTGGGATCGATCAGCACCACGACGTCGATCGAAGGATCACGCGAGCTCGCGACCGTCGCGTTGAGCGCGCCGAACGAGTGGCCCACGAGGCCGCGCCGCTCGGGATCGACGCGCCCCGAGAGCGTGGTGCCGCTCGCCGCGCTCTGTGCCACCGCCCAGTCGAGCAGCGCCGACATCGCCGCGGCGTTCTGGTCGTGGTTGCAGCCCGTGGTCAGCCGGCAGGGCATCGTCGCCCGCAAGACCACGAGGCCGTACGACGCGAGGGTCCGGGCGAGGAGCTGGTGATCGCCGTGCTCGCCCTCGAAGCCGTGAAAGACGCCCACGATCGGCCGCGGTCCGGCGACGTCGGGATACGAGACGATCGTCGGCACCGACAGCGTCGCGGCGGTCACCCGCCCGGCGTCCCACTCCGTCACCGCATGCGGCCCGAGCTCCGCGGGGTCCTGCGCGCGAGCGCGCGCGGCAAACGAGAGGAGGGAGAGCGCGAGGACGAAGCCCGAGCGAGACGGCATCGGGGGGACGGTACGCCTGGCGAGGTCGGATCGAAAGCGACGGAACGCATCGCGAGCGACGGAAGCGAGCGAAGGAAAAACAAAGAGGCGCGAGGTCCAAAGACCGCGCGCCTCTCCGGGGGGCTCGTCATCGGCTCAACAGCACAGCCGACGCGTGCTCCGTGTCACTTCAGGGAAGCGACGACGGCATCGTACCCGCCTGCTCGGTGAAGCCGATCGTGTAGATCGTGCCGGCCGAGTCGCTGCTGTACGAGCCGACGAAGACCTCGACGGCGCCGACGCCGACGGGGCCCTCGACGAGCGGGTTCAGGCCGTCGGTGTCGTCGTTGCAGCGGTAGCTGCC
>CAYZQM010000104.1:12247-14242 GCA_964480175.1 uncultured Sandaracinaceae bacterium
TCGGGCAGACGAACGACCAGCGTCGTGTCCGCGTTGCTGCGGACCATGATGCGGAGGTTCGGGATCGGCGCGGTCACGTTGACCGTGTGCTGGGGGCTGCTCGGGATGTTGCCGATGCACGCCGGGTTCAGGGTGCTCGCGTCGGTGGTGCCGAGCGCGATGCCGGACTGGGTGGTGGGCTGCGGCGCGAAGCCAGGCCCGAGGGTGAGGGGCGCCGAGCTCGAGCCGCCCATGCAGCAACCGCTGAGGCCGAGAACGGCCGCGAGAACCATCACGTGACGCATGCTGTCTTTCTCCTGTTGTCTTCCCTGCCCGCACCGCTCGACCCCCTGTGATTGGGCGTGGGCGGGATGAAGGCTTCGTTCTGGAACGGGCCGCGTTTTCGCAAGGAATGGGGGGCTTGTGCAAGCCCCCCGATGCATTTTCGTACCTCGCCCGCTCCAGGAGGGTGCGAGCAGCACCCACCGCAGGCCTGGATTGAGGGCCCCGAAGCCCCAAGTCGCGCACCCCGGGCGGTCGCCTCGCCAGATCGCGTATGTCGCTGACGACGATGACAGCGGAAGGCCTCGCCCCGTCCGCGGTCCATCGGTATCGTGCTCGCCCATGCCCGCTCGGTCCTCGGCCATCGCCCTCCTCGTCGTCCTCTCGTCCTCGATGGGCTGCAGCCTCGCGCGGAGCCCGATCTTGCCGGGCGGGGACGCGAGCGTGGACGCGCCGTTCGATGCGCCCCCGAGCGATGCGCCCGACGCGCCCTTCGATGCCCCGCGCGACGTCCCCGACGTGCTCCTGCCTGACGTGCCGGTGGATGGGGGGATCGATGCCCCGATCGACGCGGGCGTGGACGCGCCGGCCGACACGGGCGTCGATGCGCCGATCGATCCGTGCTCGCTCTGCAGCGCGACCGAGATGTGCTGCGGCGGCGTGTGCTTCGACACCACGACCGACCCGCTGCACTGCGGCTCGTGCGATCCCTGCGCGGCCGCGCCCAACGCGACGCCCACCTGCGCGGCGAGCACCTGCGGCCTCAGCTGCGACGCCGACTTCGCCGACTGCAACGCGACGTACGCCGACGGCTGCGAGGCCGATCTCGGCGCGGTGAGCAGCTGCAACGCGTGCGGCACCGTGTGCGCCACCTACCCGAACACCGCGACGTCGTGCGCCCCGACGGGCTGCGCGTACGCGTGCACCGGCGGGCGATCCAACTGTGATCTCAGCACGCCCGAGTGCGAGACCGACACGAGCACGAGCGCGATGCACTGCGGCGCGTGCGGCAACGCGTGCGGCGCCGATCAGACGTGCACCGCGGGCGTGTGCCGAGGCTGGCGCCCGCTGCCGACGACCGGCGCCCCCAGCGCGCGCGTGGATCACGTCGCGCTGTGGACCGGCACCGAGATGATCATCTGGGGCGGTCAGAACGCGTCCGGCGAGCTCGCGGACGGCGCGCTCTACGCGCCCGCGACGAACAGTTGGCGAGCGATCAGCAACACCGGCGCGCCCAGCGCGCGGCGGGGCGCCGCGGCCGTGTGGACCGGGAGCCGGATGATCGTCTGGTCGGGCTACCGCGACGGCGCTGGCTGGCTCGACAGCGGCGGGGTGTACGACCCGGCGACCAACAGCTGGAGCGCGCTCACCGCGACGGGGACGCCGACGGCGCGCAGCCGCGCGGCCGCGGTGTGGACCGGGAGCGACATGATCGTCTGGGGCGGATGGATCGGAAACACCACCACGACGAACAGCGGCGCCGCGTGGGCGCCCGGCGACGCGTCGTGGGATCCCACGCCGACCTCGGGGCTCACGGCGCGCGCGTATCCCGGCGGGGTGTGGACCGGCAGCCGCTTCGTGGTGTGGGGCGGCGACGATCGGAGCGGCAACCGCTTCGCGAGCGGCGCGCGCTTCGATCCCGTCGCCGACAGCTGGGCGGGGATGACCGCGACGGACGCGCCGAGCGCGCGCACCCAGCACGCGATGGTCTGGGTCCCCGGGCCCGCGCGCGTG
>CAYZQM010000104.1:14252-20478 GCA_964480175.1 uncultured Sandaracinaceae bacterium
CTGGGGCGGCTTGGTCTCGAGCGGCGGCGGCGGCGACATCGGCTCGGTCCGCGGCGGTCGCTACGATCCGGCGCCAACGTCTGGCAGGAGACCGCGCTGCCGATGCTGACCGGTCGCCTCGACACCGCGGCGATCGCGACCAACGACGCGATGGTCGCCTTCGGCGGTCGGAGCGACGATGACGGCGGCTTCACCGTCTTCGCCGACGGCGGCCGCTACGACCCCGTGGCCGACACCTGGTCGATCCTCCCGACCGCGGGCGCGCCGAGCGCGCGCTACAGCGCGACGGCCGTGTGGACCGGCAGCGACGAACGCGGTGCTCGGCGTCGGCGGCGCGCTCGCCTTCTGAGGCTCGCGCCCACGCGCTCGACTTGTTGGCGTTTCGGCCTACATCACGCGGCCGTGGCCGCCCAGAAGAAGCCCCGATCCGCTCCCGCGCCGAAGGCGAAAGGTCCGCGTGCGCCCAGCGCGGAGCGCGCGAGCAAGCCCGAGCGTGCGAGCAAGCCCGAGCGCGTGAGCAAGCCCGAGCGCGTGAGCAAGCCCGACCGCGCGAGCAAGCCCGAGCCACGCGCCGCGACCCCGAAGCGCGCGCCCAAGACCGTCGATCCGCGCTCGGGCCGCGTCGCCATCGTCGGTCGCCCCAACGTCGGCAAGAGCACGCTCTTGAACGCGCTCCTCGGTCAGAAGCTCGCGATCGCGACGAGCAAGCCCGGCACCACGCGCTCGGTGCTCCTCGGCGTCGCCGAGCACCGCACCGAGGACGGCGAGCTCACCCAGCTCGCGCTGCTCGACACCCCGGGCCTCGAGCAGCCGCGCAGCGTGCTGGGGCGCGCGCTGGTGGAAGAGGCGCAGGGCGCGCTCGACGGAGTCGACGCGGTGCTCTTGATGATCGACGTCGAGGACGCGCTGCGGAAGCGGACGATGCCGGGCGCGCTCGACGTCGCCGACACCCGCATCCTCGACGCGGTCAAAGCGCACGGCGCGCCCTTCGTGATCGCGCTGAACAAGGTCGACCGGGTCAAGGACAAGCCCCGCTTGTTCCCGTTGCTCGAGAAGCTCTCTGCCACGAGCGGCGCCGCGGCCATCGTCCCGATCTCGGCGAGCCGAGCGCAGGGCATCGACGGAGTGGTGAGCGAGCTGCGCGCGTTCCTGCGGCCGGGTCTGTCGTTCGAGGAGGGCACGCTCACCGACAAGCCCGAGCGCTTCTTCGTCGCCGAGCTCTTGCGCGAGGCGATCTTGGAGCGCACCCGCGAAGAGGTGCCGCACGGCGTCGCGGTCGGCATCGAAGAGTGGGTCGACGAGGGCAAGCACCTCCGGATCGGCTGCACCATCGTCGTCGACAAGGAAGGCCACAAAGGCATCCTCATCGGCGCCCGCGGTCAGATGCTCAAGGAGATCGGCGAGGCCGCCCGCGCGCAGATGGAGGACTTCCTCGGTCGCCACGTCTTTCTCCGCACCTTCGTGAAGGTGGTGCCCGGCTGGACCAAGGACGAAGGCGCCGTGCGCCGCGCCGTGCGTGAGGGAGCCCCGTGAGCACCAAGAAGCGCAAGCCCGCGCCCGAGCCCGAGCGCTCGGACGACGCGAACACCGAGGACGGCGCGCCGCAGCGCAAGAGCCGCCGCCGCAGCAAGAAGCTCCCTGCGGGCATGGGCGGTCAGCGTCCGATGGTCGCGGTCGTCGGTCGCCCCAACGTCGGCAAGAGCACGCTCTTCAATCGCTTGGCCGGCGAGCGCATCGCGATCGTCGAGGACATCCCCGGCGTGACCCGCGATCGGCACTACGCCGACTGCGAGATCCACGGGCGCGAGGTGGTCCTCGTGGACACGGGCGGATTCGATCCCGAGAGCGACGACCCGATGAAGGAGGGCATCGCGCGCCACGTGATCGAGGCGCTGGAAGAAGCCGACGTCGTGGTCGCCGTGGTCGACGGCACGATGGATCCGAACCCCGCGGACAAGGCGACCGCCGCGCTCTTGCGCAAGACGGGCAAGCCCGTGATCTGGTGCGCCAACAAGGCGGACAACCGGGGCAAGGCGCACGAGGGCATGGCCCACTACGCGCTCGGCATGAAGAAGCTCTTGCCCGTCTCGGCGCTGCACGGGCACGGCATGGCGGATCTGGAGACCGCTGTCGCCGAGCTCTTGCCCGACGAAGGCGCGCGGCAGAGCGCGAGCTACGACGAGTCGATCCCGCGCGTCGCGATCGTCGGTCGCCCCAACGCGGGCAAGAGCTCGCTGGTGAACCGCTTGGTCGGCGAGGACCGCCAGCTCGTCGACAGCCGCCCCGGCACCACGGTCGATGCGATCGACACGCTGGTCGAGCGGACGCGCGGCGAGCGCCAGGAGCAGTGGGTCGTCATCGACACCGCGGGCATCCGCCGCAAGCGCGGGGTCGAGGAGACCGTCGAGGTCGTCGCCGTCATGAAGGCGATCCGCTCGATCGAGCGGGCGCACGCGGTGGTCTTGATGATCGACGCCAAGGAGGGCCCGTCCGAGCAGGACGCCAAGCTCGCGGGCCTGATCGTCGATCGGGGACGCGCGCTGGTGATCGGCTTGAACAAGGGCGACCTGCTCGACGAGAAGGAGCGCAAGTACGCGATCACGCGGACGCGCGAGATCCTCTCGTTCGCGCCGTGGGCCCGCATCGTGGTGTGCTCCGCCAAGACGGGCCGCGCGGTGAACAAGGTGCTCGACGAGGTCGACGCCGCGGTCGAGGAGCACCGCAAGCGGGTGCCCACCGCCGAGATCAACCGCTTCATCGAGGAGGTCCTCGATCACCACCCGCCGCCCGCCGCGCGCGGCCACTCGGTGCGCCTCTATTACGTGACCCAAGCCGAGACGCGTCCGCCGCGCTTCGTCGTCGTCACCAACGAGCCCGAGGCCATCCACTTCAGCTACCAGCGCTACGTCGTGAACGCGCTGCGCGAGCGCTTCGGCTTCCAAGGCACCCCGGTGCGGGTGACCTACCGGAAGAAGAACAAGAAAGAAAAGGCGCTCTAGGCGGCTGGCCAGCACGACGAGCCGAATGCTCGGCTCGTGCTGCCCCCCACCAGCTCGCCGATCGGCGACGACGCGACGCGTCCGTACGTCCTGTGGTGGACCGACGCGACCGCGGGGGACCTGCGCGTGCACCTGCGCAGTGGAGATGTGGACGAGCGCGGCTACTGGCTCGGCGCGCTCCTGCGCGAGGCGAGCTCACGAGACGTGTGGGTGTTCACGACTCCCGACGAGATTCGTGCCGACTGGCCAGCCGTCGTGCCCCACCTCGGGCGCACCCGCGAGATGTGGGCATGGCTGCTCGGCCTCCCCGCACCAGAGTGGCCGCCGAAGCAGGCGCCCTTCGTGATGCGAGTAGCGAGTAGCGAGTAGCGAGTAGCGAGTAGCGAGTAGCGAGTAGCGAGTAGCGCTACTCCGCATCCAGCGGCAGCCCCAGCGCGCCGAGCATCCCTCCAATCAAGATCTCGCTCAGCGCAGGATCATCCAGCTTCTCGGGCGCGAGCTCGACGATCCGAAACAGCGCGCTGCGCAGCGAGTGCACGGTGATGATCGCGAGCAACTCGGGATCCCGCCCTCGGTGCAGCTCGGGGTGCGCGCGCAAGTGCAGCGCGGTGATCGCCACGGCGCGCGCGAGCCCCTCGCGCAGCTCGGGCGTCTGCTCGGCCATCGGCAGGATCTCGACGACGCTGGTGTAGAGCGCGCGGTCGCGCCGGTAGAGCGCGACCATCTCCTCGGTGATGATGCGCAAGAGCATCACGCCGCTCGCCCCTTCGGCGCGCGCGGTGACCCGCTCCATCAGCTCGATGTCCTCGGCCAAGCGCCGCTCGAAGAACGCGCCGATGAGCGCCTGCTTGTCGGGGAAGTACTGGTAGAGCGATCCCACGCTCACCCCCGCGCGCTCGGCGACGCGCGCAGTCGTCGTCTTGCGGAAGCCCTCGCGGCTGAAGACCTCGCCTGTCGCCTCGACGATGGCCTCGACCGTCGCCTTCGCCCGCGCCTGTGTCGGCGCCTTGCCTCGCTTGCCGTCGCTCACGGTCGTCGACGCTATCGCGAACATGGAGGGTCTCGGACGACGTTCGCCAACCTGCTGCCATCACTGCGCTTTTTGCCATCCAAACACGACTGACGCAGGCGTCGCGACGCGGCCATCCTGTGCGTCGTCAGGAGAACTCACGCATGACCACCGTTCGACAGGCACTCACTGCGTATCTCGATCACAACGGCTTCACGACCGCGTCGTACACCGACCCGACGGTCGACATCCCGATCGGCCCGTTCCACTTCCCGATGCCCAACACCGCAGGTCGCAAGGCCGTGGTGCCGTGGCACGACCTCCATCACCTCGCGACCGGCTACGGCACCGACTTCACCGGCGAAGCCGAGATCGGGATCTGGGAGCTGCGCGCGGGCTGCACCACGCTCGCCGCCTACGTCTACAACGCGATGGCGGTCTCGATGGGCTTGCTCATCTCGCCGCTGCGCACCTACCGCGCGTTCCGCGACGCCCGCGGCACCAGCACGCTCTACCGGCTGAACCTCGACTACGAGGCGACGCTCGACATGGATCTGCTCGAGATGCGCCGGCGGATGGGTGTGCCGCCCCAGGGGCTCGCGAGGCAGCCGGCGGCGCGCCACGCCGCGGCGCCCGATCTCTCGCGCGCCTGACGCGCAACGCACCTCGCCTCGCTTCGAGGAGGAGCGCCCACCGCCGAGCCCCGGCGAGAAAGGTCCTCCCTATGAAGCGTCTCTCGATCCTCGTTGGTCTGCTCTCCTCCCTCAGCACCGGATGCGTCGCCGGTCCCGCACCGTATGCGGAGAGCGAACGCATGACCTTCACCTCCGAGTGCGCCCGCCTCGTCCCCGACGACGAGCACGCCGCCTGCCTCGCAGAGCATCGCGAGATGCGCGCCAGTTGCTACCTGATCTGCTACGGGCTCACGTCCTGCTACGACCGGTGCGACGACGCGTGGGACGGCGGGACGTGCGGGGAGCGCGACCAGACGTGCCTCGAGCACAACTACCGCTTCGCTTCGGGCCCCGAAGCCGACGTCGACCTCGGGACCGCATGCCGCGCCGCGATGGACAACTCCCGCGGATGCGGCGTGGAGATCGAAGGCGACCCCTGCGAGGTCTTCTCGCGCACCGAGCGGCGCGAGGCCACGGCCGTCTACCAGTGCTTCGCCGATCTCCGCTGCGACGAAGACCGCACCGCCTGCGGGACGCCGGTTCCGCCCTACGAGCTGGCCCGACACTTCTGCGATCTCGCTCGCCCCGCCGGCTACGAGTGCACGCCCGAGCTCACCGCATGGCTCGACGCGAGCGACGGATGGCTTCGCGACGACGTCGCTGCGGCGATGTACGAATGCGCGCCCGCGACCGGTGCGGATCGACTGCGCTGTCTGAACGCGTGGCTCGCCGCGATCGACCCGCTCCCCTGACTCCACGATCGCTGGGCCGCCGGCCGCGCCCGTCCTCTGGTAACGTGCGCGGCCTATGGCCAAAGAGATTCTGCCCGGCGAGGTGACGCCCACCCTCTTCGTGGGCTTGGGGGGCTCCGGCGGTCGCGCGGTGCGCCGCATCGCCAAGCACCTGCGGGCCCGCGCCGACTACGGCGCCCGCTACGACGGTCTGGTCCGCTTCCTCGCCATCGACACCAACGAAGCAGATCTCGCGCGCCTTCGCACCGCGCCCGGCGCCATCCACTCGACGGTCGCCATCTCGGACTTCGACAAGGTCGAGTACTCGGCGCTGCGCCGGGGCGAGAGCTTCGCGGATGCGGATGCGTACTTCACCCAGTGGGTCCACCCCTGGTACCGCTTCCGCGAAGAGAGCGGCGCGGGCGCGGGCCAGATCCGCATCGAGAGCCGCCTCGGCTTCAACCGCTCGGTCGAGGTGGGCACGCTCTCGGCGCGCCTCGGCGAGATCATCGACGCGCTTCGCCATCACGGCCAGGGCATGCGCAAGAGCGACGCGCCGGTGCAGGTCTTCGTCTACTTCTCGATCGCGGGCGGTACAGGCTCCGGCGGTTTCTTGCCGTTCTCCTACCTCGTGCGCGACGCGCTGGGCGACAAGCGCGCGCGCCTCTTCGGCTTCGCGATCTTGCCGGAGGCGTTCGAGCAGGTGGCCGGCCGCAACCGCGACGGCGTCTACGCCAACGGCTACGCGGCGCTCAAGGCGCCCGAGCACCTGATGAAGCTCGACACGAACACCAAGGGATCGCCCACCGAGAT
>CAYZQM010000105.1:0-20443 GCA_964480175.1 uncultured Sandaracinaceae bacterium
GGTTCGACTTTGTCGGCCGTGCCAGCTGGGTCTGCCAGCTGCGGTCGTCTTGCTCAGCCGCTGCGCGGGACTTCTCCCGAGGCGGACGGACGCGGGGAGCAAGAGATGGGCGTCGCGGTGCGCGGTGGGGATGTTGGTTGGGCGACCCAGAACCCTTGCTTGCTGGTGCTGGTACCAGGGCCGTACGCACCGAGGTTGTGCGTGGACGACGTCGGCCGTGTTAGCTGGGTCGTGCCAGCTGCGGTTGTCTTGCTCAGCCCGCTTCGCGGGACTACTCCCGAAGCGCAGGCGGACGGGGCGAGGGATCAAGAGATGCGCGTCGGCTGCGCGGGACTACTCCCGAGCCGATCGCTCTCGGGTGGCAAGAGGCGCGTCGCGCGGTGTCTCGCTTGCGCTCAGCCGCCGATGGCGCGGGCTACCGCGGCGACGGTGCTCGTCAGCTGCTCGGGGAAGTAGAGGACGTTCGGGAGGAGTGGGGCCTTGTCCTGCTTCATCACGTAGGCGACGGTCTGGCCATCGCCGACGAGGTGGACGCCTGCGTTGTCGAACGTCGCGAACGCCGGCAGCTGCTGCGCGAGCACCCGCGCCATCGCGGGCTCGTGGGTGTGGATCGCGAACTTGCTGTCGATCTGGGGGTCACCGCTGGACTGCGCGGGGAGCGCTTGCTGCTGCACGATCGGCCCCGCGGGGGCGTTGCGCGTGATGACCTCGAAGGGTGGGAACGGCTGACGTGCGCGCACGGAGAAGCGGCAGTCGAACCACGTCTTCCAGCGCACCGACGTGAAGCCCGTCTCCTGCTCGACGCGATAGAGGTAGAGCAGCTGCGCGGGCTGCCCACCGGGCGCGCCCTCCATCCGCACCTCGATGTGGATGGGTCGCCCGTCCTTCGGTCCGCGCATGACGTCTTCGCTCGCCTGGCGGATGAAGAAGTTGAACTCGGGATCGCCCGCGACCAGCGAGAGGCCGAGGCGCTGCGCGAGCGCGCCGGCGCGGTACTGGCTGTATTGCTGGTCCATGCGCTTGGGCGCGACGAAGCGGCCGTAGAGCACCCACGCGACGGCCACGAGCGCGAGGACGGGAGCGAGGAAGAGGCCGATCGGGATCTGGCTCACGCGCCACCACCCGGCGGCTGCCAGCCACCGCTCGTAGGCGGCGTCCATCCGCCCGCAGGTCCGGGCGCTGCGGCGGGCGCGGGCCCGCGCGCGAGCTGCGCGATCAGGTTCGCCGCTTGATCGGCGCGATCGAGGCCGGTGATCGACACCTCGCTGCCGTCGGTGAGGGTGATGACGAGCTCGACGCTGCTGCCGCTCCGCGAGCGATGGGTGATGTGGGTCACCGATCGGAGGCTCGAGCTGGGGATGGTGCGGCTCGCGAGCACGAGGCGCTGCCAGTGGATGCCGCCCTCGAAGATCTCGAGCGACTGTCTCCAGCGCAACACCGGCACGATGAGCAGGAGCGGCGCGATCAGCAGCGAGACGACACCGGTCCCGATACGCGGCAGCCCCGTGTCGGGCGCGAGCGCAGCGCTGCCGGAGACCACGGCGAAGAGGCCGCTGCAGATGCCGAAGACGCCCGCGAGCAGCAGCAGACCTCCGAGGTACCAGAGCCAACCACCCGCCATGATCGAGCCTTCGTGCTTCGAGAGCGACCGTCCCATGTTCGCCGTCATCGTCAGACCTCCGAGAATGTCGGCAGGAGAGTCCGGTGAACGCGTCGACCGCGTCAAGCGATCCTCGCGCTGGGCCGCGCATCAGGCCACCCTCCCCGCGTGCCCGTCTCCGGCAAGCGCTTGAGCTACCTGTTGCGACACCGTCCCGACGCGATCGGCCTCGTCCTGGACGCGCATGGACGCGCGCGGCTCGAAGACCTCGTGCCGCTGCTCGCTCAGCACGGCGCCCCGACCTCGCGCGTCGAGCTCGAGACCCTGGTGCAGGCCGACGACAAGGGGCGCTTCGTGATCGAGGGCGATCACATCCGCGCCGCCCAGGGACACTCGATCCCCATCACCCCGGTGCTCGAGCGCGCGTCGCCACCCACGCACCTCCACCACGGTACGAGCGCGCGCGTGCTCCCGTCGATCCGAGAACGGGGTCTGGTGCGCGGGGCGCGACACCACGTGCACCTGTCACCCGACCTCGAGAGCGCGCGACACGTCGCGGCGCGGCGCCGCGAGCCGATCGTCCTCACGATCCGCGCGGCCGCGATGGAGGCCGAAGGGCACCCTTTCTACCGGTCCAGCAACGGAGTCTGGCTCGTGCTGGCCGTCCCGCCTGCGTTCATCGAGCCCTGACTTGCTCGAACAGGATCCGCTGCGCCGTCGACCAGTCCGGCGCCGCGAAGATCCCCGTCGCCGTCTGCTCGGTCGCGCCGAACTGCACCAACGTCATCCCGAGCGGCACCATCGGCAGAAGGACGTCGAGGCGGTCGTCGACGAACGCACGCAGGCCCAAGCGCACCGCGATGCGCGCCTTCTCGGGTCGCTCCCTGCAGAAATGCACCTGCGTCTGCTCGAGGCCGGTGCGCTCGTAGATGCGGTGGTGTGCGAGCCATGCGAGCGTCTTCTTCTCGACGCTGGGGCCGCACTTGGAGACCAGGTGCACCCGCCCGGCAGTGCGCTCGACGAGGGCGCCCAGCGCCTCGACCGCGCCGTCGATGGGCAGCGCCCGCATGGCCAGCTCGAGCGGCACCCCGAGGAAGCTGGTGTCCGGGCCATCGCCGCCGACGAGCACCCGCCCGACGTCGACGCCGATCGCATGCAGTGGTTGTGTCTCGATGTGTTCCATGCGCGGGTCTTGCCGCAGCCCACCATCAGCCGGAACTAGTACGTTCCTAGCTACACTCAGCGATCGTGAGTATCGAATCGACGCTGCTGAACACGTTCGCGGTCTTCGCCGAGTCGGCGAACTTCACTACCGCGGGCAAGCAGCTCCACCTCTCGCAGCCCGCAGTGCACCTGCAGGTGAACAAGCTCGCCGAGCAGATCGGGCTGCCGCTCTATCGGCGTCGGGGTCGCGCGCTGGAGCTGACGGAGGCGGGACGCGCGACCGCGCGCTTCGCCTCGCAACAGCGCGCCGACGTCGAGCAGTTCCTCGCCGCGGTCCGGGGTCGGGAAGCGGAGCGCCCCATCGTGCTCGGGGCGGGCGCAGGCGCCTTTCTCTATCTCATCGGTCCCGCGATTCGCGCGCACCTCGCGCACCTGCGAGTCGCGACGATGAGCCGCGCCGAGGTGCTGGAGGGCATTGCGTCGCGCACGGTGGACGTCGGCGTGATCGCAGGGCCCGAGGGCGAGGCTGCGCCGCCGCATTCTCGCCGTCTCACCAAGGTCGGCTCGACGCTCGTCGTCCCGCGGGGTCACGCGCTCGCGGGACGCAAGCGCGTCGGCCCCGACGATCTCCGCGACGAAGCGCTCGTGGTGCCGCCCGCGGATCGACCTCACCGCGTGGCGCTCGGGCAGCTGCTCGCCGCGCAGCGCGTCACGTGGCGCGTGGCGGTGGAGGCGAGCAGCTGGGAGCTCGCCATCCACTTCGCGAGCCTGGGTCTCGGCGTCGCGGTGGTGAACGCGTGCTGCCACCTGCCCCGTAGCGTCGTGGGCATCCCCTTCACCGGGCTCCCGATGATCGAGTACCGGTTGCTCCGGGCGACGGGGGCGACCGAGACGCCGAGGGTGCGGGCGCTGGTCGACGACCTGCTGCGCCAAGCGGACGCGTGGAAGCACGCGTGATCGGCCGACCGCCGCGACTGCGCTATGAAGGCCGCCATGCGGTGGTACGACCTCTTCTCGCGCTTCTACGACGGCAGTCTGGAGAAGCTCTACGTGGAACAGCGCGCGGCAGCGGCCCAAGCGCTCGGCCTCTCGCCTGGCATGAGCGTGCTCGACCTGCCGTGCGGGACCGGGCAGTCGTTCGACGTCCTGGCCGCGGGCGTCGGGCCGAGCGGCGCGATCATCGGTGTCGATCGCTCGACGGGGATGCTGGTGCGCGCACGCGAGCGCGCGGCGCAGCGAGGCTTCACCCAGGTGCGGCTGGTCGAGGGCGACGTCGCGGCGCTGGATGCGGCCGCGCTCGGCACCGCGGAGGTCGATCGGCTCCACGTCTTTCTCGGGATGACCGCGTTCGACGATCACGACGCCGCGTTCGAGCGCATGTGGTCGCTGCTGCGACCCGGTGGACGTTGCGTGATCGTCGACGCCCACGCCGAGCAGCTGACCTTTCAGGGACGCATGGTGAACCTCGTCGCGCAGGCCGATCTGAGGCGGCGCTTCTGGGAGCCTCTCGAGAAGCGGGCCACCGGTTTCTCGCGCCGCGAGCTGCCGTCGCTCCCCGATCACGGCGGCCAGATCCTCCTGGCCGTGGGCGACAAGCCGGGCGCGTGACGTCGCGGGCGCCTTGCTCGGTGACGCGATCGCTCGCAGGCTAGCGGCCTTCGTTCGCCTCGTCGGCGAGCCGTCCACTCGAGCGACCTCCCCGGTACGCTCTCCTCTCGAGGCCGCCTGGCTCCTTCGCATCGCTGCGTGGGCGCTGAGGCGACCGAGGCGTCGTCATGCTCTTCACCGTTCGCTCCACCCAACCTCCCGCCACCGATCTGGGCTACCTGCTCGAGAAGCACCCCTCGCGCACGCAGGTCTTCGAGCTCAACTTCGGCAGAGCGCACCTCACCTTCCCGGAGGCGACCGAGCAGGCCTGCACCGCCGCGCTCTACCTCGAGATCGATCCGCTCGATCTGAAGCGCAGCGCGCACCAGGGCGACGCGCTCCTCGCGCAGTACGTGAACGACCGCCCGTACGCCGCCTCGTCGTACTTGGCGGTCGCGCTCGGCGCGGTGTTGCGCTCGGCGATGGCGGGGCGGAGCCGCGAGCGCCAAGACCTCGCCGACGCGCCGCTGCCGCTCGCGGCGAGCGTGTGCCCGCTGCGCGGCGCGCCCGAGCTGCTCACCCGCCTCTTCGAGCCGCTGGGCTATGCGGTGCACTGTGAGTCGATCGCGCTCGACGAGGCGTTTCCTTCGTGGGGCGCGAGCGGGTACGTGCGCCTCACGCTCGAGGGTCGGGTGCGCCTGCGGGATCTGCTCACCCACCTCGCGGTGCTCATCCCCGTGCTCGACGGGAACAAGCACTACTACATCGGCGAGGATGAAGTGCAGAAGCTGCTCGCGCGCGGCGAGGGGTGGCTCAGAGATCACCCCGAGCGCGAGCTCATCACGCGGCGCTACCTCAAGCGCGTGGGAAACCTCGCGCGCCTCGCGCTCGCGAGGCTGACCGCGATGGACGACGAGCCCGACGAAGATGAATCCGCGTCGCTCGCCGGTGCCCGCGAGGTCGCGCTGGAGAAGCCGCTCTCGCTGAACGAGGCGCGGCTCGAGAAGGTCGTGGACACGATCGCGTCGCTCGGCGCGAGGAGGGTGCTCGACGTGGGCTGCGGCGAGGGGCGCCTGCTCGCGCGCCTCTTGCGCATGCGCCCGGCACTCGCCGCCGTCGGCGGGATGGATGTCGCGCTCTCGGTGCTGGAGCGAGCTCGAGAGCGCCTGCGCGTGGACCGCATGTCCGAGACCGAGCGAGCCCGGCTCACCCTGATGCACGGCTCTCTGGTCTACGGCGACGTGCGCCTGAGCGGCTGGGACGTGATCTGCGCCATCGAGGTGATCGAGCACCTCGAACCGTTTCGTCTGAGCGCGTTCGAGCGGGTGATCTTCGGCCAGGCCGCGCCGAAGGCCGTGATCCTCACCACGCCCAACCGCGCCTACAACCCGCGCTACGGCATGCAGGAGGGCGCGATGCGCCACGACGATCATCGCTTCGAGTGGGATCGCACGGAGCTGCGCGCGTGGGCGGAGGCTGTCGCTGCGCGGCGAGGCTACACGGTGACGTTCGACGGCATCGGCGAGCTCGACCCCGAGCTCGGCGCGCCGACCCAGCTCGCGCTGTTCACCCGTACGGAGCAGGCGTCGTGACCTCGGAGCAGCGACTGAGCACGACAGCGCCCCGCGTCCTGCACGTGCCGCAAACGGCGATGGTCGTGCTGATGGGCGCCTCGGGGAGCGGGAAGTCGACGTTCGCGCGCACCCACTTCGCGCGGACCGAGATCCTGTCGTCCGACTTCTTCCGCGGCCTGGTGTCGAACGACGAGAACGATCAGACGTGCTCCGCCGACGCGTTCGGCGCGCTGCACGACCTGCTGCGCCGCCGGCTCACCCGAGGCCTGCTGACCGTCGTCGACGCCACGAACGTCGAAGAAGCCGGCCGCCGCGCCCTGCTCGCCATCGCGCGCGAGACCGACACGCTGAGCGTCGCGATCGCGCTCGATCTAGGCGTGGGGGTCTCGCACGCACGCAACGCGGAGCGGCCCGATCGGCAGTTCGGTCGCCACGTGGTGGCGCGGCAGCACGGCGAGCTTCGGCGCGCGCTACGGGGCCTGTCCCGCGAAGGCTTTCACCGGGTGTTCACCCTCTCGAGCGAGGCAGAGGTCGCGGCGGTGCGCATCGAGCGCGACCGGCTGTGGAACGATCTCCGCGATCGATCGGGTCCGTTCGATCTGATCGGCGACGTGCACGGCTGCGCGCGCGAGCTCGACGCGCTGCTCGCCGCCTTGGGCTACGTCGATCGAGACGGGGTGATCAATCACCCGGACGGCCGCGTCGCGATCTTCCTCGGCGACTTGGTGGACCGCGGCCCCGACGTGCCCGGCGTGCTGCGCCGCGCGATGTCGATGGTGCAGAGCGGCAGCGCGCTCGCCATCGCGGGCAACCACGAGGTGAAGCTGGTGCGTGCGCTCCGGGCCCAGGCGAGCGGCAAGATCGGCGCGATGAAGATCGGGCCGGGCCTTCAGGTCTCGCTCGATCAGATGGCCTCGCTGGATGTAGGCGAGCGCGAGGCCATGATCGCGTTCATGGACGGGCTCATCGGGCACTACGTGCTCGACGGTGGCCGGCTGGTCGTCGCGCACGCGGGCCTGAAGGAGAGCTTCCACGGGCGCGCGAGCAGGCGGGTGCGCGAGTTCGGCCTCTACGGCGAGACCACCGGCGAGGTCGACGAGTACGGCCTGCCGGTGCGCGCCGAGTGGGCGGAGCGCTACCGCGGTCAGGCGGCGGTGGTGTACGGACACACGCCGGTGCCCGAGGCGCGCTGGATCAACGGCACGCTCTGCGTGGACACGGGCTGCGTGTTCGGCGGAAAGCTCACCGCGCTGCGCTGGCCCGAGCGTGAGCTGCGCTCGATCCCTGCGGAGAAGGTGTGGTTCGAGCCGGTGCGCCCGCTGAAGCGCGCGGCGAGCGAGAGCGATGAGGACGTGCTCTTGCTCGGCGACGCGCTGGGCAAGCGCATCATCGACACCCGCCTGATGGGCGGGGTGACCATCCGCGAACAGAACGCCGCCGCGGCGCTCGAGGCGATGAGCCGCTTCTCGATCGATCCGCGCTGGCTCATCTACCTGCCCGCGACGATGTCGCCGCCAGCGGCCGCGCCCGACGGACCGCTGCTCGAGCGCCCCGAGGAGGCGTTCGCGCACTTCCTAGAGGACGGCGCGAGCGAGCTCGTGTGCGAGACCAAGCACATGGGATCGCGCGCCGTGGTGATCTGCTGCCGCGATCGCGAGGCCGCGGCGCGCACGTTCCGCGACCCGACCCGCGATGGTGTGATCACGTCGCGCACCGGCCGCGCGTTCTTCTCGGATGCGGCGACCGAGATCGCGGTCCTCGACGCGGTGCGCGCCGCGATGGACGGCGCAGGCCTCTGGGACGAGCTGGCGACCGACTGGGTCGCGCTCGACGCAGAGCTGATGCCTTGGTCTGCCAAGGCGATGTCGCTCTTGCGCACCCAGTACGGCGCGGTGGGCGCGGCAGGGCGCGCGCTGTTCTCCGACGCCGAAGCGGTGCTGGCCCGCGCGGCCGCGCGGGATCCGGGTGCCACCGAGGTCCTCTCGTCCGTACGACGTCGCGGAGCGCACCTGCGCGCGTTCACCGACGCGTATCGGCCCTTCGTCTGGGAGGTCGAGTCGCCCGCCGATCTTCGGCTGGCGCCGTTCTTCGTGCTCGCGAGCGAGGGGCGGGTGTACGACGAACGCGATCATCTCTGGCACCTCGAGATCATCGGGCGCCTCGCGCAGCACTCGCCGCTCATCACCACGACCGAGCACCGGCGCGTCGCGCTGGGCGACGCCGAGAGCGAGGCGCAGGCGATCGCGTGGTGGCGCGCCATCACGGACGCCGGCGGCGAGGGCATGGTGGTCAAGCCGCTCCGCCTACCCACGCGGCGCGATGGTCTGCCGATGCAGCCCGCGCTCAAGGTGCGAGGGCCCGAGTACCTGCGCCTGATCTACGGCGCCGAGTACCGCGAGCCCGACGCGCTCGCGCGGCTGAGGTCACGGCAGGTGTCGGGCAAGCGGCGCCTCGCGGCGCGCGAGCACGCGCTCGGCTTCGAAGCGCTGCACCGCTTCGTCGAGCGCGAGCCGCTGCATCGGGTGCACGAGTGCGTGTTCGGGGTGCTCGCGCTCGAGAGCGAGCCGATCGATCCCCGCCTCTAAATGACCGATCACGATCATGTGGCCCGGGGCCTGCGACGAAGTGCACGTCGCGGCGAAACGCCGCACGCGAGCGTTCGATGCCTCGCGCCCATGACGACACACCTCATCGCTCGCCGCATCCCGGGCCCGCCCGGTCACACCTCGCCCTTCACCGCCGAGAGCCACGCGCTCTTGGATCGCTTCGACGAAGAGCTCGCCGCATCGGGGAGCGGCCCGCCCTTCCCCACCGCCGTGCTCCTCGCCTCCGACTTCCTCATCGAGGTGCATGGCGAAGACGGCGCCGACTGGAGGCACTTCGAGCTGGGCGCGTTCTTGGCGTTCCTCGCGCAGGTCGGGCCCACGTTCTTGCTCTACGCGGCGCGCATGAAGGAGACCCTCACCGCCTTCCTCGCGTTCCTCGAACGTCGCGGCCGCGTCGAGCGGGGCATGGCCGAGCAGGCATCGCTGGTTCCGCTGCCGCACGGCCTGCCGCCGCTCGAGGCGCTCGATTGCGTCTCGGGGCGCGTGCCGCTCCTGAGCGTCCCGCAGCAGCCGCTCGTCACGCGGCGGGAGCGGCGACAGCAGGCACGCGCCCAACGGCGGACCGAGCGGCGCCGGCACCGGCAGGGCCGCTCGTCGAGCTGACTCCGTCGCGTCACGAGCGCGACGACGGTGGGCGCGTGCGCTCGAGGTCAGCGCTCCCAGAGCTCGCGCCCCCGGCCCGCCTCTCGGAGCGCCGATCGATCGACGGGCTCGATCCAGGCGACCACCCTCGCGCCCGTGCCGACCGCGGCCGTGCATGCCTCGCCGTGCAGCTGAATCGCGTCGGGCACGAGCGCGGCGGGGGTCCAGCCATCCACCGCGCTGGGCGGCACGTCGATCCCGCCGATGGCGACGCGAACCACACCGCCGAGGCCCCCACCGATCGCTGGCACGAACGTGCACGACGAGAGCTCGTGGCCGATCGCCGCGAGCGCCTCCCGGAGCTGCTCCGCGGAGCGCGCGGAGTAGTAGCGGTGGGGTCCGGTGGGTCGCGGCCGTCCCCCGACGAGCGCCATGCGATCGAGCACTGCGCTCAGGTCCGGTCGGTCGGGATCGTCGATGCCCACCACCACCACGGGGATCCCACGCTCGACCGCCCGCTCGATCGCGGCGAGCGTTCCATCCTCGTCGATGCAGAGGAGCCCGGTGAGGTCTTCGTCGCACTCGGCCGGCACGGTCGAGCAAGCGCACGTGCTGGGGAACGGATCGGGCGCGCAGTTCGGCGCGCCATCGGTCACGAGCACCCACGCACGACGCGCATCCAGGCTCGGATCGACCGCAGCCAGCGTCGCGGCGAGCGCTGCCGCCGTGGGCGTGCCGCCCCGCGGGCGGGGCCCCTCGCGCAGGTGCGCGACGAGGCGCTCGAGCCCGCCGAGCTCGGGCGCCAGGAGCACGCCCTCGGTGGTGGCGCAGTAGCGCGCGCGGTCGTCGCCGTCGGGCAAGTGCTCGTCTGGGAAGAGCGACGCGCCCACCGCGACGTGCTCGACACCTTCGTCCACCGCCGCGAGCGCCGCGACCAGCGCCTCCCAGCGCGACGGCCCACCGGCCTCGATGGGAAGCTCCATCGAGCCAGAGCGATCCACCACGAACATCGCCTCGATTTGCGCACGCCCGAGCGGGACCTCGACCGAGGTCGGCGCGTCGGGCGTAGGGCCCGGAGCGTCCGCGAGCGGCCCCGCGTCGCGGAGGCGAGGCGGGTCGTCGCGCAGGCCTGTGCGACCGCAAGCCGCCGTCACGAAGAGCGCGCTGCACAACGAGAAGCGAAGAAGCAAGTCCATGTCTGTCTCCTCGCGCCGCCGTCGCGCCGCGCGTTCGCGTGGTCGGAGCGAAGGCAAGACGGCGCCGCGACGCCGAGCGTGTGCTGCTCGCGTTCACGGGCCTGCCCGACCTACGCACCGACTCCCTGAGCAACCGATGTGCCGTGTCCTTGAGTGCGGGGAACACGCGAGTTCGGTGCGAGCGACCGTGCGTACTCGCACGCGAGGGCGCGCGAGCACGAACGCAGCCCGCCTTTCGAGCAAGCGCTTCGATGTCGCCTCCACCGGGCCGTGCCGAGTGAGCCGCTCAGGGATCGAGATCGTCGTCGGTCGGCAGCGCCCGCGCCGGCAGGCCGAGCGCCGCGAGCGCAGCGCCTAGGTGGCGGCGAGGCACTTCCCCGTGCGGACCTCGGACCTGCGACAAGAGCGCGCGCGCGCTGCTCGACATCAGCGTGAGCGACCCGCGCTCGTCCCAGTCGGTCAGGAGCGACGCGCCGAGCGCCCGTCGAGCGGGGGCGATCAACGCCTCGGTGCGGACCCGGGTGGTGCCGCCCGTCGTGAGCGAGATCAGCGTGCGGCGATCTTCGTCGCTGCCGCCGCGCACCCACCCGAGGAACGCGGGGCCGCCGGAGTAGAGCGCGTCCAGCAGCACGACGTGCGCCAGCGATCCGTCCAGCGTCCCACCGCGGATCACCGCGAGCGTGCTCTCGAACGCCGCGCTGTGCGCGGCGATGGTCACGCTCGCGATCCCACCTTCGAGCTCCGCGAGCGACAGTGCCTCTTCGATCATCGCGCGCGCGTCGCGGCCGAGGCGTCCTGGCGATCCGTCGCGGGCCATGAAGGCGAGCTGGGGGATCACGAGCACGGTGTTCGTGTTCGCGGTGTCGTGCGCCGCGATCACGCCGAAGCCCGGCTGCGGTCGATCCTCGGGACGACAGCGCGCCTCGTCGCTGGCAGCGAGCACCTCGACGCAGCCACTGTAGCCGTGGAGGAAGAGCACGACGTGGTGCGGACCACCCGAGGAGAAGCCCTCGGGCGTGTGCACCAGCACGTCGGGCGCGCCTTCCACGTGCGCGTGAGGGGCGTGGGTGAGATCGAAGCGGAGGGTGCGGGGCGATGTTGCGGGCTCGGGCTCGGGCTCGGGCTCGGGATCGGGCGCGGGCTCGGGCTCGGGCGCGGGCGCTGTTGCGGGCTCGGGTGCGCGGTCGGGCGCGGGCGTCTCCGCGGTGCCGCATCCGATCAGCGCCGCGCTCAACAGCAGCGCGGCCACCTCGCGCACCCGATCCACCTCAGGCCGAGATCACCCGCTGGATGCCTTCGATGCGCTGCAGCAGGAAGCGATCGCCCGGGCTCAGCTCGGCTTCCTTGGTCCGCATGCGCTCGAGGTAGCGGCGCAGCGCAGCGCCGCTGGTGTAGCGAATCTTGCGGACCACCTCGTGGAGGCGGTCGATGCTGCTCGCCCCGATCATCGCGCCCGCGGCGGTATGCAGATCGAAGATCCAGTCGATCCAAGACTGCCGCTTGGTCCCCTCGGCGAGGCGCAGCGCGTACTTGGTGCCCTCTTCCAGGCGCGCTGCCGGCAGAACGCCCTTGCTCGCGCGCTCGATCATCGGCTCGAGGATCCGCGAGAGCACCCGCTCGGCCTCGTCGTAGCGACCGAGCGCCAGCGCCTTGTCTGCCAGGCCGATCAGCATCACCGACGCGCCGGTCACCTCGTCCCCCCGCGGACCGTTGCCGCCGCCCATCGCGGGGATCTGCATGGTCTCGCGCATCCCGCCGCCCATCTCGCGCATCGTCGCGCCGCTGAGCGTCGCCGACATGCCTGCACGATCCACGATCTCGAGAACGATCAGCTCGGAGCCACCCACCGTGACGCGGTCGAGGTTGCGCACGGGGACCCGCCCCTCCGCCTTCACCCCGTTCACGCTGATGCCGTTGCGCGAGCCCAGATCCTCGACCTGCACCGTCTCCGCGTCGATGGTGAACTGCGCGTGCCGCCGCGAGACCAGCGCGTCGTCGAGCGCGAGGTTGCAGCTCGAGCTCCGACCCACGACGAACGTCCCGGGCGTCAGCTCGATGTCGGTTCCTTGGTGGCGGAGGCGGAAGCGGCGCACGACGTGGCGCGCATTATCAGCCAGGATCCGGCGCGACGCGAGACCCTTGTCGGCGCCCGGCGTCCGGGGCGGCCCCCGACATCGTCCCTGCTAGGGTGGCCGCCGTGAAGCTCGCGACGCGCCTCCTCCTCGCCTCCTCGCTCACCGCGTTCGTCCTGGCCATCGCGTGCGGCGGCGACGACGAGGCGCCCGCGCCCGCCGTCCCCGGTGCGCCGAGCGAGGAAACGACCCGCACCGAAGCGCCGAGCGCAGAGATCCCGGCCCCGTCCGCGCCCGAGCGGGTCCGCTACGACCTGAGCGCGCACCTCGCGCGCGCCGAGCTTCGGCAGGGCAGCTCGCTCTTGATCGACTTCGGCACCCCCGGCGCGCAGAAGTACACGCTCGGGGGCTGGCGCACCCGCGTCTCGACGGAGGTGGTCACCGAGGGCGACGCGACCGCGAGCGCGATCACCAACGTCACGGGGTTCATCCTCGTGCCCGCCGACGAGAGCGGGGCCCGCACCCTGCGCATCCGAGCGCGCGCGGTGCGCGACGGACGCCTGACCGTGTACCTCGATGGCGAGACCCTCGGCTTCGGCGCGCTGCCCACCGACGGCAGCTACGCGACGGTGTCGATCGACGTGCCTGCCGAGCGCATCCACGTCGGCGAGAACACCTTCCAGCTGCGGGTGCCCGCGAGCGGATCGGTCGCGGGCGTCGGCACCGCGGGGATCTTGATCGACTGGGTGCGCCTCGATCCGCCGCGCGCCGAGGGGGCCGCTGAAGAAGGCGCGCCGAGCGGCCCTCCGGCGCCCGATCGGCTCGCCGTGCGCGAGGGGAGCGACGCGGCGCTCGCGATCCCGGACGGGTACGCGCTCGGCTACGCGATGGAGCTGTGGCCCGAAGCGCGCCTGCGCGGCTCGGTGCGCGGCACCGGGAGCCTCGAGGTGGTGGCGCACCGCGATGGCGAGGCACCGAGCTCGCTCACGACGCTGAGCGCGAGCACCACGGGCGCCGATCTCGACGTCGATCTGAGCGCGCTCGCGGGGGAGATCGTGCGCTTGGATCTCGTCGCGCATGGCGACGTCCGCGTCGTGCGGCCGCGCGTGGTGACGCTCGACGGCGCGCCGCTCACCGCGCGTCCCACCATCCGCAACGTCGTCGTCTACCTCACGGACACCCTGCGCGCGGACAAGCTGCGGCCCTACCGCGCGGATACTCGGGTGCGCACGCCCGCGCTCGACAGCTGGGCGGCGCGCGCGGCCGTCGCGCTCCGCGGCCACACCCAAGAGAACTGGACCAAGCCCTCGGTCGCCACGCTGCTCTCGGGCCTCTTTCCTTGGGAGCATCACGCGACCAGCGAAGAGGCGGTGGTGCCCGCCGCGGTCGATCTCATGAGCGAGCGCCTGGGCCGCGAGGGCTTCCACACCGGCGCGTTCATCGCGAACGGCTTCTGCTCCGATCGCTTCGGCTTCCGTCAGGGCTGGGGATCGTTTCGCAACTACATCCGCGAGGGCCTGCGCACCCAGGCCGAGTTCGTGGCGCACGACGTGCTGAGCTGGCTGGACGACCGACCCACCGATCGCCCCTTCTTCCTCTACGTGCACACCATCGATCCCCACGTGCCCTACATGCCGCCGGCTGCGGAGCTCGCGATGTACGATCCGCTCCCGTACGAGGGCGTGGTGAACTTCGCCCACGACCGCGAGCTGCTCGAGGGGGTCAAGAGCGGGCACATCGATCTGAACGCGCGGGACCGCGAGCACCTCGAGGCGCTCTACGACGGTGAGATCACCTACCACGACACCCACTTCGGCTCGATCATGGAGGGCCTCGAGCGGCGCGGGATCGCCGACGAGACGATGGTGGTCTTCACCGCCGATCACGGAGAAGAGTTCTGGGATCACGGCAGCGTCGGCCACGGGCACAGCGTCTTCGAGGAGCTGGTGCAGGTGCCGCTGATCGTGCGGGTGCCGGGTCTGACCGATCGCTCGATGGAGCTCACCGAGGCGCTCGGCTTGGTCGACGTCGCGCCCACCATCTTCGAGGCGCTCGGCCGCGAGATCCCCGCCGACCTCAGCGGGCGATCGTTCCTCGATCAGCTGCGCGGCGGCAGCCCCGACGCGCCGCTCGCGTCGGTGAACGGGTTCATGGAGGGTTGGCGTGCGATCGAGCTCGGCTCGCTGAAGCTCATCCACCGCACCGACCGGGTGGTGATGCTCTACGACCTCGGGTCCGACCCCGACGAGACCCACGACGTCGCCGCGAGCCGCCCGATCGCGGTGCGCTACTTGCGCGGCATGCTGGGCCTGATGCTCGCGGGCGCCGAGCGGGGCCATCACCTGCCGAGCATCGCGGCGGCGGCGCTGGAGATCGACGAGACCCTGCGGCGGCAGCTCGAGGAGCTGGGCTACGCGGGCGCGTCGCGCGCTGGCGTGACGGACGGCGAGTGATGGCGGGCTTCGACCTCGATCGCATCGGCGGCCACTCGGCGCTCGAGCGCGTCGTCACCGAAGTGCGGAGCGCAGGACAGCACGCGCGCGCGCTCTTCTCCGCCGGGCGGGCCCACGTCGAGATCAAGCCCGACCGATCGCCTGTGACCGTCGCCGATCGCGAGGTCGAAGATCGGCTGCGCACGTTCCTCCTCGCGGCGTTCCCCGACGTCGCGTTCCGCGGCGAAGAGAGCGGCGCAGGCGGCAGCGCGAGCGCCGAGCTGAGCTGGCTGCTCGATCCGATCGACGGCACCCGCGCGTTCATCCGCGGGCTGCCCACCTGGTCGGTGCTGCTCGCGCTGATCGAGGACGGCGAGCCGCAGGTGGCCATCGGGTACTTCCCCGCCGACGACGATCTCTACGTCGCGGTGCGCGGCGAGGGCGCGCGGCGGGGAGACGCCCGGTTGAAGGTCTCGGCGGTCGCGGAGCTCGCCGACGCGACGATCAGCCACGGCGCGCTGGCCCAGCATCCGGGCGAGCGCGGCATGCGCACCTTGATGGCGCTACGCGATCGCACCCACACCCAGCGAGGACACCTGGACTTCGATCAGCATCGCCAGGTGATCCTCGGCCGGATCGACGCGGCGATCGATCCGATGCTCCAGCCCTGGGATGCGGCCGTGCCGATGCTGCTGGTGCGCGAGGCGGGCGGCAGCGCGACCACGCTCGCAGGGAACGAGTCGCTCGGTGACGTTCCGCGCGACGGCGGCCTCATCACCTCGAACGGCTCGGTGCACGCCGAGCTGCTCGCGCTGGTCCGCGAGGCGTAGGCCCTTCCCTCCGCGGCCGCTACACTGGCCGGCATGTGCCTCACTCCGCCGCCAGCTCGCGCGTCCGCCCACGTGGGAGGATGTCCCTGACATGACGCTCTCACGCGAGACCGAGCGGTTGATCGAGTCGATCCGGGCGTCGGTGATCGGCGACGACGAGGTGATCCAGACGCCGTTCGGCGCGCGTCGCGTGACCTACGCGGACTACACCGCGTCGGGGCGCTCGCTCACCTTCATCGAGGACTTCTTGCGGGACGAGGTGATGCCGCTCTACGGCAACACCCACACCGAGTCGTCGGCCGCAGGGCTGCAGACCACCCAGTACCGCGAGGACGCGCGCGCGATCATCAAGGCGAGCGTGGGCGGCGACGAGCGCGACGCGGTGATCTTCTGCGGCTCGGGCGCGACGGGCGCGATCCACAAGCTGCTCGCGTGCCTCAACCTCACGCTGCCCGCCGAGCTGGATGTGCGCTTCGATCTGTCGCGCCACATCCCGGACAGCCAGCGCCCGGTGATCTTCATCGGTCCCTACGAGCACCACAGCAACGAGCTGCCGTGGCGCGAGTCGATCGCCGACGTCGTCACGATCGGCGAGGACGCCGACGGACAGATCGATCAGGCGATGCTCGAGGCCGAGCTCGTTCGGCATGCCGATCGCCCGCTCAAGATCGGCAGCTTCTCGGCGGCCTCGAACGTCACGGGGATCGCGTCGGACACCATCGGCATCGCGCAGCTCCTGCACCGGCACGGCGCGCTCTCGTTCTGGGACTTCGCGGCGGCCGGTCCGTACGTCGACGTCGACATGAACCCCGAGGGCAAAGAAGGCGCGCACAAGGACGCGGTCTTCATGAGCCCGCACAAGTTCATCGGCGGACCGGGCACCCCGGGCGTGCTGATCGCCAAGCGCAGCCTCTTCACCAACCGCATCCCCAGCGTGCCTGGCGGCGGAACGGTGCGCTTCGTGAACAGCGACGAGCACCTCTACCTCAGCGATCCCGAGGTGCGCGAAGAGGGCGGTACACCCGCGATCCTCGAGTCGATCCGCGCGGGGCTCGTGTTTCAGCTCAAGGACGCGGTGGGCACCGCGGCGATCCACGAGCGCGAAGAGGGCTTCCTGCGCCGCGCGATCGCGCGCTGGCGCAAGATCGGCGCGCTCGAGGTGCTGGGCAACCACGACGCCGAGCGGCTCTCGATCGTGAGCTTCGTGGTGAAGCACCCCGGGACCAAGCAGTACGTACACCACCAGTTCATCGCGCAGCTCCTCAACGACCTGTTCGGGATCCAAGCGCGCGCGGGCTGCTCGTGCGCCGGGCCCTACGGGCACCGCTTGCTGGGCATCGATCTGGTGCGCTCCCGCGCCTTCGAGGAGGTCGTGTCCAAGGGATGCGAGGGCATCAAGCCCGGCTGGGTGCGGGTGAACTTCAACTACTTCATCAGCGAAGCGGCGTTCCAGTACGTCGTGTCCGCGGTCGAGCTGGTCGCCGAGCACGGCTGGC
The DNA here is from genome assembly GCA_964480175.1 of uncultured Sandaracinaceae bacterium. Classification (GTDB taxonomy): domain Bacteria; phylum Myxococcota_A; class Polyangia; order Polyangiales; family Sandaracinaceae; genus CAYZQM01. The sequence goes on from CAYZQM010000105.1 coordinate 17,140, forward strand.
GGATGCTGCCGCGCTACGAGATGGACTTGCCGACGGGTCGCTGGGTGCACCGAGGACAGGCGCCCGCGCCGCTCCAGCGCCTCACCGATCTGCGCTACCAAGGCGGCAAGCTCGTCTACCGCGCGCGTCACGCGACCGAGCCCGAGTCGGTGCTGCAGGGCTACCTCGAGGAAGGCTGGCGAACGCTGACGAGCGCGACGTGGGATCGCGAGCCGCGCGATCCGATCGCGAGCCGCGACGAAGAGGCGCTGCGTTGGTTCTTGCTGCCCTCGGAGGCGAGCCGCTTGCTCGGGAGCAACACGCTCGGCGCATCGATCTGATGGCGAGAAGTGCGGCACGAGGGCCGCCCTGCTCGACGCTCGCTGCGAACGCGCCATCGCCATCGCTGGGCGCGTCCCCTATACTCGGGCCCATGGCGCATCGTGACGACGTAGACGCGCTCCGGCTTCGCATCGAAGCCCAAGAGCGCGACCTGAGAGATGCGAAGGCGGAGCTCGACGTGCTCCTGGCCGCCGCGCGTGCGAACGCAGCAGCGGCACACGACCCCAGCGACACCAGCAGCAGCGGCTCGTTCGGGATGGGCTTCGGGCCCACCGACGGCAGCGCGGGCGGAGGGCGACCGATGTCGCCGCTCCGTGCCGAGACCCAGCGGCGCATCGGCCTCTTGATCCTGCTCATCACGACGTTGGTGACCGGGCTCTTCCTGTCCACCACGCACTGTCCCTCGCGCACGCGTCGCGTCGTCGTGGACCGGCCCGCCCCGAGCGCCGTGCCCACCGCGGGCGAGGACGGACGCTTCGAGCCCTTCGTGCACTTCGCGCGGGTGATCGATCCCGGCGTCCCCGCCGCGGTCGCGCTCGACCAAGCGTGCGCCGTCGAGGTCACGCCGGTGCACGGCTCGATGTTCGACTGCCGCGTGGTCGTCCGCTGCGACGACCAGGTGCTCTACGGCGAGTCGAGCGCGGGCTACAACCACTGCGGCTCCGTCCCCTCGCGCATCGTCGACGGCGACGTGACCCGCGACGACGGCGACCCGGCCCTCGAGGTCGACTTCGCCAGCGGGCGCGTCGTCATCGAAGAGCGCGTCGGCCTCGGCACCCAGCGCGTCGAGCTGCAGATCACCGAGTAGGCGGGCCGCGCGCCCGAGCACCCGGCTTTTCAGGCGGCTTTCAGCATCAGGGCGCCCGCAAGCGAGTGTGGAGGAGCGTACCGACGTACGTGACGACACCGAGTGCGGACGTAAGCCCCGATCAAAGCCGCCTGGAAAGCCGTGGCCGCTGCACCGTGAAACCGTGCGGCGGACGCGGTTGACATCGGAGGGCGTGGGAGGCAATCAATGCCTCCCGCGCCCTTCGCATTTCGATGGGCGCTTTCGTTTCGGAGCGATTGCTATGTCCATGCCGGTTGGCGAGGCGAAGACACGACTGTCTGACCTTGCACAGCGCCTCGGTGCGCTGGGGAGGTTTCTTTGACGTCGAGGGCCTTCGCAGAGAGATCGATCGACTGAACGACCGCAGCAACGCGCCGGGCTTCTGGGACGACCCCGAGGCCGCGCGGAAGCTGACCCAGGAGCGCGCCAACCACGAGGCGACCGTCTCCGGCTACGACAAGCGCACCCGCGAGGTGCAGGATCTGACCGAGCTGCTCGAGATGGCGGCCGGCGACGAGGCGATGATCGACGAGGTCTGCGGGCAGATCCCCGACCTCGAACGCGCGGTGCGGCAGATGGAGGTCGCGCGCATGCTCGCGGGCCCCGAGGATCGCAGCGACTGCATCGTCTCGATCCATCCCGGCACCGGCGGCGTCGACGCGCAGGACTGGGCCGAGATGGTCTTCCGCATGTACCTGAGGTGGTGCGAGGCCAAGGGCTACAAGACCGAGATCGTCGACCAGCAGGCCGGCGAACAGGCGGGGATCAAGGACGCCACGTTCCACGTGCGCGGGCCCTTCGCGTATGGGTACCTGCGCGCCGAGAACGGCGTGCATCGGCTCATCCGCATCTCGCCCTTCGACGCGAACGCGCGGCGTCAGACGGCGTTCGCCTCGGTCGAGGTGGTGCCCGATCTGGACGACGACGTCGGCGAGATCGTGATCAAGCCGGAAGAGCTGCAGGTCGACACCTTCCGCGCCGGCGGCAAGGGCGGTCAGCACGTCAACAAGACCGAGTCGGCGATCCGCATCACCCACATCCCGAGCGGCATCATCGTCGCGTGCCAGGCCGAGCGCAGCCAGCACAAGAACCGGGCGACGGCGATGAAGATGCTGCGCGGCAAGCTCTACGAGCTCGAGCGGCAGAAGCGCGAGACCGCGTTCCAAGAGGCGTACGGCGTCAACAAGCTCGAGATCGGCTTCGGCTCGCAGGTGCGCACGTACACGATGCAGCCCTACCAGCTCGTGAAGGACGAGCGCACCGAGGTGAAGATCACCAACGTGCAGGGCGTGCTCGACGGCGATCTCGACGAGCTGATCGAGGCGTACCTCCAGGCGAGCGCGGACACGCGCGCGACCAACAAGCCCGGCGGCGGCAAAGACGCCCAGGGCTGACCGCGCGTCGGGCATGATGCGGCGATGAGTCGACCGCTCCTGATGATCCCCGGGCCGATCGAGATCTCGCCCGCGGTGCACGCTGCCTACCAGACCGCGCCTCCCTCGCACGTCTCACCCGCCGTCATCGAGGCGTTCGGCGCGTCGCTCCAGAAGATGCGCGAGGTGTGGCGCGCGGACGCATCGCACCAGCCATTCATCGTGTCGGGCAGCGGCACGGTCGCGATGGACATGGCGATCGGGAACGTCGTGGACGCGGGCGATCGCGTGCTCGTCGTGAACACCGGGTACTTCTCGGATCGCATCGGCGAGATGGCACAGCGACGTGGCGCGACGGTCGAGCACGTACGCTGCGACGCGGGCTTCGTGCCGACGGCCGAGGCGATCGCGGCGAGCGCGAAGGCGCTCCGGCCCACGGTGGTGATCGCGACCCACGTCGACACCTCGACCGGCGTGCGGGTGGACGTCCCGAGCATCATGGCAGTCGCCCGCGAGCACGACGCGCTGACCGTGTTCGATGGAGTGTGCGCGACGGCGGGCGAGGCCTTCGAGATGAAGGCGTGGGGCGCGGACGTGTACCTGACGGCGTCGCAGAAGGCGATTGGGCTGCCGCCGGGTCTGGCGTTGGTGGTTGCCAGCGAGCGCGCGCTCGAGCGCAGAGCGAAGCTGAAGAACGCGCCGCCGATGATCTTGGACTTGCTCCAGTGGCTCCCGATCATGCAGGCGTACGAGGCGCGCAAGGCGTCGTACTTCGCGACTC
>CAYZQM010000106.1:0-5432 GCA_964480175.1 uncultured Sandaracinaceae bacterium
ACCTGCAGCGTGGGCGCGACCCACGTGGTCTCGTCGCCGTTCTCGTGGTTCGTGTGGCTGCCGACGAGCGGGGTGATCCACGTGGTCGAGCGTCCCCGATCATCCAGGTGGAGCCAGAAGGGCGCGACGAGCCAGTTGTCCGAGCCGGGGTTGGCCCAGTGCCACACCAGCGGTGAGGCCATGAGCGTCTCCGAGTGGTCTCGAGGATCACGCGTGTAGAAGAAGAACGGCATCACCGCGTCGAGCTCGGTCGCGCCGCGGTAGTGCTGGTAGAGGTACGTGACGAACGTCGTCGATCCGCGCTCGTTCATGTAGAGGAAGAGCGGCGTGGCGAGGCGGAACGAGCCCGGGTGCTCGTCGGTCGCGGCCTCCTCACTGAAGTGGAAGAGCAGCGGCGGGATGGTCACCGAGTTGAAGCCCGGGCCATAGTCGTAGTGCAGAAGACCCGCGATGCCCCAGAAGATCTCGCCCGGATCCTCGTGCAGGTAGACCGGCGGCACGATGGTGATGGTCCGGTTGCGCTCGGGGTTGCGCCACCGGAACACGAGCGGCGGGATGAACTGGTACTCCTCGGTCGGCGAGTTGCGCACCCAGAGGAAGGGGAAGAGGCCCCAGTTCTCGGTCTCGTGATCGCGGATGCGATAGAAGAGCGCGAGGGCGGAGAGATAGTCGTCGTCGCGGCTGCCCCAGGCGAACGTGAGGAGCGGCGGCAGCACATGATAGTAGCGATCTTCGTGGCGCCCCGTCATCACGAGCGGCGCGATGCCGAAGTCGTGGCTCAGCGCGTCCTCGTGGTGCCAGACGGGCCCCGCGATCCAGGTGTGGTGCCCCGGTCCGCGGTACCACCAGAAGACGGGGAAGACGACGTCGTACGGGTTCTCGCCTTCGCGATGGTAGATGGGCGGGATCACCAGCTCGGAGCTGCCCGGCTCCTCGCGCAGGTAGAACGCAGGGAACACCGCCGTCGTCGTGACGTGGTTCTCGCGGTGGTAGTGGAGGATCGGCGGGATCGTGAGATCGAAGTCGTCCGGCGCGGGCGGCGGATCGGGGCGGATGAAGAGCGAGGTCCGGCCCGCGCCGACGGGCGCATCCGCGGTCGCGGCCTCCTCCGTCGCGTCCTCTTCCTCTTCTTCCTCTGCCTCGACCTCTTCGCCGAGCGTCGGATCGCTCTCGTCCTCGTCCTCGTCCTCGTCTCCGTCGGCGGCGACCTCGTCGTCGTCTTCTTCCCAGCCGGGGCCCCAGTCGTCTTCGTCCTCTTCCTCGGCGGCGTCCGCCTCGTCCTGGGCGCGCGCGCTCGCGAGCGGCCCGAACGCCAGCGCAGCGAAGAGGGCACAGAGCGCAGCCAAGAGCGCACAGAGCATCCAGCGGGCGCTCACGGCGTGCCCTCGCTGGGAAGCGCATCGCGCACGGTCGCCGCGAGATCACCGAGCGCCACCTCGCGCTGGGTGTGTGCCGCGAGGTCCTTGAGCTGCGCGACGCCGCGCTCGAGCTCGGCGGGACCGAGCACCACCGCGAAGCGCGCGCCGAGCCGCTCCGTGCGCCGCAGCTGGCTCTTGAGCGACTGCCCGCGCAGGTCACCGTCGGCGCGAACGCCCGCGGCGCGCAGCGACGCGAGCACCGAGAGCGCGCCCGCGACCAGCACGTCGATGTGCGGGGCGCTCGGCGCGGGCGGCATCGCGAGCAAGATGCGCTCGATGCCCATCGCGAAGCCGATCGACGGAACGTCCGGGCCTCCGAGCTCACGCACCAGGCCGTCGTAGCGACCGCCTCCGCACAGCGTGTTCTGCGCGCCGAGCTCGCCGCCCTGGCCTTGGATCTCGAACAGGGTGCGCGAGTAGTAGTCGAGGCCGCGCACCAACGTCGGCTCGACTCGGTAGCGCACCCCGAGCGCGTCGAGCCCCGCGCAGAGACCGTCGAAGTGCGCGCGGTCGTCGTCGCTCAGCACCTCGGTGAGCTTCGGCGCGCCGGCCGACAGCTCGCGATCGACGTCCACCTTGCTGTCGAGGATCCGCAGCGGGTTCGTCCCCAGGCGGCGCTGGCTGTCGGGGGAGAGCTGCGCCTTCTTGGGCTCGAAGTACGCGGTGAGCAGGTCGCGGTAGCGGGCGCGGGTGTCGCCCGAGCCGAGCGAGTTCACCAGCACCTCGATCTGCGCGATGCCCAGCGAGCCCAACAGCTCGGCGACCATCCCGATCATCTCGGCGTCGACGAACGGGCCCGGGTCACCGAAGCACTCGAGCCCGGCCTGCCAGAACTGGCGGTAGCGTCCGCGCGCGGGCCGCTCGCGGCGGAACATCGGCCCCACGTACGACCACTTGGTCACGGGCTCGCTCGCGTAGACCTTGTGCTCGATCAGCGCGCGCACCGCGCTCGCCGTGCCCTCGGGGCGAAGCGTCAGCGCGTCCTCGCCCTTGTCGACGAAGGAGTACATCTCCTTCTCGACGATGTCGGTCGCCTCGCCGATCGAGCGCACGAAGAGCTGGGTCGGCTCGACCACCGGGGTGCGCACCTCGGCGTAGCCGTAGCGGCTCGCGGCGTCGCGGAACGCGGACTCCAGCCGCTGCCACCGCCCGATCTCGTCGGGCAGGACGTCGTTCATCCCCTTCACGGCGCGCACTTCGGCCATGTTCAGCGCGCGGGTCCCGTCTCGATCATCGGGGCAGGCGAAGAAGGGCCAAGGGAGAAGGCGTCGGGGACGAGGCGGGGCATCGGCGCGAAGGCGCGCTTCTTACTCGCCGGGGTAGGGCGCGGCAAGACCGATGGCCACGCGCTCGCAGGGGAATCCATCCGCTGGGCCTCCACGGCCCCGAGCCGGTTCACGCGGCGCTGCTCGCCGGATCGGGGCGACGTCGAGGCTCAGCGCGCCCACCACGCGCGAAGCAGGAGCCCGAGCGTGCTGGTGTACCCCACCTCGGAGGCGACGATGCGGCCGCCCTCGTCGAGGAAGAACGTCGCCGGGAACGCATGGACCCCGAAGCGCTGCGCGATCGTTCCCCGGGGATCGATGGCGATCTCCGCCGCGCCGAGATCGTGGTCCTCCAGGTACGCGCCGACCCTCGTCGCGTCCCCCGACTGCGAGGCGATCGCGAGGACGCGGTGGTGATCCGCGAGCGTGCGGACGTCGCCCGCCTCCATCTCGCACACCCCGCACCACGACGCGAAGAAGTGCACGGCGACCGGTGCTTCGGAGCTGGGCGTCCCGTCGATCAAGGTCGTCGGGAGCTCGGGCACCACGCCCTCCGCCAAGTTGCGCGTCTGGTAGCCGCGGATCGCGAAGTAGATCGCGACGATCACCAGCACCTCGAGGCCCGTACGAAGCCAGCGACGGCGCTTCGGCGGGGTCGTGTCGGGCGTGGTGGAGGCTGCCTGCTCAGTCACAGGCGACCAGTTCGACCTCGTAGCTCACTTCGCTACTGCCCGTCACCGTGACCCGATAGCGATCGCCCGACGCGGGGGTCCAGCCCATCGGCGCCCACGCGACGGTGTTCGGGCCGTAGCCGCCCGGGGGATGCGAGACCGTGACCGCGAGCGGCGAGCCGTCCGCCACGCGGCTCATCGTCACGGTCGTGCTGCCGCCGACCATGCTGCCGTGGAACGACCAGAGAAACGAGCGCCCGAAGCCGTCGCGCAGCGCGGCGAACGGGTAGGGCCCGGGGTTGGGCCAGGCCGTCCAGGGGCGCGATCCACTCCCGCTCGTGTCGAAGACCCCGAGGCACGTGGAGTTGCCCGCGAAGCCGATGCCCACCACGCCGAGCGGTGCGTTGAAGATCCAGCGCCGGTGCCCGAGGCTGCTCACCCCGACGTCCGAAATGAAGAGATCGATCGCGTCCGCCGCGTCGCTCGTGCCGTACGCGAGGTTCGAGGACGCGGCCCCCGAGCGCCCGGCCTCCGTGTAGCAATCCCAGCTCGAGGGCGGGTTGTGATCGATCGTCCCGTTGCGGAACATCATGATCGCGCACGCCTGATCCGTCGCGTTGCGCCCCGCGTCGTCGACCACGGGCGGTAGGCCCACCATCCAGCGGAACATCGCGATGCGGCGCAGCGTGTCGTCGAGCGCGTCGCGCGACATCGTCCCCGGATCGCACATCCCCGGGCCCGGGTTCCACGAGGCCGAGGCCTCGGTCACGTGCCCGTCGCGCCATGCATCGCACACGTCCGCGGCGGTGCGCGTGCTGGGATCACCCGGGGCCGCCGCCATGCAGCTCCCACCCACGTCGACGAAGCCTGGCGCGCACACGCAGTCGCCCGTCGCCGGATCACAGTTGGCACCCGCGCCGCACGTGACGCCGACGCACGGGCCGACGACGGGGACGTCTGCGCCGGCATCGAGCGCGCCGGGCGCGTCGAGACCGGGCGCATCGAGCCCGGGCACATCGCCCATCGGCGCGTCGCGGCCAGGGCCCGCGTCCATCCGCTCACCGCCGAGGCGGCCCTCGCATCCAGCGATCACGACGAGCACGAGGGCGAGGAGAGCGCGCATAGGGGCCAAGGGTACAACGTTCGCGAGCGAGAGGCCGAGCGGGTCAGGTCGGGACCGGGACCCAGACCAGGCTGACCCGCGAGAGCACCACGTCGGTCTTCTTCGGGAGGATCCTCCGCTCGAGCACCTCGACGTTCGCGGGATCCCAGCTCGTGCGCAGCTCGTCGAGCGCCGTCTTGAGGTCGTCCTCCATCGTGCGGCACTGCGCCTCGGCTTCTTCGAGGTCGGCCTCGGCGCGCTCCTTGTTCGCCCCGCTGCGCTGAGCGCGGCGCGCCTTCGTCGCGATCGAGCTCGCCGAGCGCAGGGCCGAGCGCCGGCTCCCGAACATCGCGCCCAGCACGCTCGCGCCGATCTCGAGCCCCGACGCCGCGACCGCCGCGGTGCGGTCGCCCGACGCGTCTTCGATCTTGCGGCGGCACTTCTCGATCTTGTCGCGGGCGCGCTGGATCTTGGGCTCCCACTTCGCGCTCAGCTTGCCGACCTCGGTGTCGCGCCGCTCGCGCGCAGCGAGCGCGACCCGCGACGCGAACGCATCACGGCCTTCCCCGGCGCGGCCTGCGAGCTTCAGCTCGGGCGCAGCGAGCACGGTGAGCGCGCGCTCCGCGGCGCAGTGCTGGATCACCGCGCGCTCCCACTTCTTCCACGTGGCGGGGCGCATCGCGACGGAGGGAAGCGGTCCGAACGAGAGGCCCGCGTCGGGGGACGCACGCAGCGCCGGGTCCGTGCCGGCGTACGTCCACGCCTCTTCCCAGCGCGGCTGATCGTCTCGGAGCGGCGCGATGAGCGTGAGCTTCTGCGTGGTCTCGATTCCGGCTCGGGCGTCCGCGAAGCGCAGCGTCGCCTCGGCGAGCGCACCGGGGCGATAGGTCTGCGGGCCGGTGAGATCGGTGCGCACCAGGAACGTCTCGCTCACCTCGGGCGGCAACACCGGGCGCGCGCTCTGCGGGGCGATGGC
>CAYZQM010000106.1:5442-16133 GCA_964480175.1 uncultured Sandaracinaceae bacterium
CCGGCGCGAGGCTCGGGCGCTCGGGCTCGCGGCTCGCCGCCATCAAGCGGCCGAGCTCCTCGCGCGCGAGTGGACCGCGGAGATACGAGAGGGCGTAGCGGACCTTGAAGTGCACCGGCGCCGGCAGGTGGATGGACTGCAGGAGGAACGTGCGCGGCGCCATCCCGGAGAGCTGCGCGTCGAGCGCCTGGCGATCGAACGAGCGGCCCGACTCGGTGCTCGCGCCCTCGAGCCCGTCGAGCACCCGGAGCTTGTCGCGATCGGTCTGCAGGCGTCCCAGCATCCACGTGCCCGTGTTCGCGAGGCCCTTGTAGTCGAGGTCCACCGGGTTCTGGGTCGCGAGCACGATCCCCAGCCCGAACGCGCGCGCCTGCTTGAGGAGCGTGAGCATCGGGGCCTTCGGCGGCGGGTTGGCGACCGGCGGGAAGTAGCCCGCGATCTCGTCCATGTAGAAGAGCGCGCGCAGGCTCGACGTGCCGGGCTGGGCGCGCATCCACGCGATCAGCTCGCCGAGCAGCGACGTGACGAAGAACTGGCGATCGGCATCCGACAGGTGGGCGATGGAGAGGATCGAGAGGCGCGGGCGACCGCCGGGGCCATAGAGCAGCGACGCGATGTCGAGCGGTGGTCCGTCGAGGAAGCCCTGCATCGCGGGCGACGCGAGCACGGCGTTGATCTGCACCGCGAGCTGCGAGCGCGTCTTGGCGGGCACCACGGCTTCGAGATCCATCGCGCCCACCTTGCTGAACGGCGGCGACTGAATCTCGCGGAGCATCGTGGTCACGTCGAGCGTCTTGCCTTCGCGCCACGCCTCGAAGAGCACGGTGCTCAGGAGCGAGTGCTCGGGCGCGCGCGGGTCGGTGGTGAGGCCCGCGAGGGAGAGAAAGGCGGTCGCGGTGCGCACGGCGCGATCGCGCATCCCATCGATGTCCGCGCTCGGCGGCGGCGCGAGGGAGGGCATCACCGAGAGCGGTCGCCCCGCGCTCGATCCCGGCGTGTAGAGCACGCGCTCGACCGACGACGCGAAGCGGCCCACGCGGGCCCCGTCCTGTCCCCACTCGCTCAGACCACGCTGATGACGCTCGGCGACTGCCGCAGGGTCTTCTCCTCGCGGCACCCAGGGCGCGAACGAGTCCGTCGACAGATCCGGGAACGTGAGGAGCAGGCTGCCGAGGTCGCCCTTCGGATCGACGACGATGGCGGGGATCTGATCGATGGCCGCCTCTTCGAGCATCACCGCGCCGAGGCCGGTCTTGCCGGAGCCGGTCATGCCCACGATCAGCGCGTGCGTCGTGAGCGCCTTGCTGTCGTAGACCAGCGGCGCGCTCTCGGCCGAAGGACGGCCGAGGTAGAGAGCACCGAGTCGCTCGAAGTCGGAGGCTTGCATGGCGCACGATGGTCGCCGTCTGCGCCCGAGGTGCAAGGGAAACCAGCGCGTGGAGCGGCCCGCGCGCGCTACGCTCGGCATCGTGGCCCAGCCACGCATCAAAGGTGCAGCCATCCGCGCGCTGCTCGACTGGTACCGACGGACGAACGGCGTCGCGGCTTACGAGTCCCTCTTCGCGCGGCTCTCGGATCGCGAGCGCGCGATGCTCGGCGCCGATCGCGAGGTCCTCGCGAGCGCCTGGTACGACGCCGAGCTCTCGCACCGCCTGCTCGACTTGGTGCTCGGTGAGCTGCCGCCCGATCAGCAGCCCGTCGTCGCGCGCGACGCAGCGCGCGAGGCGCTCCGTACGCTGCGCAAGGGGGTCTACCAGTTCGTGGTGCAGCAGATCGTCTCGCCCGCGTTCTATGCGCGCCACATCCAGCGCCTCTTTCGGCTGCTGCACGACACGGGGCAGCGGCGCATCGAGATGGGCGCGGCCGGAGAAGCGCTCTCGATCACGTACGACTGGCCAGGGCACCACCCACAGCTCTGCATCCTGGCGAACGAGACCATGGCGGCGGTGTTCGAGACGCTCGGCTGCCGCGAGGTGAAGATCGTGCCGCTCGCCTGCGTGAGCCGCGGCGACGCCGACTGTCGCTGCCGGGTGCGCTGGCAGGTCTGACGCGCGCACCGCTTCACAATTCGGCCGGAGCGCCCCACGTCGCGTCGTGTACCATCCTGCTCGCATGGCGGGCCCTGATCGTCGCGGTGAGGAGCTGATCGGCATGACGCTCGGTCAGTACCGCGTGGAGTATCGGCTCGGCGCGGGCGCGACCGGCGTGGTGTTCCGGGGCCGCGACACGACGACGGACGCGATCGTCGCGCTGAAGGTGCTCAACGAGAACCTCGGCACGATCAGCTCGCTGCGCCGTCGCTTCGAGCGCGAGGCGCGGCTGCTGACCAAGCTCGAGCATCCGAACATCGTGCACATCGCGAGCTTCGGGGTGCAGGACACGTACACGTTCATCGCGATGGAGCTGCTCGAGGGGCGCACCCTGGAGGACGCGCTCGACGAAGCGCCGCTCGATCCTCCGCGCGCGATCGAGGTGATGACGGAGATGCTGCGCGGGCTCGCGTTCGCGCACGAGAAAGACATCGTGCACCGCGATCTCAAGCCCGCGAACGTGTTCCTCGTGCGGCCCACGACCTCCGAGCCGCCGCCCGGCACGAACGCGCCGCAGCGGGATCGGGTGAAGCTGCTCGACTTCGGGCTCGCGAAGCTCCTCAGCGACGATGGGGGGCAGGGCGAGGATGGAACCCTCACGCGCAAGGGACGCATCGTGGGCACGCCCGCGTACATGGCGCCCGAGCAGATCACCGGGGTGTCGCTCGACGTGCGCGCCGACGTGTACGCCGCGGGCATCCTGCTCTACGAGCTGCTCGCGGACCGCCGCCCATTCCTCTCCGATCGACGCTCCGAGCTCTTGCGCGCACACCTGCTCGCGCCTCCGCCGCCTCTCGAGACCGTGCGCGAGGGGCTGACGGTCCACCCCGAGCTCGAAGGGCTGGTGCAGAAGGCGCTGGAGAAGAACCCGAACGATCGATTCCCCTCCGCGCAGGCGATGCTCGACGCGCTGCTCGCGCTCCCGCCCAAGCCCGCGCGGATGCCTTCGGGCGACACGTCGCCGAACCGCGCACGCAGCGGCGCGACCTCGGAGATCATCTCGAGCAGCGAGCGACGCGCCGTCTCCGAGAGCATCAGCGGCAGCTCGGACCCCGCGAAAGGCACCAACCCCAAGGTGCTGCCGCTCCCTGCGGTGCTCACCGGCAAGCTCGCGGAGTCCGACCCGCCCGCGCCCATCGCGAGCGCTCCGGCGGCCGAGCGCTCCCAGCGCGATCAGCCCACGGGCGCGTACCCCACCGCGCCCCAGCACGTGCCGCGCAGCGGGCTGTCGACCCCGATGCTGTACGTGCTCGCCGTGTTGCTCTTCGCGATCGCCGGCGTGCTCTGGATCACGGTCGGCCCGAGCTGAGCGTCCCTCTCGGGAGATCGAAGCTCAGTGCACCGCCATCACGTCGCCGAACGCGAGCAGGAGCGGCAGCGCACGCGGCAGGCCGTGCACCCGCAGCGCGCCACCGCGCAGCGCCCGCCACATCGCGCGGTTCACCGGTCCTCGGGGATCGGGGAACGCGCCGAGCGACTCCATCCGCGACATGTCGCCGATCTGCTCGAAGCCGCCCCGGATCGTGAGATCGGGGATGCCGACGATTCCGTCGCGAAACACCGCGCGACGACCGTCGCACGTGATCGTCACCGACACCTCGGCGTCCTCGGCGAAGATCGCGAGCGAGCCCTTCATCGCGCAGAAGCGCGGCGCACGCTCGGGATGGTCCTCGAGGTTCTGCCGCATCAGCGTCGAGAGCATCCCCGCGAGGCCGTTGTCCTCGGCGCCCGGATCGAGCTCGACGAGCGGCCCGCTCGCTTCCGCGCTCACAGGGCCGGGTAGTCCGTGTCGATCGCCGTCGCGCTGCCGACCAGCGCCTTGGACGCGAGCACGTACTTCACGATGGTCGGAAGGTGTCCCTTCTGCAGCTTCAGCTTGTTCTGCATCATCGCCTTCGTCGGATCGACCTCGCCCGAGAGCACCTCGCGCCACTTCGGGTAGTCGGCGGCGATCACGAAGTCGGCGCTCTGCGCGGCCTCGGCGTCGACGTACTCGGCGCCGCGGCACTTGCCCTCGTGCAGATCGAGGACCATCGCCATGTCGCGCTCGGTGCCGAGCCGGGGATCGGCCTTGATGACGTAGGCGACCTTGCCGTGCGTCCAGCCCTTGCCGTGCTGGGCGTAGGTGGTGTTGGCGTTGACCGCGTCGCGGAAGGCGTGGGTCCACTCGGGGGAAGGGAAACGGATGGCCATGAGGGGCGCGAAGGTAGAAGGCGCCGCCTCGACCCGCAAACCGCGCCCGAGGATTCAGGGAGTCGGAGGAACGATCAGTAGGGGGCGAACGCTTCGGTGCTCGTCCGCCGCGCGTTCAGCGCCGCGATCTCGGACGGGGGGTAGGCGTCCTCGCTGCCTTCGGGGAGGTTGGTGCGGATGAACGCGATCACCGCGTCGCGCGCTGCCCGATCGTCGTCGTCCTCACTCGACTCGTCCCAGAGCCGGAACAGATCGCGCCGCCTTCGTTCGACCGATCGCGTCCGGTCCTCCCAGCGCATCCGCAGATCGGATCGCAACCTCCCGAGGGAGCGCGCGCGTGTCGCGACGCGCGCCTCGTCGGTGAGCCGCTGGATGAGCTCTTCGTTCTCCTCCATGAACGCTTCGCGCTCGGCGGCGTAGGGATCGACCCCGGCGGCGCCCATCACCATGTCGCCGAGATCGAAGCTGCCCGTGCCGCTCCCGAGGTCGTACTCGACCGCCCCGCGATCGGAGAACACGACGTCGCCGTTCGGGCGGATCGTGGCGGTGAACGCGTGGCCTCGGTACGTGTAGCTGCCATCGGGGTGCGGCACGAGCTGAGGTCGTGCGCTGCGCGTCGTGTGGGTCTTCGTGGCCGCGGCCGCGCCCAGGTGATCGCTGTGGACGCGCTCCGCTTCGGCCACGGTCATCGGCCGCACCGACTCGCCGCCGGGATCTCCGAGGCCGGCGGGGCCGCTCGGCATGATCGGGCCGGGATCGCCGCGAAGCACCATGTCGGCCGCGGCGCGCCGCGGATCGATCCGCGCGCCCGCCGCCCGCAAGCGCACCTCACGCTCGGCCTCGGTCTCGCCGGGCAGGGGTGACGTGTCCACCGTGGGTCCCGTCGGCACGAGGGAACCCGTCAGGCCGGGCGCCCCGTCGACCGTGCCGGCCGCGACCGTGCTGGTGCGTCGGGGCGGCAGACGCGGTGGCGGCGGGAGCGGATCGCTCATGGCGGCCGGCACCGCGTCCGACTCGATCAGCTCGGTGATCTCGGTCTCCATCTCCTCGGGGATGACCATCTCGCCGACCTCGATCAGGCGCACCTCGGTGAGCTCGGGAGGCGGGACGTAAGGAGCCGGCGGCGGCGCGAGCGCGATGCCGAGCGCGAACAAGCCGTGGACCAGCACCGAGAGGCAGGCCGTCCAGGTCAATGGCTTGTTGGAGAAGCTGCTCACGTGCGCTCGGCTCTGACCAGACGACCCACCCGTGGGTTGGGCCTCGTCAATCCACCGGGAGAGAGACACGCCGCCGCGCGGCGCGCAAGAAGCCGCAGGGAGGCCGGCCGCTCACACCTTGGGGAGCCGGGTCTGGGAGCCACCCCGCGGGGTGATCCCGCTCTCCTCGCGGACCATCCGGCGCAGGGCGGCCGTGTCGCACGGCTTGAGCAGCACGGCGCGGGCCCCTTGGCCGAGGAGCGCGTCGCGACGCGCGTCGTCGCAGAGGCCGGTGAGAAAGGCGACCCGCACCTGCGCATCGAGCGCTCGGAGCTCCTGGTAGGTGTCCTCGCCGTTCATGTCCGGCATGTCCAAGTCCAGGAGCACCAGCCGCACGTCGTCCACGCTGTTTCGGTACACCGTGAGCGCGTCGCGACCCGAGCGCGCCTCCAGCGTCTTGTAGCCGTCGCGCTCGAGCACCCGCAGCACGGTGCGGCGGACGAGATCGTCGTCGTCGACCACCAGTACGGCGCCGTCTCCCGGTGCCCTCGCCACGCTCGGCGCGATGACGCCGAGGTGCGGGGTGTTGGCGACGATGCGATCGCGCGGGGTGGCGAGCGCGGGGAGCACCACCCGCACCAGCGTGCCGGCGCCTTCGGTGTCGACCGTCATCCGCCCGCCGTGCTCGCCGACGATCTCGGCAGCGGTCGCGAGGGCACGCGCGGGCGCGCCTTCGGCCTGCTTGGCGAGCTGCTCCAGCGGCGGACTGGTCCGCGAGCGCGCGGCGGTCTCCTCGACCTCGAGCAGCGCGTGCTGGCCCGCGAAGCCCACCTCCGCGAAGCTCTCGGGCGCCGCGAGCCCCAGTCGGACCTGGATGCGACCCCCGATCGGCAGCGCGTCGCCTGCGCTCACCAACAGGCCCATCACCACCTGGCTCAGCGCGGACCGGTCCCCGCGCACGAGCACGCCGGGAGCGACCCGCTCGTCGACCCGGACCCCGCTGTCGAAGGTGCGCCGCGCGAGGGAGACGCAGGTGGCGACGACCCCCGAGAGATCGACCGTGCTGTCGCCCGCGGTGGTGGTGGCGGCGTGATCGAGGATACGGCGGGTCAGCTCGCCCCCCCGCTGCGCGGCGAGGCGAATGTCGTGCACGCACTCGGCGAGCGTCTGGTGTGCCCCCGTGGTGTCGTCCGGCTCCCGGTGCATCTCGGCCTGCACCGAGAGCACGAGATCGGCGTTGGCGAGGATGCTGCCGAGGAGGTTGTTGAGATCGTGGGCTACGCCGGCGCCCAGGCGGCCCAGCGTCTCGAGCTTCTGGCGCTGTCGCGCGCGATCCTCGAGCGGATCCCGGTAGGAGAAGAGGAACAGCGACTCGCCGATCTGCACACGATCGCCGAACTGAAGCGGCTCGTCGTACACCCGGCTGCCGTTCAGCCACGTCCCGTTCTGGCTCTTGAGGTCGACGATCCTCCAGGCGGCGCCGTCGCTCCGGATCAGCGCGTGCCGTCGCGACGCGACCGCGTCGTCGACTTGGATTCCGGCGGCCTCGCCGCGGCCGAGGATGATGGAGTCGTCGATGAGGTAGCGTCGCCCGACGAGGGTCCCTTCCAGCACGATCAACGACGCGCGGCCCCTCTCGGAGCCGGTGGTTGCGCTGAGCGCGAGTCGCTGTGTCACTCCATCCGCGCCGGACACGAGCGGGAGCATCGCAGACACGCCTGCGGGAAACAAGCAACGAGAGCGTGGCCCGAGCCCCGTCAGCGAGAGCGCAATCTCCGAGCGTCAGCGAGACCGGAAGCCCGAGCGTCAGCGACCGGAAGCCCGAGCGTCAGCGAGACCGGAAGCCCGAGCGTCAGCGAGACCGGAAGCCCGAGCGTCAGCGAGAGCGAAACCGTAGCGGGAGATCGAACGACACCGGCCCGCCCGGCGAGGGGAACGACCAGCGCTCGGCCTCGGCCGTCGCGCAAGCTTGCAGCGTCTCGGGCACGTCGCCGCCTTCCACCCGGGTGCGGACCACACGGCCGCTCGCATCCAGCGACACCCGCAGCCGCAGCGCGCCGCCGCCGATCTCGGGCCGCATCCGCAGCGCGTGCTCGTAGCAGCGCTGCAGGCTCGGCAGGCTCGTGCGCACGACCCCGTTGATCTCGGCAGGATCGAGGAAGCCGCGCACCGTCGGCCGCGCTGGCGTGAGATCCTCTCCGGCCACGACGAGGCCCTCCGGGCCGACGACCACGTCGAGCGGGAACGCCTGGCCCAGCGCATCGAACGACAACAGGTGCAGCGGCCCGGGCAGCATCTCGAACGCGAGCTCGCCGTCGCCATCGATCGTGCCGAGCGTCTCCAGCTCCCAGCGCACGCTGAGCGGCCGCTCGATCCGCACGTTCACCGCACCCGGCGACCGCGAGGCGACCGCACGCGAGACCGCCGACGAGACCTCGCGGGAAGTCGCGGCCGGCGGCGCGAAGCGCGCGGGCGCCACGAGCTCCGTGTCCTCCCCGAGCCCCGTGACCCGGACGCTTCCCTCGACCACCTCGACGACGATGCCGTCCTCCGACAGCCAGACGTCGAACGTCGCGACGTCGGCTGCGATCCGATAGCGCGCCGCGAGCACGACCACCCGAGACGTGCTCACCACGCTCATCGAGCCTGCGACGAGCTCCGCGTCCGCGGCGTCGCGCGGTCCATCGAGGAGCACGAGCGTCGAGTCGGCCCGCAGCGCGATGGACGCTGCCGGCGCGTCGTCGCGCAGCGCAGCGAGGTGCAGCTCGCCCACCCGGGTGTCCAGCACGGCGCCCTCGGGGAGGCGCGACCCGAGCGCGGGCGGCCCCTCACCGCGCACCGACGCTTCGCCGGCGATCAGCGCGACCTCCACCTGCGCGGCGCTCGAACGCACGGCGCTCGAAGGCACAGCGCTCGAACGCCCAGCGCTCGTCGCCGCGACCGGAGCAGACGGGCGCGTCGGACCGCCGCCGATCATCCGATCGAAGCCGATGGTCAGGAGCACCGCTGCGGCGACGCCGAGCGCCATCACCATCGGCAGCGCGCGCTGACGCCCCCGATCGACGCTCGCCTTGTGGGCCTCGGCCTTGGCCTCGCGCGCCAGAGCGAGCTCCATCTTCTGGAAGTCGACGGGCACGTCCTTCACGGCGCGCATCCGCGCGCTCTCGCGGCTCCAGAGGCGGATGGCCGCGAGCTCGTTGCGGCACACGGCGCACTGCGCGACGTGCGCTTCCACCTGCGCGGCGCGCGGCGGGGACAGCGCGCCCGCCTGGTAGGCGGCCAGCGCTGCGGTCTTGGGCGGATGCGATCGCATGGCGTTCTGGTTCAGCCCTCGTCCGAAGGCGTGGGGGAATCTTTGATCTGGGGCTTGCCGTGCAAGTCGGAAGCGAGGATGGCGAGCACGTTCGCCAGCGAGGGCTCGGTCGCCATCGCGGCGTAGAGCTCCTTGCGGGCGTAGAAGAGGCGGGTTCGCACGGTGAGCACCGGTACGGACAAGAGCTCCGCGATGTCCTTGGCGGCGACTCCGTCGAAGTCGTGCAGCACGAGGACCTCCCGCTTCTTCTCGCTCAGTCCCTCGAGCAGTCGGTACAGCGTGCGCACGCGATCGGCGCGCTCGACGTGGGCGTCGGGTCCCTCGTCGCGCGCGTCCTCGCCGGGCGCCTCCGGCACCTCGACGTCGCTGAAGCGCGGGCGCGAGCGAGCGCGACGCAGGTGCATGCGGGTCACGTTCACGGTCAGCCGGTAGAGCCACGTCGAGAAGCGGGCGTCACCGCGGAACGACTTGAGCGAGCGGTACACGTGGAGGAACACGTCCTGCACCACGTCGTCGACGTCCGGCGAGGGACCCAGCATCCGGTAGACCAGCCGAGCGACGTCACCCCGGTGCTGCAGGAAGATCTCTCGGAAGGCGCTGGCGTCGCCGGAGAGGGCGCGCTCGATGAGGGGAAGAGAAGGATCCATTCGACGAAGCGCCTCCCTCGAGGCGGCGACGTCCCCCGTTGGGTCCGCGGCCCGCTCCCGAGGGGGAGCTTGATCCAGAGAGAGAGGTGCGAGGGAGTGCACTCGGTCTCCGCCGAGCAGGGGGAAGATAGCGGACAGTCCGGTCATACGCGTGGGGTGTCAGTTGCTCCTTCAGCGCGCCCATTCAGCGGGGATCCTCCACTTTCTGGCGCTGATGTAGGCTGAGCACCTACCATCGGCCGCATGCGGCGAACCCACGACTGGATGCTCCGCGGGCTGATCGGCGCGGCATCGACCGCGGCCGGCGCCCTGCTCGCGCACCTCACGGCCGCACAGCCGCCGCCACCGCGCCCACCGGTGCTCTCGCCCGAGCCCACGCTCGTCAGCGCTCCTGCGAATCCTGATCGTCCCGAACCATCCCTCGACGTCCCCGAGCCGAGCGACGAGGCGGAGGAGATCGCGCTCGACGCGGTCCGGAGCGATCTCGGCGGCGGCGCGATCATCAGCGGGGGCAGCGATCAGCGCTTGCTCCTCTTCACCTTCGACGATGGGCCCGACCCTCGGTACACCCGTCGCTTGCTCGCGCAGCTCGAGGAGCGGAGCGTGCGGGCAGTGTTCTTCCTCAGCGGCGAGCGCTTCGCCGGCAGCTCTCCGTGGGCGGAGAACAACCGCGCGATCGTGCGCGAGATCGTGGAGGCCGGGCACACGATCGCGTCGCACGGTCATCGTCACATCCAGTTCACGCGGCTCTCCAGCGCCGAGCTCACGGCCGAGCTGGACGACGCCGACCGAGCGTTCATCGACGCGGTGGGGCTGCGGCCGACGTTGATCCGACCGCCCGGCGGCGCGCGTTCGGCGCGCACGGACGCGCTGCTGAGCGAGCGCGGCTACACGACGGTGATGTGGAACCTCGGAACCGGAGACGCGCAGGTGCGCACGGCGGACGAAGTGGTCGAGACGTTTCGCCGGGTGCTCTACGTGCGCGAGCACGAGACGGGGACGCGCGGCGGCGTCGTGCTCTTGCACGACATCCACGCATGGAGCCTCGAGGCCTTCCCGCGGATCCTCGATCTGATCGAGCGCCGCAACTGCCAGCTGCTCGAGCGCGGGGAGGAGCTCTACGACGTGCTCGACGCCCCCGACGCGTTCGTGCGCCCGCTCGGCGACGATCCGAGCGCGGAAGCGCCGTGGGCCCGCCTGCCCGACGACGAGTACGAGGCACGTCAGCGCACACTGCGCGAGGCCGCCGAGC
>CAYZQM010000106.1:16143-20364 GCA_964480175.1 uncultured Sandaracinaceae bacterium
TGCGCTGCGGTCGCATCGCGATGCGCTGAAGGACGACGGCGCACCGCGCGAGCCTTTTTCGGTGGCGCCTCCGACGGCTCGGCTATCATCGCGCCCATGAACGGGCTCGCCTTGATGGTCCTCGCCACGCCGCTCTTCGGGTTCACGCTCGCGCCGCCCGCGGCGGAGCTCGGCTCGCTCGATCTCTCGGCGAGCGACGCCGCGACGCTGAGTGGCGCGCCGCTCGGAGCGCTTCCGGTGCCGAGCTTGCTGGAAGTCGCCGCAGCGGAGCCCGACGACGACGCCGACGAGACGTCGTCGCGCGCCGCGCCGGAGCGCTCGGAGCCGGGTACGCCCGTCGATGACGATGGGCTCACCGAAGAGGATCGCCGCTACGCCGCGGACGTGCGCACGCGCGCGGAGCTCGCCCCGATCCACCGCGCGTTCGGCATCGCGACGTGGGGCGCGATGACCATCACGACCATCCTCGGCTTCATCCAGTACTACAACCTCTACGGCGTGGCGGGCACGCCCCGCGAGGGCACGCCGTGCGTGACCGGCAACGCCGTCTTCGGTCAGGACCAGTGCTACGGCACCCCGTGGCCGGACTTGATCGCGGCGATGACGACGACCGCGCTCTACACGGTCACGTTCTCGCTGTCGCTCATCATGCCGGACCCGAACGACGTCTCGTCGGGGCCGGGAGAGTTCGCCGAGCGCCTGCGGGTGCACGAGGTGCTCCGCTGGATCCACCTGGTCGGCATGGTCGCGCAGACCTTCCTCGGGCTCGGGGTGGCGAACGGGCTGTTCGGCGATCGGGCGAACGACTACGGCACGCTCGAGGTCGTCGCGGCGATCCACCAAGCCGTCGGCTGGACGACCTGGGGTGCACTGACCGCGGCGGCCGCGGTTATGATCTTCTGAGCGAGACCAGCTGAGCCGAGACCAGCTGAGCCGAGACGGGGGTACCGCGAGGGGCCTCGGTTCGTGTACCGTGCTCGGCCCCGATGAACACCCACGCGGCATCGCTGGCGCCTGGCGCGCCCATCACGACCCGGCGACTCCTCGACGCGAAGGGCGTCGCTGGCGTGGTGCAGCTGGTCGGCGGCGAGGGCGGCCTCGACCGCTGGCTCACCCACGCGCGCATCCAGAAGTCCGGGCTGGGGCTCGCCGGACACATGCACGGCATCGTCCCCTCGCGGGTGCAGATCTTCGGCGAGACCGAGATCAGCTACTTGGAGTCGCTGCCCTCGGCGACGCGGCGCATCCGGCTGCAAGGCATGTTCGCGCTCGGGATGTCGTGTGTCGTCGTCACCCGTGGCGTGACGCCGATGCCCGAGCTGCTCGAGGCCGCGGCCGCCACCGACACGCCCCTGCTCGTGATGGTCCCGCGCAGCTCGACGACGATCGCGATCCTGCACGACGCGCTCGACGAGCTCTTGGCGCCGCGCGCGTCGGTCCACGGCGTGGCCGTGGAGGTGTACGGGGTGGGCATCTTGCTCGAAGGCCCGAGCGGCATCGGCAAGAGCGAGTGCGCGCTCTTCTTGGTCGAGCGCGGGCACCGCTTGGTCGCCGACGATCGGGTCGAGCTGGTCCGACTTCCGCAGCGGGGCGTGCGCGCCAGCCCTCCGGCGCTCCTGCGCGATCACCTCGAGGTCCGCGGCCTCGGCATCCTCAACATCCGCGCGCTCTTCGGAGCGACGGCGGTGCGCGACGAGGTCGGGCTCGATCTCGTCGTCGAGCTGCGGCCGACCAGCGACGGCGAGAGCGACGAGGATCGGCTCGGCTTGGACACGCTCACCAAGGACGTGCTCGGCGCGCCGCTGCCGTTGCTCCGGGTGCCCGTGCGCCCGGGTCGCGACATGGGCGTCCTCCTCGAGGTCGCCGCGCGCAACCAGCTCCTGAAGGCCGCGGGCATCGACGCCGCCCACGAGCTGGTCAAAGCGATCGATCGCAAGGGCGCCTGAGCGCGCTAGCCCTTCGGCGACCTTCGGTTCTTGCTCGCCTCCGCGGGCGCGCCGCAGTGCGGGCAGCTCAACAGCTCGGCGGGGAAGGGGCCCTGGCAGTACGCGCAGAAGATCCGGCCCGCGATGCTGTTCGGATCGATCAGCTTCATCTCGGGATAGAACTGCTCGAGCTCCGCGGTGCTCATGCGGTCGTTCTCCGCGGCCGGCGACCACACCACCTCGAGCGCGACGAGCTGCTGCGGCAGGATCCCCGATCGATCCTGCAGCGCGTTCTTGATGTGCGCGGCGTCGGGCGTCATGAAGCCCGTGAGCGGACGCCGGGTCGCCAAGATCACGGTGACCACGACGGTGCCCTCGCCCTCCTCGGCGCGGGCTTGCATCTCGGGAGCGGCGTTCTCGCTCAGGTTGCCGGCCTGGCCGCGGACGACCTCGTGCCGGAAGCGCGAGCGAGCCTCGTTGGCGAGCTGCTGGAACGTCTGCTGCGCCGTCTGCGGCTGGTGGCCACCGGCGTCCTTGTAAGCGGCATAGAGCCACGAGAGCTCGTTGCGTCGCAGCGCGAGGATCGTCTCCGACAAGAGGGCCGCGCGTCCCTCCGCCGTCCCGGCGTTGCCCGAGCGCGCCATGTTCTCGAGCTGCGCTTGCAGCTGCGCCCGCGCGCGCCAGTCGAGGCCGAGCTGCAGCTGGGTGACGTACATCGCGTTCGGCCCCGCGTAGCCTCCGCCCATCGGCATGCCACCGACGCCCGGCATCCCCGTGAGCGGCATGCCGCCTGGTGTGAAGGTGCCGCCGCCCCGCCGGCGCGCGTTCGCCATGGCGACACCCACCACGATCAAGATGACGAACAGGATGCAGCACAGGCTGCCGCAGCCGATGCCGCCACCACCGCCTCCGTAGCTGCCTGTCCCGTAGCTCCCGCCGCCGTAGCTCCCGCCGTAGCCGCCACCGCCGTAGTCGCCTCCGTAGCTCCCGCCGTAACCGCCACCGCCGTAGTCGCTCCCGCCTCCGCCGTAGTCACCGCCGCCGCCACCGCCTCCGCCGGAGCCCCAGTCGCCGCCGCCGAACGAGCCGCCCGTCCCCTGCGCCTCGGTCGTCGAGACCAGCGTGAGCGTCGCGAGCAGCAGCGGCGCGAGCAGCACGAGCACGAGCGCGAGCCAGCGAAGAGGACGGGAGCCCAGCGTCTTCATGGTGGCGGAGTATCGCACAGCGCTCCGCGTTTCGATCCCGAATCTGGGGTGACGCGGGCGCTACTCGATCGCCTCGAGGTTCAGCCCACCCGCGTAGGCGTAGCTCACGAACGCGTCCCATCCGCTCACGATGATGCTGACGGGCTCGGTCGACTGCAGCGTGTGGTAGCCGTCGTCTTGCACGCCCTCCTCGACGCGCACCGGCGGCGGTCCGACGACGTCGGGGAACGAGAGCTGGCAGCCGTAGACCAAGAACTCCGGCGGCGGATCGTCGGGCATGCGGAAGATGCCGTCCGCTGCGCGCACGTCGCAGCTCGCGGGATCGAGGGGCGCGGCGTCGAGCTCGATGTACGCGTCGGCGGGCGCGACGATGGTGACGAAGTCGAACGCGTAGAGGTCAGGGGTGAGGAACACGTAGTCGCGGCGCCACTGCGCGACCGGCGGCACCGCGATGATCGCAGGATCGCCGCCGGGATAGTCGCCGGGGATGCCGACCGCCTCTTGGCTCGAGAGCACCTGGAGCACCGCCACGCGCTGGCTCGTGGTGAGGTGGAAGTTGCGATCGGCTTCGATGATCACGTCCTCGCCTTCGAAGATCTCGAAGTAGTCGAAGGGCGCGGGCAGCGTCGTGGTGACGCTGGTGACGCCGGCCTCGACCGCGACCACGCGCACCCACTCGGACTCGTCGAACTCGCCCACGCTGTCTGCCGTGAGGAACGCGCGATTGAGCGCGGGCGAGCGCGACGGCGTGCGACCGATCCAGAAGTCCGCGCCGAGGACGTCGTCGGGGAAGAGCTGCTCCTCGAGATGATCGGCGCAGCAGCGTCGGTTCGCGAGATCGGTGAAGCGCGGCGCATCCGACGCCTCGCTCCCCGCGAACACGGCGACGCCGGTGTTCGACGTCACGATCGATCCCGTGAAGTCGCCGTTGAACCCGTGGGTCTCGAGGTTGATCACGTCGAAGCGCCCCAGATCGAACTCGACCACCTCGCCCGGCGCGAACGTCGAGCCTGGTCCCGAGATCCCGTGCACCTCGCGCACCGACGGCCCGAGCCGAACGGTCACGTGGGTGTTGGGCGCCGTGCCGACGA
>CAYZQM010000107.1:0-20255 GCA_964480175.1 uncultured Sandaracinaceae bacterium
GATCACAGCTCGATCCCCTTGGGAAGCAGCGCCAGATGTGACTAATCAACAGACGCGGCGGTCGACGACACCGCGGTACTGGCCGAGGAGGCGCGCAAGGGGACGCGCGTGCGCCTCGTCTTGCACCGCCCCCCTGCTCGCACGCTGCGCGAGGTGTTCGATGAGTTCACTACCGAGTTCGCCTTCGTGCGGACCCGGACCGTCGTGAAGCTGTTCGGTCTCGGGCGCGACTTCCTCTCGCGGTCCGAGGCCAAGCGCCTGATGCACGGGCTCGATCGCTTCCAGCACATCGTGCTCGACTTCCGCGGGGTACCCGGCGTGGGCCAAGCCTTCGCCGACGAAGTGTTCCGGGTCTGGGCCCGGGCTCATCCCGCGTCGATCCTGGAGCCGGTCGAGATGAACGACGACGTCCGCTTCTTCGTCGAGCGCGCGCGCCGCGCCTGACGCGGGCTCGAGCGAGCGTGGGTGTGAGGGCGAGCGTGGGTGTGAGGGCGAGCGTGGGGGAGAGGGCGAGGGCGTGGGCGTGGGCGTGGGCGGGGGCGAGCGTGGGGCCGCGGGCGAGCGCTGCGCGGTCGCGGCGCGGCGGTTGCCTCTCCTTCGGCGATGTCGGCGGGTGTCTCGTCGCTCCTATCCTCCACACCTCCGACTCAACTCCTCGACATCCCCATGACACGTCACACACGCCCTCGCGTTCGTCTCGAGCGCGCTCCGGCAGTGCATGGAGAAGCCCGCCGGATGCGGGCTCACGCCGCCGCCAATGCCGGGCGCGCCGTGGCAGATCACGCAGTCGTCCTCGGCGTGACAGCTCGCGCAGCTCGTCATGCTCCGGGTCGCCTCGATGCCGTGCAGGTTCGGGCCCGATGTCCACACCGCGGCGGGCGGGTGGTAGCGGGCGCGAGCGCGCACGTCGGGCGCGGCCATCGGCGAGATCCCCAAGCGTGCGTGGCACTCGGTGCAGAACTGCGAGACCGTGTGACAGCTCGAGCACCGCGGCTCGTCGCGGCGCGCCATCACCGGATGCGTCGTGAGGAAATCCCCAGGATGGGCGCGGAGCGGACGGATGCGGCCATCGTGGCAGTCCGCGCAGTCGCTCTCTCGGTGGCACTCCGCGCAGAGCGGCCCCGAGTCCGCGCCCACCCAGCGGTGCCGTACCAGCCACTCGTGATCGTGGTGCATGCCCGCCATCCAGCGCGGGGGGTTCATCGTCCCGGCGTCGAACGTCGTCGTGAGCACCCCGTCGGGATCGCTCAGGTGACACGTCTCGCACGCGCTCGGCGCAGTGGGACGGATCGCGTCCGCCAAGCCCAGCGCGGGCGGCGCGTGGCACGCGAAGCACTCGCGCATCGTCGGCAGGCTCGCGCGCGTCGCGACCCGCACTCCGTCGATCGCGTGGCAGCTGGTGCACTCCTGCCCTCGCTCGACGTGCGCGCGGTGCGAGAAGATGAGGTTGGGTCGAGCGAAGCCCGACGGAGGCACGACGCCCGCCGTCCCTTCGATCTCGGGCGCCTCGAAGCCCACGTGGCAGAACCCACACGTCTCGACGCTCTGGACTGCGCGGTTCGTGCGGTCCTCGTGGCAGGGATTGCAGGTGCCTTCCGCCGGAATCAGCGAGTCGCTGCTGCGCTCGCTCGCCGGCGCCGCGGTGTGGCAGCGGGTGCACGGCAGCTCGCGGTGCGCAGGCGCGCTGTGGTCCATCCGCAAGGTGATCCGCTCCGCGGGATACATCACCACGGAGCGCCCGGCGCTGCGATCGGAGAGCGGGAGATCCCCACGCCGCGCCCGACCCCGCTGCGCCTCGAGCGAGCTGAGCCAGCCCAGCACGGCAAAGAGCGCGAGCGCGACGACCACCAGCGTACGCAGCCGCGTCATCGCCACGTCTCCACGCGCAAGAGACCGATGAAGCGGAAGCGATGCCCCGAGGCGTCGCTGCCCGCATGCGAGAGCTCGAGCACGATCTCGGTCTCGCGACCCACCTGGATGACTCCGTCGAGCGCCTCGCTCACCACCACGCCGTAGAGCTCGGGCCGGTTGGGATCGTCGAAGTGCCACACGGAGACGTGCAGCTCGAAGAGCAGCTCCTCCAGGAAGCGTCGAGACACGTCGAGGCCCACGCCGGAGACGGGCCCGAGGTTGCCGCTCCACAGAAAGCCCGAGGTCGAGATCTCGAAGCCGAGCATGCGCGTGCGCAGCCAGGCCTCGAGGCCTGCGTCGAGATCCGATCGCCCCTGCCCGAGCGCATCGGCGCCTAGATCGGCGTGGCGCCCGCGCAGCGAGCCGCCCAGCTCGAGATCGCCGAGCGCGACCTCGTTGCTGGGCAGCACCGTGCCCTCGAAGCGATAGCTCCCACCGACGCTCAGCTCCGAGATCGGCGCCGCGTAGAACCACGCCCAGATCGTGCCCGGATCGAAGCGCGGCACGTGGTGCTCCAGCGTGAGCCGCAGGTTCCACGCGTCCTCGCTGAGCTCGCCTTGGGCGACGCCATCGACCACCGTCGTGGTCAACAGATCGAGCACGCCCGACGCCTCCAGGCGCAGAATCGGCACGGGCTGCGAGGCGAGCGCGAGCCACGCGCGGCGAAGCACGGTGCCGTCGCCGTCCCAGGTCTGTCGGGCGCCGAGCGACGCGGAGAAGATCGCGCCCGCGCTCGCGCGCACGTTGCCCTGCACCGTGAAGGTGTCGGACGCCGGCGCGATGAAGGCCGCGTTCAGCGCCTCGTCCGCGCTCAGGCCGAGGCGCAGCGACCCTTGCGGATCGAAGGTGCTGGTGCCGGCGATGCTGGTTCGTCGCACCACCATGCCGCCGCTCGCCTCGAGCGTGAGGAAGTCGAACGGCGAGACCCTGAGGCGTCCGCCGTCGACCCGCAGAAAGCCCGTCGGATCGATCTCCAGCATCCGCCCGACCCGCACCTGCCCGTCGTAGGGCAGCCCGCTCACGTCGAGCCACAGCATGGGGACATCGAGCCGCGTGATCGCCGCGAGCGGCTGCCAGCCCGAGAGATCGGTGGGGTCGGTCGCGCGCACGCAGAGCTCGCCACTCACCAGGCAGTCCTGCCCGAAGTCGTGCTCGAGCCGCAGTCGCCCGGCCGCGGTGAAGCGGATGCGTCGCCCATCCACGTCGGGCTCGGTGAGCGCCTCGCTGAGACGCAAGCTCACGTTGGAGACCAGGCGACGCCGCGCGATGAACGCGGTCGCGCCGCGCGAGCGCACCTCGTACGCCTGGAAGCTCGCATCGGCGTCCAGCTCCACCCCGAACGCGCGCGCGTGCGATGCGCTGATCACGGAGAGCGTCAGCGAGCACGCGAGGAGCGCGAGCGCCCGCCCCATCGCGTCATCAGCTCGAGGGATCGGAGGGGCGGCCGTCGGACGAGCGCACGGTGTCGAACTCGGTCGCGAGCGCGTCGTCCCAGCGATCGGCGACGCGACCGACGCCGCGGATCGCGGCTTCCACCTCGGACGCGTCGAGGTCCTTCACCGAGCGCTCCGCGATCACGACGGCGTCGTCGCCGAAGAGACCGAACGCGGCGCCTTGGATCTCGCGGCCGTTCAGATCGAGCAGGCGTCGAAAGAAGGCCGCGTGCTTGCCGGTGTCGGCGGGAATGCGCACCACGGGCGAGACCACCCGCACCGTTCCTTCGTCGCCCGCGCCGTGCACCGCGACGATCACCCGCGCGCTGCCGCGCTTGAGCGCGAACGCGACGGTGTCTCCGTCTCCGGGGATCTTGGTCGAGCCAGGATCGATCCCGAGCTTCTGGATCGTGGCCTCGACGAGCTTGACGGCGCGCGCGGTGGTGTCGGTCATGGTGGGCCGCGACTGTCTGCCAGCCGGGCGCCGAGGTCAACAGCAAGCAGTGGCCGCGGCGGTGGGACGTGCGGCATCCTTTGCTCGGCATGCCCCGACCCGACGAGGTGCAGCGCGCGCGGCGCTTCGGATGGACCTCGCTCCTGTTCTGGACGTGCGCAGGTCTTCTGCTCGAGGCGGCGCATGGCTGGAAGGTCAGCGCGGTCCTCGACGACGAGCTCGTCCGCACGCTCTTACGGCTGGCGCACGCGCACGGCGTGGGCCTGTCGATCGTCGCGATCGTGCACGGCGAGCTGGCGACGGACTGGCTCGGAGAGCGCGCGCGCTCGGTCGCGATCGCGCTGCGCACGGGCGTGATCCTCATCCCGCTGGGCTTCGCGCTCGGCGCGATCGCGCACCCCGAGGGCGACCCGGGCTTCGGCGTGCTGCTCGTGCCCATCGGAGCGCTCGCGCTGATCGTCGCCCTCGCGAGAACGGCGCACGCGGCGTGGACCACCGAGTGAGCGCAGCGCGGGGATCCGCTACGCTCGCGAGCCCATGACCACGTCGCTCCCGACTCGACGTGTCTCGTATGCGGAGTACCTCCGGATGGAGGCTCGCGCCGATGTGCGGCTGGAGTTCGTAGACGGCTACGTCTACGAACTGACCGGCGGCACGCCCAAGCACTCGCGGTTGACGATGCGCGTGGGGCGTCTTCTGGGAGCTGCGCTCGATGGCTCACCCTGCGAGCCCTACTCGTCCGACCTCAAGGTCCACATCGCGGCGGTCCACCGCACGACTTATCCCGACGTCGCGGTGATCTGCGGCGAGCCCGAGGCGAGCAAGATCGATCGCAACGCCATCACCAACCCCATGGTGATCGTCGAGGTGCTCTCCCCCTCGACCGCGGCGGAGGATCGCGGCGACAAGTGGGCCGCCTACCAGCAGATCCGCACGCTCCAGCACTACGTGCTGGTGTCGCAGGACGACAAGCGCGTCGAGGTGTTCACCCGCGATGGCGAGGGCTGGCGCTACGAGCGCAAGCAGGGCCGCGGCGCGGTGAAGCTCGCGAAGGTGAAGGCGACGCTGTCGATCGACGCGCTCTACAAGGGCATCGCGCTCCCCAAGTCACCGGCGCGCCGCCCCACGAGCTGATCGGCCTTGCCTAACGCGAGCGGCGCAGCGCCGACCTCGCGATCGAGCGTGCGCCGTGCATGGGAAGCGTCGCCGATCGACGGCGCTTCACTCCGCGGGAGGAATGGCCGCCGCGCTGCTGAGGATCTCGGGGGCCTCGTCCGCGAGCACCGACTGCATCATCGGGGCGCCGAGCGTCGCGCCGCTCAAGATGGTCTCGCAGAGCGAGCCGAAGTCGAAGCCCGCGCCCTCGGCGATCTTGGGGAGCAGCGAGGTCGGGGTCATGCCCGGCAGCGTGTTCACCTCGAGCACGTACTCGTTCTCGCCCTCGGTCACGAGGAGATCGACGCGCGTCGCGCCGCGGCAGCCCAGCGCGCGGTGCGCCCGCTCGGCGAGGTTGAGCACGCCGCGATAGCGCGTCGGCGCGAGCCGAGCAGGGAAGTGGTACTCGCTCTGACCCGCCTGGTACTTGGACTTGTAGTCGTAGAACTTGCCCTTCGGGGTGATCTCGATCGCGCCGAGCGCGCGACCATCGAGCACCGCGACGGTGATCTCACGTCCCTCGACGAATCGCTCGACCAGCACCGAGCGATCGAAGCGCGCCGCGTCGTCGACCGCCGCCTTGAGCTGCGCCATGTCGTTCGCGCGCGCGCTGCCCACGCTCGAGCCCGCGCGACGCGGCTTCACGAAGACCGGGAAGCCGAAGCTGCCGTGCGCCTCCTCGAGGTGGCGCATCCCCTCGTCGCCCTCGAGCCCCGAGCACTCGAGCGTGTAGTACGGCGCGGTCGGCACGTTGTAGAGGCGGAAGAGCTCCTTGGACTTGAGCTTGTCCATCGCGAGCGCGCTCGCGAGCACACCGGAGCCCGTGTAGGGGATCCCCATCATCTCGAGCATCCCCTGGATGCAGCCGTCCTCGCCGTAGCTGCCATGCAGCGCGAGGAACGCGACGTCGATCGGGGTCTGACGCAGCACCTGGTCCACGTCGCGGTCGACGTAGATGCGCACCACATCGTGGCCCCGGGCCTCGAGCGCGGTCGCCACGGCCTCACCGGTCTTGAGCGAGATCTCGCGCTCCGGGCCGATGCCACCGAGCAACACTCCGATGCGCTTGCCGCTGAGCCTGTCGTCTTGGTTCGTCATGTGCGTTCCTTCCGAGAGTCCTCTCTCCACGTGGGAGCCAGGACTGGACCATCGAGAAGCTGCGAGATTCCTGGGTGTTCCGCGGAGCGTCGTGTCGGGTGGGACACGGGGCCGAGGCAACCAGCCACCGGATACGCCGCTGGGATCGGGCTGGTCAAAAAAGTGGCGCGGTGGCTATCACGCGCACCCCGGGGGCGCACGTGATCGGCAGCCTCACGAGCCGACGAACTGCAGCACCGGGTAGTCGAACGCGCCGCCGTTGCGCGAGATCAAGAGCACCCGGATCACGTCGGTGCGCCCCACGTGCAGCGCCGAGAGCGCCTGGGACGGCATGAACACCAAGTCGGCCCACTCCTCGCCGCTCGCGTGGTGGCAGCGCACGGTCATCCGGTTCTGCACGCCCGCGGGGTAGGAGCGGCGGCGCGCCTCGCTGGACGCGACGATGTCGATCTCGCCGGCGTGGCCGATCGCGCACTCCTGAGTGGTACCGATGAGGGAGGGATCGGACTCGATGGCGCGCAGGTCGAACGCGGTGGGCACGGTGCCGCCGCTGCTGCCGCTGCTGGTGGGCACCGACTCGGGCGAGGGGCCGAGCGAGCGCACGAAGTCCACGACCGGGTAGTCGAAGAAGCCGCCGTCCGCGGTGCGGATGCGGAGCTCGACGCGGGTGCCGGGCTGCACGTCGGTCGCGTGCGCGGCGTCGGTCGCGGTGAACTCGACGTCGGCCCAGCTCTCGCCGGTCGGCGCGATGCACCGGACGCTCATGCGCTGGGTGGCGCCGGGATCGTAGGGCGAGCCCTCGACGGCTTCGGTGGAGCTCCCCGCGCCGTGCTCGATCGCCTCGAGGCGCAGCGCCGCGACCACGTCGCACAGCACCTCGGTGTCGAGGTGCACGCCGGGCTGGACCCGGACCATGCGGAGATCGAAGCCCGCCTCCGCGCTGCCCTCGCCGTCGTTGTGCAGCGCGGGCTCGGCCTCGGCGAGCGACTCGCCCACCTCGACCTCGGGCGTCCCCGCCCCTGCCGGCCGCCGCTCGGTGTCGGTGTTGATGAAGGGGTTGACGCAGCAACCCGCCGCGGCGCCTGCCAAGGCGACGGAGAACGAGAGCACGAGCCATGGGACCAGGCGAACCATCGGCGCGGGCCTACGTCGCGAAAGAGAGCGGGTCAAATGCGCCGCTCCTCCGCGTCGGGACGTGGCGCGCAGAGGCGGGATAGCCTCCCGCGATGTCCCGGCTCATCGAATGGATGGCGAAGCGCAAGTACGAGCTCTTGCTCTTCGGCTTGGTGCAGCACCTCTTCGCCGCGATGTTGGTGCCGAGCATCGAGACCTACACCGACGTCGTCTGGCCGATCAACATGGTCGTGCTGGGGCTCTCGTGCATCGGGATCTCGTCGGGTGCGACCCGGGCGCGGGTGGCGCTGCGTTGGCTCCTGACGATCGGCGTACTCGCGTTCCCCATCGCGCCGTACTTCGTCACCGCCACCGACGCGCTGCTCGAGGCGCTGAGCCTCGTGTACGCGCTGTTCTTCCTGTGGACCCTGGTCGAGGTGATGCGCTACCTGCTCCGCCCGAGCTACGTGAACATCGACTTGGTGTCGGCCTCGCTCTGCGGATACTTGCTGCTGATCGAAGTGGGCGCGTTCGCGCTCCAAGCGATTTACTACGCCGTGCCGGACGCCTACCACGGCATCGCCAACGACCAGGCTGCGCACACGTGGCTGGACATCGTGTACTTCACGTCGATCAGCGTCACCAGCATCGGCTTTGGTGACATCACGCCCGTCCACCACATCGCGCGGCTCGCGACCGCGGCGCTCGGCATCCTCGGCCAGCTCTACTCGGTCGTGCTGATGGGGATCCTCATCAGCAAGTACACGGCCTCGACCCAGCGGTGAGCGACGCCGCTCGAGCCTCTCCGTCTCTCCCGATCAGGTCTGCTGGTAGGCCGCGCTCGACAGGCGACAGGTCTCACACAGGAACGCGTAGTAGACGCCCTCCCCTGGCTCGGCGAAGTCGCTGGCGCTGACCTGGGCGACGAAGATCATTCGTTCGCTGCACCCTGGGCACACGGGATAGGCGGGATCGTCCACCCAGCCGGGGAGGCCGCCGAGGTACGAGTGATGGTCTGCGCGGAGCCACGATGCGCCGTGCATCGCGCCCCGCGGCGGTCCGAGCCCGAGCTGCATACGAGGTAGCAGCACACCACCGAGATCCGTCGCGCCAGCGGCGCCGGCCTCGCTGGCGTCGGACCACGTGAACCCCCCGTCGGACGCGACCTCGAAGAAGATCGCGTGCCCGTAGGCGTGGCACCACTCGCAGACGGGCAGCGTGAGGCGGGTACCGGCGAAGCCGAGCAACATCAGCTCCGGCGAGCGAAGATCGAGCGCGCAGAGCGCCGTGATCGGGGTGCGACAGCGCCGGCAGATGGACTCGGTATGGCGGACCACGTCGAGCGCACTCGGCGCGGTGGAGTCGGAGACGAGCGCCCAGCACGCGCTCCGATGGAGCTGCCGTACCGCGCCTCGCGCATCGAACGACCACCCTGCGACCTCGGCATACCGATGGACTGGGATGAAGTGCTTCGTCGCCCAGCGTGGCGGCGTGCGGCGCCACGTGTCGAACGCGTCCAGGGCGTCGGGGTGTCGACTCCAGGCGAGCGCCGACAGCGCGTGTCCGCCTACCGGGTCGCCCGCGCGATCGGCCGCGAGCCGCACCAGCGCCCCGACGATCGGCTGGGACGCCCCGCGAAACACTTCGCTCGGGTAGGCGTCGCCAGCGGTGAGCAGCGCTTGCTGCAACGCGCCGAGGTCTGCGTTGGTGAAGCAGGCCAAGCAGCTCGCGATCTCTTCAGCCGCCCCCGGATCGATGCGGAGGGTGGTGATGGCGTCGTCCACCACCTGCGCGCACTGCGCGGCGCTGAGCGACGCGTAGATCTCACTCCGCGGGCGCGGATGAGGGACGTCGCGGCGCAGCGGATCGGGAGCGAGGCGCGCGTGCATGATGCGCAGCACCTCGACCGGATGGATCACGCCCGCGTAGCGATCGACATCCACGCGCCGCTCGCGGATGAACTGCTCCCGCTCCTCGCGCTCACGCCGCTGCACGCACGGCATGCAGTAGCCGCCGGTGCGCTCGGACGTCGCCGGCAGGATCGCGCCTGCACAGCCGTCCGTCCTGCACGGCAGGCGCGCCGTCACGGGTGAGGCTCGAGGGGAATGGGCACGTGCGCGGCGTCTGGCTACGGCGCCCGGGTGAGGCGGTCAACCGCGGACGGGCGAGCCTCCGGGCGTTCGTTGCCGGGGTGTGCGGAACGCGGCAGGCTCGGCGCCCTTGTCCGAAGCGCGCTTCATCGTCGGCATCGATCTAGGCACCACGCACACGGTGGTCGCCTCCGTTCCGCTGAGCGAGCCCGGGGCCAAGCCGCGCATCTTTCCGATCGAGCAGCTGGTGGCGCCCGGCGAGATCGCGGCGCGCCCGCTGCTGCAGTCGCTCCGCTATCACCCTGCGAACGGCGAGCTCGCCGACAGCGCGCTCACGCTGCCGTGGAACGACGCGTTGCTCGAGGGCGAGCCGGGTCCGCGGGCGGTCGGCGAGCTGGCGCAGCGCCTCGGCAGCCAGGTGCCCGGGCGAATGGTCGCCTCCGCCAAGAGCTGGCTCTCGCACGCGGCGGTGGATCGCACCGCGGCGATCTTGCCGTGGGGCGCACCGGACGGAGTCACGAAGATCTCACCGGTGATGGCGAGCGCGAGCTACCTCGCCCACGTGCGGGCGGCGTGGGATCACGCGCATCCGCACGACCGGCTCGCGCACCAAGAAGTCGTGCTCACCATCCCCGCGAGCTTCGATGAGGGCGCGCGCGCGCTGACGCTCTCAGCCGCGCAGCTCGCCGGGATCCCGCGCGCGCGCTTGCTCGAGGAGCCGCAGGCCGCGTTCTACAGCTGGCTGTCGGCCCAGGTGGATGTCGCAGCCGCGACGAGCGGCGTGCGCCTCGCGCTGGTGGTCGACGTCGGTGGCGGCACCACCGATCTCACGTTCATCCGCGTCGAGATGCGCGAGAGCGGCCCGCGCGTGACCCGCATCGCGGTGGGCGATCACCTCATGCTCGGCGGCGACAACATGGATCTGTTGCTCGCGCACCAGGCCGAGCAGCGCCTGGGGGGCAAGCTCGGGCCCGCGCGCTTCAGCCAGCTGCTCGCGCAGGCGCGTGCCGCCAAAGAGACGCTGCTCGGCGATCGTCCGCCCGAGGTCGCGCGCCTGTCGGTGCTCGGCAGCGGCAGCAAGCTGATCGGGGGCACGCTCGCGACCGAGCTGACCAAGGGCGAGGTCGAGCAGCACATCGTCGAGGGCTTCTTGCCGCGCGTGCCCGTCGATGCAGAGGTGCAGCGCCGCAGCGCGGCGATCGTCGAGTTCGGCCTGCCGTACGTCGCGGACGCGGCGATCACCCGGCACGTCGCGGCGTTCGTGCGGCGCCACCAAGACGTCGCGAAGGAGGGCACCGAGCTGCCCGACGGAACGCTCGCGCTGCCCGACGCCGTGCTCCTCAACGGCGGCGTGTTCCGCGGACGCCTCCTGAGCGAGCGGATGACCGACGTGCTCACGTCCTGGCGCGGCGCGCCGGTCTCCGTGCTCGAGAACCACGAGCCCGAGCTCGCGGTCGCGCTCGGTGCGGTGGCCTACGGCCTGTCGCGGCGCGGCGTCGGCATGCGCATCGGCGGCGGATCAGCGCGCAGTTACTTCCTCTTGCTCGGCAAGGACGAGCCGGGCGAGCTGAGCGGACAAGGCCTCTGCTTGCTGCCGCGCGGCGCCGAGGAGGGCGAGCCGGTCGAGGTCAAGGAGCGCACGTTCGCGCTCAAGCTCGGTCAGCCGGTGCGCTTTCGCCTCGCCTCCAGCATCGGCGAGGCCGCGTACGTGCGCGCGGGCGAGATCATCGACGTCGACCCGGATCTCTTCAGGGCGCTGCCGCCGATCGCGGCGGTGCTCGACGACGAGCGCGGTGAGCGGCCGACCGAGGGGCGCCCGTCGCTGGTGCCCAAGGCGGCGACCGCAGCGCAGGACGTGAAGGTGCACCTCAGCACCGAGCTGACCGAGATCGGCACGCTCGAGGTGAGCTGCATCGCGCACGAGGACGAGAGCAAGCGCTGGAAGCTCGAGCTCGCGCTGCGCAGCCATGCCGGCAGCGCGGAGGCCGAGAGCGCGCAGCGCATCGCCCGCGCGGTGCCGCGCTTCAAGGAGGCGAAGGAGCGGATCGACGCGGTCTTCGGCAAGAGCGACGCGGCCGCCGAGGGACGCTCGGTCAAGACGCTCCGCACCGATCTGGAGAAGGTGCTCGGGGATCGTCATCAATGGACGGTGCCCGTGCTCCGCGAGATCTGGAGCGCGCTCTACGCGGGCCTCAAGCGGCGGCGGCGCAGCGCGGATCACGAGCGGGTGTGGCTGAACCTCGTCGGCTTCTCGCTGCGCCCGGGCTACGGCTATCCGCTCGATGGCTGGCGCGTCGCGCGCATCGCGGAGATCTACGACCAAGGCGTGCAGTTCGCGCCGGAAGCGCAGGTGTGGGCCGAGTGGTGGACGCTCTTTCGCCGCATCGCGGGCGGGCTCGATGCGCCCGCGCAGAAGACGATCCTGCGCTCGCTCGACTACTACCTGCATCCACCGACGGCGCGGCCCAGGCAGCGACCGCCCGGCCCCAAGGCGCAGGGCTACGAGGACATGGTGCGGCTCGCGGCATCGCTCGAGCGAGTGAGCGCCGAGGACAAAGCCCGCATCGGTGGCTGGTTGATCGAGCGCCTCGCCAAGCATGGCGAGGGGCCGAGCTCGTGGTGGGCCGTGGGCCGCATCGGCGCGCGGGTACCTTTCTATGGCAGCGCGCACGAGGTGGTGCCGAAGGCCCAGATGGAGCCCTGGCTCGAGCAGCTCCTCGCCCAAGACTGGCGCAAGGTCGAGCCCGCGGCGTTCGCGGCAGTGCAGCTCGCACGGAGGAGCGGTGACCGCACGCGTGACGTCGACGAGGCGCTGCGCAGCCGCGTGCTCGATCGCTTGCGAGCAGCCTCGGCGCCCGAGATCTGGACTCGCATGGTCGCCGAGGTCGCGGTCTTGGCCGAGAGCGAGCAGCGGCGCGTGCTCGGTGAGGCGCTCCCGCCCGGATTGGTGTTGATCGATGAGTGACTTGCGGCGCGTCGCGGTGATCGGCGTGGGACAGCTGGGCAGGCTGATCGGCGGAGGTCTGATCGCACACGGGGTCGAGGTGCTGCCGGTGCAGCGAACGACGCCGGCCGACGTGCGGACCGCTCGGCTGAAGGCCGCCGATCGGGTGCTGGTCGCGGTGGGCGAGGACGATCTCGTCGACGTGCTGCGCGCGCTGCCTGCGCGGCTGAAGGACGGGCGCACGTGGCTGCTGCAGAACGAGCTCCTGCCGCCGGTGTGGAAGAGCGCGTCGATCGAGGCGCCGACCGTGCTGGTGGTGTGGGCGGAGAAGAAGAAGGGCAAGCCCGTGGCCGAGGTGCAGAAGACGTTGGTCGCCGGGCCCGACCGCGGCCTCGTCGTCGCTGCGCTCGCCAGTGTCGACGTGCGCGCCGAGGCGATCGACGACGGCGCGCTCGAGCACGCGCTCGTCGACAAGAACCTCTACACCCTCGTGTCCAACCTCGCGGGCCTGAAGGTCGGCGGCACGGTCGCGGGCTTGATGAACGAGCACCGCGCGCTCGCGACGAAGCTGGCCAAGGAGATCCTCACCATCGAAGCCGCGCGCCTCGGCACCGAGCTCGAGCCCGCTCCCTTCGTCGAGCGCCTCTTCACGGCGTTCGCCGCCGACCCCAGCCACGGCTGCCGAGGCCGCACCGCGGAAGCCCGCCTGGCCCGCCTGCGAGCCCACGCCGGCACCACAGGCGTGGCTACCCCGACGCTAGATACCCTCTGATCTACGCACAAAAGGCGGTACCAAGCGTCAGGCCACACCGAACGCCCCACAAAACAAGCCACCCCATCCAAAAAGGGGACGGTCCTCAGTAATTGAGTTTTGAAAAACTAAACAATTACAGTGACACGTGGCCAAAAAAGGGACGGTCCTCAGTAGTTGAGTTGTGGTTGTGGGTCGCAAAGACTCACCCGTCCGCGCAGCCCCGTCGACCAGCACCGCCACCACAGCCCCAACCACCTCCAGCCGAAGGTCCGGGCCCTTTCAACCGCTGCGCACCCTGCTCCGTGCGAGCGACCATGCATCATGCTCGGGCGTGATGATGCCCCTGCGCCC
Organism: uncultured Sandaracinaceae bacterium; assembly: GCA_964480175.1. Taxonomy (GTDB): domain Bacteria; phylum Myxococcota_A; class Polyangia; order Polyangiales; family Sandaracinaceae; genus CAYZQM01. The sequence continues at coordinate 13,304 of CAYZQM010000107.1, forward strand.
GATCGCTCGCCTCGCTCTCGCGCTCACGACCTCCGTGCTGCTCTTCCCCGCGTGCACCACGTCGTCGGCGCCCCCCGACGCCGCACAGCCGACGGATGCAGGCCGCGCATTGGACACCGCCGCAGACACCAGCGCCGCGCTCGACGACGCATCGACACCGGACGCCCCCATGGACGACATCGGTCCGCACGACGCGGGCAGCGATGCACCCCCGCCTGCTCCCGACACCGGTCCACCCCCTCCGACGGAGGTCACCCGCAGCTACCGCGTCTGGCTCTGGAACGTCGCAGGCAACCTCATCCACAGCGGCGACACCGACACCGGTCTCATCGCGGCCGCCGCCTCGTCGATCGTGAACCGTGACGCCGACTTCGTCGCGTTCAACGAGCTCTGCCGCAGCCAATACCGCGCGCTGCAAGACGCCCTCATCGCGCGCGGCTGGCCGACCGACCGCGAGAACTTCGCGCGTTTCTCGGCGAGCCGCCCAGGCGGGACGTCGATCTGCAACGGCACCGAGTACGGCAACGCGATCTTCAGTCGCCTCCCGCTCGGCGGCGCCGAGCGCTTCACGCTCCCGACCGACGGCTCTGCCGAAGATCGCACGATGCTCTGCGCGCCGCTGGCCTCGCTCCCGCACATGCGCTTCTGCACGACGCACATCACGCCGTCGAACGCGACGGCGAGCGACGGTCGATCGCACAACGTCCGCCAGATCACCGCGGTGCTCGATCACCTCGAGGACTACTGGCGCAGCGGCGACACCGTGATCGTCGCTGGCGACTTCAACGCCCAACCGAACCTCGCGCGCCTCGACCGCTTCTACTCGGCGAGCGTGGACACCCGGAACAACGGGGACAACCGCGGCCACTACCACGAGCTCGACGACGACGACCCGGAGCACTGCCGGGGCTACGGCGAGGTGACGGTCGATGGTCCGCCCACAGGCGGCCCGTGTGGCACGGGCAGCAAGATCGACCTGATCTTCGCGCGCGAGGATCGCATCGCGGGCGCCTACTCCGCCGACTCGCTCGCGATCGCCTCGAGCTGCGGCGGCCCCTGCTCGGATCACCGCATCGTCTTCGGCGACGTCACGGTCCGCGTCCTTCGGTGAGCTCACTGCGAGCCACGTTTCGCCATCGCGCAGCACCTGCATCGGCGCGTCGGGAATGTTCACCGCGGCCTGGTTCGTGATGTGATTCCGAGATGCGCGCCCTCTCCCTCGCGGCCTCGGTCGCTCTCCTCGCATGCGGCGCAGGGACGCCGAGTCGTCCGCTCGCCTCTGGCGAGGTGCGCAGCGAGCCCATCGATGCGCCCGCGGACGTCGAGGCGCCGACGAGCCCCAGCGTAGCGGTATCGGGCGCAGCCGACCCGGAGACGACGTCGAGCGACGCGTCGATCGCGCCAGCGGAGCGCACCGGGGACAGCGCACGCTGGTACGCGGCGCTGCACGACGATCGTCTTCGGCGCATCGCCGATGCAGACCGCGCGCTCGCGATCGCGACGACCGACTGGCTGCGACGCGCGCACGTCGAGCACTTCCAGGCCAGTCACGACGGCTACAGCTACCAGATCGAAGGACAGACGACGCTCTGCGCGTTCGGGCCACGCGAGCACGGCGCGACGGAGCGCGCGCCGTCGCGCTGCGTCCGGCACACGGCGGCCACCGAGGCTTCCGTCCAGCGCCTCCGCGACTCAGACGGAGCGTCGCTCGACGCGTACTGCTTGGTGTGGACCGAGGAGGGTCGACGGTTCGCTGCGCGCTGGGCCCCCGATGACATCGGCACACGCGGCGCATGCCCGGCCAGCGTCACGCCTCGAGGGGCGAGCCCGCGCGACGGTGCGTTCGAGCAACGCGGCGAGCCGAGCGCGGTGCTCGAGGCGCGGCCCTACCTCGACGCGACGCCGCTGGAGGGTGGCCATGCGGTCGCGACCCCGGCGATCTTCTGTCTGCGCGACGACGAGTGGACGTGCATCGAGCACGATCCGCTCGGCGACGGTGTGACCGCGATCGCGCACTGGTCACCGGGCGTGTGGATCGTGCACCGACACCGCTCGGACGGAACGACCTACTGGTCCGAGACCGATGACGCGCTCCTCGCCATCTCGCTCGACGCGGGCGGCGTGACCATCCACGCACGCATGTGGACGGGGCTCGACTACGCGCAGCGCGAAGACGAGTCCGAGCCCATGACCGGGGGGTCGGTGATGCACCCGCACGCCTTCCGCGGCGCGTGCTTCGAGCTCGGTGCTCCGATGCGGCGAGGCGTCGCTCGGCGCGGTCGACTGCCCGCTGCACCCACGCGCGTGAACGACGAAGAGCGTGAGCTCGGCGACGGAGCGATCGGTCTCACGCTCGACGACCGGCGCGGCGCGTGGATCCTCGTCGATGGCGGTTTCGAGCGCATCGACGCGTGTCCAGACGCCTCCGACGTCACCGGCTCGCGGATGTGAGCTCGCCCGGCGTCGCCTCCGCCGCCGCCTATCGCTCGAGCTTCTTGCTCATCTCTTCGCCCAGCGTCTTGGCGCGGGCGGTGGCGGTCTCGACGGCGTTGATGAGCGTGGTCCGCAGACCCCCTTGCTCGAGCGTGTGCAGGCCCGCGATCGCCGTCCCGCCCGGGCTGGTGACCATGTCCTTCAAGCGGCCCGGGTGCTCGCCCGTCTCGAGCAAGAGCTTGGCCGAGCCGAGCACCGTCTGCGCGGCGAGCAGCTGCGCGGAGTCGCGGTGCAAGCCCACCTTCACGCCAGCGTCGGAGAGCGCCTCGATGATCAGGAAGATGTACGCCGGCCCGGAGCCGGACAGCCCAGTCACCGCGTCGATCGAGCTCTCGTCGAGGACGACCGAGATCCCGATCCCGTCGAAGAGCTTGCGCGCCAACGCCACGTCGGCGCTCGTCGCGTTGCGGCCTTTGGCGATGCCGGTCGCGCCCGCGTCCACGATCGCCGGCGTGTTCGGCATCGCGCGCACCACGCGCGCGCCCGCGGGCAGGTGCCCCTCGATCGCCTTGCAGGTGATCCCGGCCGCGATCGAGAGCACCAGCGTGTCGGGCTTCAGGGCGGCGCCCACCTCGGGCAGGAGGCGGTCGAAGGCCTGCGGCTTGGTGGCGAGCACCACGACGTCGGCGCGCTCCGTCGCCTCACGGTTGCTGCTCGACGTCGTCACGCCGTATTTGCTCGCCAGCTCGGCGAGCCGCTCCTCCCGCACGTCTGCGCAGAGGATCTCCCCAGGCGCCGCGATCTCCTGCGCCAAGAGCCCGCGCAAGAGCGCGCCCGCCATGTTGCCTGCCCCGAGGAAGGCGATGGTCTTTCCCAGCATGTTCGTTCTCCAGGCTCGACGCGCGGTCGCCGCTCAGCGAGGCGTCCGCGCAGCGCAGCTCAGTCGAAGGTCCCGCACTGGCCGTCGATGCAGAGGAGAAGTCCCTCGCAGTCGAGGTCAGCGGCGCAGGTCTCGTCGCGCAGGCGCGCGCGGCAGCTGCCCTCGACGCAGCGCATCTCGCCGCAGCACTGCTCGTCGGTGCGGCACGACTCGGTGCTGCAGCAGTCGAAGCTGCTCGAGCCGAAGGTGTCGGGGCGACACTGGAGGCGACCGCAGCACTGACCCGCGGGGCCGCTGTCCATGCAGGTCTCGTTCTCCTCGGCGCATGCATTCGTCGGGAAGCACAGGCCGCCCACGCAGCTCAGGTCGTCGCAGCAGTCGGAGTCGGAGTCGCACTGCGTGTCTTCGCCGACGCACTCACACATTCCCTCGGTGCACATCATGCGGCCACAGCAGTCCTCGCCGTCTTCGCACGAGGTGCCAGCACTCGCGCAGCAGGCCTCCGGCGGCGGCTCGACCGCTGCGTCGGGGTTGCGGTGCGGCGCGCAGGTCAGACCCGAGCAGCAGGTGCCCGAGCCCGCACAGGCCTCGCCTGGCTCGATGCACATCGCGCTGCTGTCGGGCTGGCAGGTGAAGGTCTGGCACGTGAGCCCCTCCCCGCACTCGCTGCTGTCGATGCAGAAGCTGCCCATGCGGCCGGCCTGACACATCCCGTCCTGGCACTGCATGAAGCCGCAGCAGTCGGCCGAGTTGGTGCACTCCTCACCCTCACCGACGCAACAGCGGGGGACGAGCGGCGCGGGGCGGCAGACCGATCCGTTGCAGCACTCGTTGCCCGGCAAGATCCCGCCGAGCACGCAGGTGAGGCTCGGTCCGCGGCAGGTGCTGCAGTCACCGAACTGACAGTTGAGCGAGCCTTCGCAGGTGCCGCCCGACGCGGCGCCGGTGTCGCAGCACATCTGCTCGTCACGGCCGCAGCCGTCGGGCGTCATCTCGCACGTGGGCGTCGGACCGCTGTAGTCGCAGATGAGGCCTGCGTCACAGCCGCCGCGCGGACCGCAGGGCTGATCCATCCCACCCTCGTCGTCGGGGTCGAGGCACATGCCGCCGACGCACCGAAGATCACCCTCGCACACCGCGCCGTCGCAGCCGCCGCCCGTCACCGGCGTGCCGGTGTCCTCGTCGCAGGCGGGGCGATCGATGGTGCCGCACGCGTCTTCGGGGTTGGGCACGGGGATGCACGAGGTGCGATCGCAGACGAGGGTGATCGAGTTGCACGGGGTCGCGCCGTCGCAGCACGCCTCGCCCTCGTCACCGCACGACGCGCAGGTGCCGCCCATGCACACGAGACCCGCACGACACGTGAAGCCACTGCAGCACACGCCACCCGCGCCGCCGCATCCCTCCATGCCCGGGAGATCGGTCTCGGGGCTCAAGCAGACACCGTCGGAGCAGACGAGGCCGGAGCAGCAATCGGCGGAGCCCGCGCAGGTGCCGCGCTGAGGGGTGCAGCAGAGGCCGCTCGCGCAGGTGAGCCCGGTGCAGCAGTCGGATGCGGAGTCACAGCGCGTCGTGCTGCCGGCTTGCACGCAGCACACGTCCCGGCTGCATCGCAGGCCGAGCTCGCAGGTGCGTCCTGCACAGCACGCCTCGCCCGAGGGCCCGCACGGCGTGTTGGTCACCCCGCCGGTGTCGCGCATCGAGCCCGGCGCATCCGATTGGGTGCCGCCGTCGCGCGGCGTGTTGCCCGGGCCGGCGCATCCAGCGATGAAGAAAAAGACGAGTGAGCCGAGCAGGACGGCGAGCCAAGCGAGGTTGCGACGCATGGCGCCGACTGTAACACGATGGCCCGAGATCGCCGTCTTCACGCCCTCCTCATGCAGCGCGGGCGCGGCGCGTGTGGTTCGCGCGACGACGGGCTCGCGCGATGGCAGGTTCGCGATCTGCGCCCAGGTAGCGAGGGTCAGGGCGCGGGGGGATCGAGGCGCACGTTGCGCTCGGCGCTCACCACGCCGGGCCCCACCGTCACGGAGAGCCGCACGACGTCACCGGGCACCCGGCCCGCGAGGTAGGTGTGCATGGCGGCGACGTTCGCGATCGGGTGACCGTCGATGGCCGTGATGATGTGCCCCGTCCACGCGACGCCCATGCGGGTGATCATCGCCGGCGCCGGATCGGCCGAGCCCAAGATGCCGGCACGCTGGGCGGGGGACCCGACGATCGTGCGATCGACCCGGACCCCGAGGGTGCCGCCGCCGGAGAAGTCGGAGCCGATCACCCCGAACGCGACGGGTAGGTCGGCCTCCGGACTCGGACCAGGGCTCGCCGATCCACCGGTGGTCGTGACCTCGGTGTCGCCCGCCGTGCCGCCGCGCTCGCGCACCCGATCGACGAGATCGCGCACGTAGTTCGCTGGGACCGCGAAGCCGATGCCCGCGGAGCTGCGGCCGATGATCGCGGTGTTCACGCCGACGACGCGACCACGCGCGTCGACCAGCGGTCCGCCCGAATTGCCGGGGTTGATCGGGGCGTCGGTCTGGATGAGGCGACGGGCGCTGCCCCCGCCCACGTCGGCGATGTCGCGGCGCGCGCTCACGATGCCCTCGGTGAGCGTGCCATCGAGGCCGAAGGGGCTGCCGAACGCGAGCACCGTCTGCCCGACCTCGACGTCGTCGGAGTCGCCCAGCTCGAGGGCGGGTGCGACGACGCGGCCGTCGACCTCGAGCAGCGCGAGATCGTGGTGCTCGTCGTCCTCGAGCACGCGGGCGGGGAGCGTGGTGCCGCTGCCGAAGCGGATCTGCACGGGGATGGGCGCACGTCCGCGGCGCGCGGCCTCGGTGGCGGCGGCGACGACGTGGTGGTTCGTGATGACCCAGTGCTCGTCGCCGACGATGAAGCCCGAGCCGCTTCCGTCACCCACGATCACCGACACCGTGCTGCGCGCCAAGCGGCGGGCGATGCGCACCCGACGGGCCTCGGTGAGGGTCTGCGCATCGACCGACGAGGGGAGCGCGAGCGAGGCGGGCAGAAGCGTGAGCGCCGCCAGGATCGATGCGATGGCGGCGCGGGGAATGGAGCGGCAGGGAACGGACGAGGTGGTTGCGGTGCGAGGGTGAGCCCCGGAGCGAGGGTGAGCGAGGTGCGGGCAGTTCATGGCTTCCTCCGACAGGGCGCTACGACGTGGTCTTGGGCCGTTCTCGTCACCGGTCCGACAAGACTACGCGGATCAGGTTCCATTTGCTCCCGAATCCTTCGGGAGCCGCGGAACATTCCCTCGACCATCGGGCCGATCTCGGCGCCGCGCCAGGGCGATGATCGGTGCTCGAGCACGCGGTCGTCCCTCGACGCGCTGATGCGGAGCCGCATGCGGCTCGCGGGGTGGTCGAGCATCTCACGTGGGCGGCCACGCGCAGCGCGGGCGCGTCGTCGCAGTCGTCCGAGGTGAGCGCACCGGTGCGCAATCTGGGACGAGCGCGGCGATGGGGCGGGGGCGGATCAGCGGCGTCGCGGGCGGGTCGTGGAAGCGGCTGGGGGCGACCAGGACTGAAGCGACGCGCGGGGGTCGGGGTGGCGGATCCGCCAGGTCCGCCGCCAGGTCCGCCAATTGGCGTGGCCGATCTCGCGTGTTTTCGGTCGGCG
>CAYZQM010000108.1:0-5917 GCA_964480175.1 uncultured Sandaracinaceae bacterium
GCGCAAAGGGTGCAAAGAACGCGGAGCCGCCAAGCGCTCCCGACGATCTGGTGACCGCAGGTCGAAGCTTCGCTTCGATACGCGCTCGGCGAAGGCCGGGGCTAGGCGGGCCATGGATGAGCGCGCGCGCGGGCGAGGGCGAGGGCGAGGGCGTGCGTGAGGGTGCGGGCGCACCTGAGGGTGCGGGCGAGGCGGCGTGAGGCGCGGCCGCCCCCTCACTCAACGAGGACTGCTGCTCGTCAGCGTTCCCCTCGCCACCGGTCTCCCCTCCACCCTCGCCTCGATGTCGAACCTCCGCGCACTCCCCATCACGTGCGTCAGCGTGACCTCGTACTCGATCGTCGATCCAGCGAGCACGGGCTCGATCCACTTGATGTCCAGCGCGCCGGCGAGCCCGATGCGACTCGCAGGATCGCCCAGCGCGTCGATCAGCCCACGCGTGCTGTCCGGCGGCGCGCCCAGGTCGACTCGACACGCGCGCTCGAGACCAGCGATCGCCTCGTGCACCTGATCTCGACCCATGCTCGCGCCGAGCGCTTGCTCGATCCCCAGCACCACCAGCAAGAGGTTGCACGACTGACCGAGCCCCTCGGCGGTGTACACCCCCGGCCAGAGCGCGAACCCCGGACGGTCGCCGCCGCCTCGGAAGTGCCCCTCGAAGACCGGCTCGTTCGCCGACACCGCCTTGCTCGCCAGGAGCGCCGAGCCGACGCCGCCTCGCTCCGATCGCAGGCCGAGCACGCGATCGACGAACAGAAACGGCCTTCGGTGCGGGATCAGGAGCTGCACGGCGTCGGCGCCGAGGCGCAGCGCCTTCATCCCCTCGGGCAGCTTGTGGCCCTTCACAGCGAGAGCCCTCCGTCGACCACCAGCGCCTGACCGGTGATGTAGCTCGCGTCGTCGGACAACAGAAACGTGGTCGCACGCGCGACCTCCTCGTCCTTACCCAAGCGACCGAGCGCGATGTGCGGCAGGTACGCGTCGATCCGCTTCGACGACGTCGCCTTCACCATCCCCGCGTCGATCACCCCGGGCGCCACGACGTTCACCCGCACGCCCTTGCTGCCGACCTCGGCGGCGAGCGTCCGCACCATCGCGACGATCGCGCCCTTGCTCGCCGCGTAGCTCGCTTGGCCCATGCTCGCGCGGAACGCGGCGACCGACGCGAGCGCCACGATGCTCCCGCGCTGCCGCGCGATCATCCCGCGCAGCACCGCGCGGATCGCGTGCATCGTGCCGTCGAGGTTGGTCGCCATCACGTCGCGGAACTGCTCGGTCGGGGTCGTCGCCAGAAAGCCGTCGGACACGATGCCGGCCGACGTGACCAACAGCTCGATCGGCCCGTGCTCCTTCTCGACGCTCGCGAACGCGCGCTCGACCTGGATCGACTCGCGCACGTCCAACATCAGCGCGCTCGCCGCGCCGCCCGCCTCCGTGATCTTCGCGACCACATCGAGCGCGTCCTTCTCCTTGCGCCGGTAGCCCACGATCACCTGCGCGCCCTCGCGCGCCGCCTCGATCGCGATGGCGCGGCCCAAGCCGCGGCTGCCGCCCGTGACCACCAAGCGCTTGCCCTCGAGCCGCCTCACGATCGCGTCTCCGGAAGGGCGTGCCGGGTGAGCGGCCCGAACGCGATCTCGTCGCGCGTCGCGTACGCGTGGCGCCGCGGATCCACGTGCAGGCTCCGGTTGTCGAGCAGCGGTGGCGCGATCGTCGCGGCGCGCACGCCGTCGATCGTGAGCGACAGCCCCGCGTGCGCGTAGCGCGCGCTCACCATCGCCGAGCCGAGGACGAGCCCGGTCACCTCCGAGCGCTCGACCCGCACCAGCGTCCCCACCTTCTCGCCCTCGCACGACACGGCCTCGCCGGGCCGTGCGGGCGCATCGAGCAAGAGGCACACGAGGCGCTGCGACGAGCGCGGCTGCGCACGCTCGCGCGCCCGCCGCGCGTCGATGGCGGCCTTGCCCACGAAGTCGCGCGCGCTCAGCCGCCACTGCAGCTGGAGCTCGAGCGGCGTCGCGCCCTCCGGGACGGCGCGGGGATCGAAGAACCACCCCTCGAATCGCGCGAGCGACAGCGCGTCCTCGGTGATCGTCTGGGCGTCGAACGCCGCGCCCTTCTCCTTCAGCGCGCGCTCGATGCCGTCGGCGAGCGCGCGCTCGAGCACCAGCTCGTAGCCGAACTCGCCGGTCTTGCCGCCGCGCAGCGCGTAGCCCTCGTCGAGCCGAAAGAAGTTGAGGTAAGGCAGCGCCATCAGGTCCGAGCCGAGCACCTCGACCAAGAGCTCCCACGCGAAGGGCCCGTGCACCGAGATCACCTCGTGGCTCGCCGAGGCGTCCTCGATCGCGACGTCGATGCCCACGAGGTGGGTCTCGAGGTGCGCGCGCAACGCGGCAGGAGGCATCCCCTCGACGAGCAGCAAGTAGTCCTCGTCGTCCGCGCACACGGTCACGTCCGCGAGCGGCTTGCCCGCCTCGTCCAGCAAGAGCGCCTGCTGCGCCTGGCCGTCGCGCAAGAGCAGGCGCGAGGTCAACACCTTCAGCGCGGCCTCGCGCGCTCCGTCGCCCCGGAACCACAAGGGCACGGTGCGATCGATCCGCGCGACCACCGCAGCGGTGCGCAGCGCGCGCTGCGCATCCGACGCCCGCGCCAACGCGTCGGTCGTCATGTCCCGCCCTCCTTCGGCGTGCCGTCGTCGATGCGATCTGCGACGAGCTCGACCACCGCATGCACGGTGCGGAACGCCCAGGGCCCGACCTCGGACTCGGGCAGGCGCAGCCCGAACTCCGCCTCCATCGCCACGACCAGCTCGACGGCGTCGATCGAGTCGAGCCCGAGCCCGGTGCCGAAGAGCGGCGCGTCGAGATCGATCTCCTCGGGCGCCATCGGCACCTTGAGCTTCTCGATCAGCACCCGGCGCACCCGCGCGAGCACCGCCTCGCGCCGCGCGAGGTGCGCATCCAACACGCTGTCTTCGCTCACGCCCGTGCTCCCAGCTTCACCGCGACGCTGAGCCGCGCGCTCTCTGCGATCACCATCACGTCTCGTCGCTCGCTCCGCGCGACCTCCAGCAGATCGCGGAGCGAAAGATAGGCGCCCGTTCGTCCGCGGGGTAGCGCCACGATCGGGACCTGCCCACCGCTCGACGCGGACGCCAACGCGATCGCCTCCTCGGGCCGCATCGCGACGCCGGTCGCGAGGATCGTGGGACCGGGTCCGGGCTCGGCGCTCAACACCGCGCACGCGGCGCCTTCTCCTTCGCTGGGCTCGTCGGTTTCGTCCCACGCGCCCGCGCACATCCAGTCCGCGTCCGTGCGGTGCGAGAGCAGCGACCACGCCTCGGCGAGCGCGAGCACGCCGGCCACGTCACCGCCGACCAGCGTCGTCGTCGGGCCGCGCAACCCGAGGAAGCGCGACGCTGCGCCCGCCGGCGCGTGCAGCACGGCCCGCGCGAACGCCGGCGCGCTCGCCTTCGCGAGGCCCAGCGACTCGATGCTCGCGCGCAGCTCGCGCACCGTCGACGGCGACACCCGCGCCGCGCCGACGAAGATCCCGACGCGGTCCCGGAGCGCGCCCCGCACCTTGAGCTGCGCGTCGCCGAGCGCGGCTTCGGTGGCCGCCAAGAGCATGCGGCCCGCAGGATCGCTCTGACGCAGGTCGTGCTCGTCCGAGGGCGCGACGTCGCGGCCCGGGGCGCAACCGATGCCGGCGATACGCACCGGACGTGCATCGCTCGAGGCCTCTCGCGCGCGCGCCTGAAGACCGATCGCGAGCACGGCGTTGGCGCCGCCGAACGCGGCGTTGTTCGCGAGCGCGATGCGCGCGTCGGAAAGAGGTGCCTCGGGACCCAGCGCGAGGTGCGGCGGCCCGCGCCTTCGTCCCTTGCCGATGCGCACGCTCGGGGGCAGCCGCCCGCGCTGCATGCACGCGAGCGTGGCGATGACCTCGAGCACACCGCACGCGCCTTGTGCGTGACCCAAGAGCCCCTTGGTGCCGTTGACGGGGACCACCGACGCGCGCGCCCCGAGCGCCTTCTCGATCCCGCGCCACTCCGCGTCGTCGTTCGCGGCGGTGCCTGTCGCGTGCGCGTTCACGTAGTCGATGTCGGCCGGCGTCAGTTGCGCGTCGCTCAGGCACGCGCGGATCGCGCGCGCGGTGCCGTCGCCGCGGGGATCGGGCGAGGTCTCGTGGAACGCGTCGCTGCTCAACGCGTGGCCCAGCACGTAGCCCCGCGCGGCGCGTCGGCCGTCGCGCTCGAGCACCAAGAAGCCGGCGCCCTCGCCGAGGGTGGTGCCGACGTCCTCTCCGAACGGCGCGCACTTGCACTCGCTCAGCACGCCGAGCGCCGCGAAGCCTCCGAACATCTCGATCAGCAAGCGCTCCGCGCCGCCAGCGATCACCGCGTCGGCCTCGCCGCGATCGAGGAGCGAGCAACCGAGGCCGATCGCGTTCGTGCTCGACGAGCACGCGGTCGAGATGGTGATGGCCGGCCCGGAGAGCCCGAGCGCGTCGTGCAGCGCGTCGGCGATCGACTCGATCGCGCCCTCACCGTCGGTGGTGCCCACGATCACCGCGACGCGCCCCGCCGCGGGATCGAGGCCCGCGTCCGCGCACGCCTCGCGCGCCGCGAGCAGGGCCCAGCGCCGCGCATCGAGGGGCTCGGCGGTCACCTCGCCCGCGAGGTGGATCGGCGCGAGCGGCGCGAGATCGAGGCGGCGCATCGGGCGCATTCCATCGCGTCCGCAGAGCACCGCGTCGCGCAGCGCGGCGACCCCGACGCCGAGCGCGGAGACGGCGCCCATGCCGGTGATCGCGACAGCGGATCGCGGGAGAGGATCCAGGCGCGCCAGAGCTCAGCCGGCGTTGGCGTTCTGCACCGCGCCGACGATCAAGAGGATGATGCCGGTGATCACCAGCGCGCCGCCGGGCGTCGCGCCGATCAGCGCGCCCAAGCCCGCGTTGCCCGCCGCGAAACCGATGAGCGTCGCGATGCCGAACACGGCGACGCCCGCACCGATCAAGATGCCTCCGACGATCAGCTCGGTGTCCCCGGGCGACTCACCGCCCGTCTCGGGCTCGGGGCTGCCCGGCGGCTCGTAGGGCTCGCTCACCGGCGGCGGCGCGGGCACCACGACGCCGCTCGGCGTCGCGGCGTAGCCGGGGGGCGGAGGCGGAGGCGCGAGCGCGGCGCCGCCCGGGTCGCCGTCGACCGCCTGCCACATCGCGTCCACGAACCCGCCCGCGGCCGCTGCGCGCAGCGCCGCGATCGATCCGCCGCTGCGCGCGACGGTCGCCTCGACCTTGGCGACGCAGTCGTCGATCATCGCGCTCGCCGACTGGCGACGGATGCGCGTGGTGACGTGCGACGCGTTCGAGCGCATGCGGATGCGGCTCTCGCCGGAGATGCCGAGCGCGCGGCCCCGCCCATCGAGGTACGACGCGACGTTCATCGCGAGCTCGGGATCGGCGCGGAACGCGCGATCGATCCGGCGCCGCACCGCAGGCGGCGTGCCCGAGAGCAGGCGGTGGTACTGCGCGGTGCAGTCATCGAGGATCGGCAGCGTCTCGAGCAGCCGCGTGCGGAGCGGGTCGGGCACGCGCACGTTCGTCGGGATCGATCGCGCGACGTCCGCGACGACGAGCGCCTGCGTGCCGAGGCGCAGCATCGACTCCCCGAGCTCGGGTCGCACGTGCCACGGCTGCGCGGCCACGAGGCCCCCGCTCGGCTCGGCCTGCACGGCGCCGAGACCGACGTCGAGGCGCGACAAGAGCTCATCGGTCTCGCGCACGCCCAGCTCCACGCGCGAGGTCGCCGCGCCGCAGCCGCTCAGCCACGCAGGCATGGTGACCGCCGCGCCGATAAGCGCACGAGAAACAGCGCGCCAATCACCAGGCCGAGCCACACGGCGTGGCTGGT
>CAYZQM010000108.1:5927-20243 GCA_964480175.1 uncultured Sandaracinaceae bacterium
GCCGCCGCCGAGGAGAGAAAGCTTCGTCGATCCATAGGCCGCGGAGTGTAGCCGAGCGCCTCGCAGCGCGACACGTCCCCAGGTCCACTCCAAGCGGCTACCGCAATACTGGAAGATGATTGTTGAATAGTGGTCGACGAACGTCGCTGCTAGTCTCCACCGCGATCGATGCGTGGACCGAAGTCGATGGTTCGCTTCCTCGAACAGCTCGGGCTGAGGGTGGCGTTCGTGCCTCGTCCCGGCACCGACGCATGTCGCGAGCAGGTCGCCGCCTTCTGTCAGCAAGAGGGTCTGGACGCAGAGGCGGTCGAGGCGCTGATCGTCGAGTCGTTCGAAGAGGGCACGGCCTCGAGCATCGACGGGCGCCTCGCGTGTCTGTACGCGAGCGACGGAGTGATCGTCGCGGCGCGCGACGCGACGATGGACGCCGCGCTGCACGAGGTGCGCAACGCGGTGACGGGCGTCGCGGGCTGGGCGCGCATCGCGCGGCGTGAGGGCGGCGCGACCGCGCGGGCCGACGACGCGCTCGCCGCGATCGAAGCCGCGGCGATGGTCGCGATCGATGCCGCTTCGATCGCCACCGACGACGCGCCCGCGACGAAGGCCGCGCCCCGGGCCGCGGATCGCCGCGCGTCGGTGGCCGTGCTGATCACCCAAGCGCGCGAGCTCGTCGAGCCGCTCGCACAGGAGCGCGGGGTCCGTCTCGAGGTGAGCGCGCCCGCGGAGCTGCGCGTCGGCGTCACCCGATCCGAGCTGCTCTCCGCGCTCTCGAACCTCCTCAAGAACGCGATCGAAGCGAGCCGCCGCGGCGAGCGGGTCCTCATCGGCGCGAGCCGAGAGCGCGACGGCATCGCGATCCGGGTCGAGAACCCCGCGCACGGCGCGAGCGCTCCGGTGATCGGCCGGACGAGCAAAGGCGCGGGACGCGGCATCGGCCTGACGCTCGTCGACCGCATCGCGCGGCGCGCGGAGGGCTCGCTCGCGTTCACCGTGAGCGCGGGCGCGATGGTCGCGACCCTCTCGCTTCCGGACGGGGAGCCGCGCAGCCGCGCGACGACGCGCAAGCCCGCGAGCGTGATCCCGACCGAGCGCGTGAGCCGCGAGCGGGTGCGGCCCGCGGGCGTGGCGAGCGGCACCCGACCGCGGGCGCGCGCGACGACGCAGGTGCTGGTGCTCGATGACGAGACCTCGATCCGCGGGTTGGTCACCACGGCGCTCAGCCTCTCCGGGATCAGCGCGATCGGCGCGGGCGGGCCCGCCGAGGTCCCGACCGAGGGCACCTTCGATCTCGCGCTCGTCGACCTTCGCCTCGGCGAGCACGACGGCCTCGCGATCGCCCGCGACCTCGTCGCTTCCGGCCGGGTCCGCCGCATCGCGCTGATGACGGGCGCGCCCGTGGGACAGCGCCCGCACGACGTGCTCGCCATCGTCCGCAAGCCCTTCGATCTGGACGAGCTCGCGGCGCGCATCGCGGAGTGGACCGCGCCCGAGCCCGCGCCGCTGCGCCGCGCGCGCTGAAGCGCCGGTGCTCTAGTTGGCGGCGCGCACGCGGAAGTAGGCGACCCTGCGCGTGCCGCACTGCGGGCATGCCAACGACAGCTCGCGGACCGAGCCCGCCGACGGGTGGTGCAGCGCGCGGTGCTCGAGCAGCTTGAGGGAGTGCTCGCAGCGAAAGCACGTCAGCGCCTCGGCCCTGCCCTCGATCTGCGACGCGGAGTCGAGCTCGGTCGCGCGCTCCGGCGAGCCCCCCACCTCGAGCGCCGCGAGCTTTCGCCGGGCCTCCGCGAGCGCGTCCAGATCCCGCGACGCCTCGCGGCGCACCGTGCGCTCCCGCTTCTTCTTCGGGTTCTTCACCGGCCGATCGTGCGACCCGCGGCGCGCGCGCGCACGTCCGTCACTCGGCGAAGCCCTCGAGCCCCTCGGCGATCGCCTCGATCTGCGCGGGCCACGCCGTGAGCCGGATGGGCTCCGTCGACTCGCGGTCGAGCGCTCCGTAGCGCTCGAACGCGCCGGTCATGTCGTCGCACGCGGCCTCGGCCGCGGCGGGGATGTCGGGCGGCGCAGCCTCGGGCCCGAGCGATCGCAGATCGGTGAAGAGCTCGACGAAGATCGGTACGCAGCGCACGCGCACCCGCGCGATCACCGCGCGCAGCTCCTCCAGCCGCTCCGGCGACCACGGCTCGCCCTGCCACGTCTCGAGCGAGCCGAGCACCAGCGGCCGCCGCAAGCGCGCCTCGACGTCGTGGCACGGCTCCTCGCCGATCCCCAGGAAGAGCTCGCGCATGAACGCCAGGTCGTCGCCGAGCAGTCGCGCGAAGGTGTCCTCGTTGTCCGCCCACCAGCGATCGCGCGCGTCGCGCATCCGGATGCACGCGCCCGCGAGCCGATCGGCGGCCGCGTGGTTCGAGGTGCGCAGGGCGCCGTAGATCAGCGCGAGCACCACGAGGAGCACGAGGCCCACCCGCACGCGGGGATCGCCGAGGACCGTCAGCTGGTGCCGGAGAAGACGATGGGGAAGCTCGTGCGGCTGGTCCCGCTCGACGACGGGAAGCGCCAGCGACG
Source organism: uncultured Sandaracinaceae bacterium (assembly GCA_964480175.1). Classification (GTDB taxonomy): domain Bacteria; phylum Myxococcota_A; class Polyangia; order Polyangiales; family Sandaracinaceae; genus CAYZQM01. The sequence continues at coordinate 8,490 of CAYZQM010000108.1, forward strand.
GACGCTGCGCTCGATGCAGTCCGTGAGCGTGCCGACCGACGGACCGCGCGCAGAGGCGGCGGTGACGGTGCCCGAGCTGCCGATGGTGAGGTCGATGTCCATGCGGACCGTGGGCGTCTCGCGCATCCCGCGGATGGCCGTCTCCCAGCAGCGCTGGAGGCCCGCGCGCTCGCGGGTGACGACGTGCGAGATCTGCTCGCTGGTGAGCTCGCTGCCCGAGGTGCTCGCGCTGTCGCCGAGCGAGCGGCGCGTCGCCTCGCTGTTGATCGTGCGGGGCCCGGTCGTGTCGTCGGCGAGGCGCGCGAAGTCGGGGCTGAGCGCGGCGCTGCCGCTGGAGCCGGTGCTGCCGCTGCCGGTCGAGCTACCGCTCGATCCGCTCGAGCCGGTCGTGGTGCGCCCGGTGCTGTGACCGCCGCCCCCGGTGGGCGCGGTCGGCGGCGTCTCCGGCGGCGTCTCGGGAGCGACCTCGGCGACGGGCGGCGTCTCCGGCGGCGCCTCCACGACGGGATCGATCTCGAGCGGCGCCTCGACGGGGCCGGTGGGCGTCGCGGGCGGCGGCACCACCGCAGCCGTCGCGGGCGCGGTGGACGCCGCGGGGAACATCCGCTGCGCAGCCATCAACGCGAAGACGACACCGAACGCCATCGCGCCGGCGATCCCCATCCACGCGCCGACCGGCAGGCCGCGGCGACGCTTCTCTTCGGGCGGCGTCGAGACCGCGACAGGTGCAGGCGCAGGCGCGATGGGCGCAGGCGCGAACGCAGCGGCGGGCGCCGCAGCCACCGGCTCCGCGGGCGGCAAGCTCGGGGAGACGAGGGGCGGCAGGCCGTCGTCGATCGGCTCGGGCGCGGCGACCGGCGCGGCGGGCGCAGCCGCCACCGGCTTGGCGAACACGTCGTTCTTGGGCCGCGGCGGCGCGACCTTCGCAGGCCCCGTGGGATCGCGGCGCTCCGGCGCCTTCGGCTTCTCGGGCGCCTTGGGCGTCGCCTTCGCTTCGGGCTTCGACGTGAGCGCGAGGAGGCCGAGGTCCGCCGCGGACGCGACCTGCGTCGCCTCGTCCTGATCACCCTCGCCCTCGAGCGACTCGAACTCCTCGATCGCAGGCGCCGCGCCACCGTGCCGCCCCCCGATCGGCACGACGTTCCCGGCGCGCGCAGCGGCGGCCGTCGAGCTCGCGGCCGCGGGACGCGGTCCCCCCAATCGGCTGGGCGACGCCGCGGCGAGGCGCGCGCCCGCGCCCGTCGCGCCGCGCGGTCCGGGCATGCTGCGGTTGGGCAGCGGCTCCGCTTTGCGAAGCAGCGCGGCGAGCTCCGGGATGTCGCGCACCGGACGCCAATCGTCGAAGCCCTCGCGCCACGCGAGCGACTCGGCCGTCACCGCACCGGTCGCGATCTTTCGCGAGACCTCCTCGCGCCGCATGGGACCGACGGGCACGTCGTTGATCGCGACGTGCCACTGATCGAGCACGCTGGTGCGGGCCTCGGGGCGCGACTCGGGCGCGATGCTGCCGCGGCGGAAGTCGGCGCCGAGCGACGACGGGGACGGATGCCCCGCGAGCGATCCCGTAGCCGCTGCGCTGCGAGGCCGCGAGGGCGCTGCGCCCACCGACGATCCCCCAGCCGCTGCGCCGGGCCGCCGCGACGGTGCGCGCGCCGCGGGGACGTCCGCCTCCATCTCCACGTCGTCGACCTGCTGCGGGAGGTCGCCTCGAATGGTGATCGCCGTGTTGCAGCGGCGGCAGTCCATCTTGAGGGTCCGCCCCTGAATCTTCTCGTCGGCGATCTGGTACTTCGCCTTGCAGTTGGAGCAGACGAACTTCATTCGAGTCTCCCGCTCGGGTGGGCCGATGTGCGCGCTACGAACAAGGCAATCCAGGGGTGGGGGCCGAGGGAGGGTACCTCACCGCGGGTGAGGGAGGCGACGAGATTTCGAGTCGCGTTGGGTTGCAGCCGCTCACGGGTTGATTCGCCTGGTTCGCTGGCACCGCCATCGGCGTTGCCGGTGACGGCTTAGAGCAGGCTCATCAGATGTTCTTTGATCCCGAGGCGGGTCTCGTCGTCCTGTGCGCTGCCCAGCGCCCGCTCCCAGATCTCGATCGCCTTGTGCTTGAAGCCCGCGCGTTGGTAGAGCACCGCGAGGTTCTTGAGCGCGGCGAAGCTGCGCGGAGAGAGATCGACCGCGGCCTCCATCGCCGCGATGGCCTCGAACACGTTCTCGCGCCGCCCATACAAGAGGCCGAGGTGGTAGTGCAGGCGGAACGCGAGGGGATCGATCGTCAGGCCGCGCTTGAGGTGGGTGATCGCGGTGTCGAGATCCCCGCGCTTGTACGCGTCGATGCCGCTCGCGAGCGCCTCGCCCGCGGGCTCGGAGATGGTGTCCTCGTCGCGCGGCGCGACCTCCTCGCCGCCCTCGAGCGCCGCGTCGACCGCGGCGGTCACGTCGCCGATCTTGAACGGCTTCTCCAAGAAGCCATCGACGCCGTACGACTCCTTGAGATCCTCCGCGAAGCGCCAGCCCCGGTACACCGCGCTGATCATGATGATCGGGATGTGACCGTACTTCTGGCTGCCCTTGATGCGGCGACAGATGTCGAAGCCGTGGATCTCGGGGAGCATCGCGTCGAGCAGGATCAGATCGGGCACGTGATCCCGCACCATCTGCAAGGCGTCGCTGCCGCGCGCCGCCTCGAGCACCGAGAAGCCGCGATCGCTGAGCACCCGCTTGAGCAAGCGGCGGATGTCGTCCTCGTCGTCGACGATCAACACCTTCCGCTCTCCCCGCGAGCGCTCCACCCGCGGCTCCTCGGTGGGCAGCGCGGCGACGCGCGACTCGAACGCGGGATCGAGCGCAGCGATCGCGCGGCCCTTGCCGTCCTTGGCCTCGGGCGCGGGCTCCGACGGCTCCTCGTCCGCGAAGAGATCGCTGAAGTCCTCGGGGGGCTTGGCCGCCTTGGCCTTCGGGGGCGGCGGAGGCGGGGGCCTGGCAGGCGCCTTCGGAGCGGGCGCGCTCAGCCCCAGCGACGCCAGGTAGTCCGCCGGCGCAGCGGGCCCGACGTAGTACTCGTCGCCCTTGGCTGCGGCCGCATACGCGTCCTCGATCACCTTGGTGAGCGGCTCGTGCAGCGCGACGTAGACCCCGACGGTGCGCCCGGTGACGAACTCGATCTCGTCGATCACCCGCTGGTCCTGCGGGTCGGCCATCGCCAAGAGGATCTGCTCGTCCGAGAGCGAGAACGGCAGGATGAGGTACTGCCGCGCGACCTCGACCGGCACGAGCCTGAGGTTCGAGACCGGCACCACCAGCTGGTTCAGATCGATCCCCGGCACCTGGTGCTGATCGGACAGCGCGCGCAGCAGCTCGACCTCGTCCACCCCCGCGTTGGCCGCGACGGACGCGAGCCGGGAGCCGGGGCTCGACTTCTGCTCCTCGAGCAGCCGATCCAGCTCCGCCGGGCTCACGGCCCGTTGCTTGAGAAGAATCTTGCCGAGCTGTTTCTTGTCGTTGGGACCCGACATCGACCTTCAGCTGCGAGTGTGGCCTGCGTTGCGCTCGTCGCGCCGCTCCGATGCATGGAGCCGAGCGGGTTCGAGCGTGAGGGGAGCCGGGTGAAGACGAAAGAAAAAGAGGGCTCGACTCAGCCGCGCTGGCGGTGTGGGTTGAGCGCGGCCATGAGCACTTGGCTCTGGTTGAATTTCAGCACGCGGCGCGCGCTGATCGGGATGGGCTGGCCCGTCTGCGGGTTGCGGCCCACGCGCTCTTTCTTGGCGCGGACGACGAAGTTGCCGAAGCCGGAGATCTTGATCTTCTGCCCCTTCGCGACGACGTCCTTCATCGTCTCGAAGATGGCCTCCACGATCTCGGAGGCTTCCTTCTTGGAGAAGCCGCCGACCTTGTCGTAGACGGCCTCGATGATCTCTGCCTTGGTGACCGAGCCGGGCATGGGCGGGAATGAGAACACGGTCCCACCGACTCGCCAAGGGTTTTTCCTCTCGTCCGCCAGGTGTGAAACGACCAGCCGACGCACCGCTCACCCCTCGCTCGCAACGGCTCGCGGCGCACTCGCTCGACTCGACCGCGGCTCGCTCGACCCCGTCGGGCGGAAGCGGTAGCAAGCCAGCGTGGTGCTCTCCGAACGGCTCCCTCGCTCCTCGCGCGCTCACACGGCCGACCCTGCTGCGTCCCCGGGGCGCGTCGGACAGACGATCGCGGGCTGGGGTCGCGTCGGCGTGCCGGGTCACGAGGTCCGCTCCGCCAACCTCGAGCGGCTCACCGAGGGCGCGGTGCTCTCGCAGGGCTTGGGGCGCAGCTACGGCGACAGCTCGCTGCCCCCGCCCGGCACCTCCGAGGTCGCCTCGACCGTGCTCGCCGACCGCTTGCTCTCGTTCGATCCCGAGAGCGGCGCGCTGTGCGCGGAGGCGGGCACGTCGCTGCGCGCGCTCAACCGTACGTTCATCCCGCGCGGCTACTTCGTGCCCGTCACGCCGGGCACCCAGTTCGTGACGTTGGGCGGCATGGTCGCCTCGGACGTGCACGGCAAGGACCACCACGCGCACGGGTGCTTCGGCGAGCACGTCTCCCATCTGAAGATGCGCGTGGCCGATGGTCGCATCCTGACGTGCTCCGACGAGACGCACCGCGATCTGTTCCGCGCGAGCATCGGTGGGATGGGCCTGACGGGGCACATCCTCGAGGTGGGCCTCACGATGCGCAAGATCCGCTCGCCGTGGATCCAGACCGAGACCAAGCGCGTGCCCGACATCGACGCGTTCCTCGAGGCGCTGAAGGAAGGCGCCCAGCGCTGGCCCTACACGGTGGGTTGGATCGACTGCCTCACCCAGGGCAAGCACATGGGTCGAGGCCTGTTGATGGCCGGCGACTGGGCCGACCCGGCCGACGCGCCGCGGCGCTTTCCGCATCCTCGGCCCGCGGTCACCCTGCCCTTCGATCTGCCCGAGTTCGCGCTCGGGCGGCTGTCGGTGCAGGCGTTCAACGCCGCGCTCTACAACGTGAGCGCCGTGCGCAAGAGCGAGGGCATCCAGCACTGGGAAGACTTCTTCTATCCGCTCGACATGGTGCGCGACTGGAACCGCATGTACGGGCGGCGGGGGCTCACCCAGTACCAGTGCGTGCTGCCCAAGTCGGCGGGACACGACGCCGCGCGGCGGGTGCTCGACATCCTCACCCGCCACGGCGGCGCGTCGTTCCTCTGCGTGATCAAGGACTGCGGGCCCGAGGGCAAGGGCATGATCTCGTTCCCGATGGAGGGCATCTCGATCGCGCTCGACATCCCGGTGCGCGATCAGACCCAGGCGATGATCGACGCGCTCAACGAGCAGGTGATCCGCGAGGGCGGGCGCATCTACCTGACCAAGGATCAGTTCACGCGCCCCGAGCACTTCCGCGCGATGGAGGGCGAGCGCCTCACGCGCTTCAACGAGGTGCGCCGCGAGTGGGACCCGAGCGTGCGCATCAAGAGCGCACAGTCGGTCCGCCTCATGGGCGATTGAGTCAGCGCCAGCTCACGTAGGTGTTGAGCATCGCGACGTGGTTCATCGCGTCGCCCATCGGGTTGCCTGGGCGATGGATCCACTGGTTGAAGTAGCCGAGCTCGAAGCGCAGCGCGCCGGGCGCGGCGACGAAGGCCCAGCCCACGAAGATGCGGTTCTGATCGAGGCCCGTGCGCTGGTAGCCGCCCACGACGTCGTTGAGGCCGATGAAGAGCTCGTCCCACAGCACGAAGAGCACTCGCTGCGCCCGATCGATCGGCACGCTCATCCGCAGCATCTGCCGGATGCGCCACGCGCAGTCGAGCTCGAGCTGCGGACGGAAGCGCTGCTCGAGCCGGGTGCGCATCTGAAAGCGAAAGCCCGAGGGCGGATCGTGGATCTCCCACTGCCACTGCTCCCAGATGCGGTGCTCGTCCACGAAGCCCACGCTGTCGCGCTGGCTGAAGTGCGGCGTCCACGCGTAGCCGACCACGGCGAACATCCCGTCCATCAAGCGGAGCGCGAGCCCGGGCCGCACCAGGATCCAGTGCGGGCTGAAGTCGTTCCACGTGCGGAAGTGGACGTCGGAGATGGTGAACAGATCGCCCGCGATCGGTCCGCTGATGAAGCCGCCGGCCCAGAGCTCGAACTGCTCGTCGACCGGATCGCCATCCTGCGCGCGCGCGGGCGCGGCGAACGTCAGGGCCACGCAGAGCGCGGCGAGCCCACACAGAGTCCGCTTCACGCCTGCGCCTTGTCCCGCTCGTGGACGAAGCTGAACGCTCCGTCGCCCGCGTCCACCCGCACCACGTCGCCCGGGACGTAGCCGCCCTTGAGCATCTCCTCCGCGAGCGGGTCCTGCAGGTTCTTGAGGATCACCCGCTTGACCGGGCGCGCGCCGAACGCCGGCTCGTAGCCGAGATCGACGAGCCGATCCTTGGCCGCGTCGGTGACCTCGAGGCGCACCCCGCGCTCCGCGATCATGCGCGCGAGCAGGCGCAGCTGGATGTCGACGATGCCCCGGAGATCGACCTTGCTCAGCGGATCGAAGATCACCGTGTCGTCGATGCGGTTCAAGAACTCGGGGCGGAAGTGCTTGCGCAGCTCGCGGTCGAGCTGCTCGCGGATCTGCTCCCGGGTCACGCCCTCGCCGTGATCGAGGATCGACGCGCTGCCGACGTTGGAGGTCATGATGATGACCGTGTCCGCGAAGTGAGCGAGGCGTCCGCGCGAGTCGGTGAGTCGTCCGTCGTCGAGCACCTGCAGGAGGATGTTGAAGACGTCGGGGTGCGCCTTCTCCATCTCGTCGAACAGGATCACCGAGTAGGGACGCTTGCGCACGGCCTCGGTCAGAAAGCCGCCCTCCTCGCTGTCGACGTAGCCGGGTGGCGCGCCGAGCAAGCGCGCGACGCTGTGCTTCTCCATGAACTCGCTCATGTCGAGGCGGGTCAGCGACGCCTCGTCGTCGAAGAGGAACTCGGCGAGCGCTTTGGCGAGCTCGGTCTTGCCCACGCCGGTCGGTCCCAGGAACAGGAAGCTCCCGATCGGGCGCTTGGGATCGCGCAGGCCGACCCGACCTCGTCGCACCGCGCGGCTCACCGCCTCGAGCGCGGGGTCCTGCCCGACGACGCGCTCGCGGAGGCGCGCCTCCATCTGAAGGAGCTTCTCCGTCTCCTCTTGCATCATCCGGCTCACCGGCACGCCGGTCCACGCAGCGACCACGTCGGCGACGTCGCTCTCCATCACCCGGCTCCGGATGGCCGGCTGATCGGCCGCGGCCGCGCGCGCGGTCTCGAGCTGCTTCTCGAGCAGCGGGATGGTGCCGAAGCGCAGCTCCCCCGCGCGCGCGTTGTCGCCTGCGGCCGCCGCAGCGTCTCGCGCCGCGCGCGCTTCGCTCAGCTCGGCCTCGATCCGCGCGAGCCCCGCCGTGGCCTCTTGCGCCGTCTGCCAGGCCTTCTGCGCGCTCTCGACCTGCGGCTTCAACGCGCTCGCCTCCGCGTCGAGCTTGCCGTGGGTGCGCTTGGCGTCTTCTTCCGGGTCGTCGACGAGCGCCTCGAGCTGCGCCATCAAGAGTGCGAGGCGGCGGCGCATGCCTTCGAGCTCGGGTGGCGCGGCGCCCTGCTCGACGCGCACCCGCGCGGCGGCCTCGTCGAGCAGATCGACGGCGGCCTTGGGCAGCATCGCGCTCGGCACGTAGCGCTTGGCGAGGCGCACCGACGCCAGGATGGCCTGATCGCTGATGGTCACGCCGTGGCTGCTCTCGTAGCGGCCCACGATGCCGCGCAGGATCTCCACCGCCTCGTCCGCGCTGGGCGGCTCGATCGCGATCGGCGCGAAGCGCGAGAGCAGCGCGCGGTCGGCCTCCTCGGCCTTCTTCGCGCCGTCCGGGCTCGCGAGCGCGATGCCTCGCACGTCTCCGCGCCCCAGCGCCGATCCGAGCAGCTGCCCAGCGCCTTGGCTGCTCTTGTCGCTCACCAGCTGGGCGAGGTCGGGGAGAAACAGGATCACCTGGCCCGCGCTGTCGCGCGCGGCGGCGAGGAGCGCGCGCATGCGCTCGTCGGCCTCGGAGCGCAGCTTGGTCCCCGCGCTCAAGAGCGCGAGATCGATCTCCACGATGCGCTTGCCCGAGAAGAGCTGGGGGACGTCGCCGCGCGCGATGCGCTGGGCGAACGCGCGCACGATCGAGTGCTTGCCGATGCCGGTCTCGCCGACGAGCAGCGGGTTGTTCTCGAAGCGCCGCGCGAGGATCTGCATCATCCGGCGCAGCTCGTCGTCGCGGCCGATCACCGGGTCGAGCTCGCCGCGCTCGGCCTGCGCCACGAGATCGATGCCCCACTCGGTGAGCGGATCGGCGCCTGTGCGCGCGACGGCGCTCACGCCGTTGCCGTTGCCGTTCCCCGAGCGCGGCGCCGTGTCCTCGGAGAAGCTCGCGCGCAGCACCGCGCCCGACAGGCCGCAGGTGCGCAGCACCGACGCGATGCCGCCGCTCGACTCTTGGGCGCACGCGAGGAAGAGGTGCGTGACGCTGACCGACGCGCGAACGCGCGCGGCCTCGCCCTCGGCGCGGGTGAGCAGATCGAGCAAGCGCGTCGAGAGGTACGCGACCGAGCCGGACACCTTCGGCATCTTGCGGAGCTGGGCCTCGGCCTCGACGAGCACGTCGGTGGGATCGACGCCGGCGCGGCGCACCGCCGTGTGCGTGGCGTCCGAGCGCTCGAGCAGCCGGAAAAAGAGGTGCAGCGGCTCGACCTCCGCGTGCTTGCGCTCGTCCGCGAGGGTCTGGGCCGCGGCCACCAGGCGCTGGGCGTCTTTGTCGTACGACTCGAGTCGCAGGGTCAGGGTCTGGCTCATGGGCTCCTTCGGGGTCGCGAGCATACCCCGTGATGCCCCCTTGGCTCCTTCGAGGTTGAGGGCCTCGCGGCGTCGAACATACTCGCGCCATGAAGACGCTCTCCCTTGCTTGCGCGCTGATGTTCCTCTCGCTCGGATGGATGGGCTGCGACCCCGCCGAGGACGTCCCCGACGCCCCTTCGATCGACGCTCCGAGTGAGCGCGACGTGCCCAGCGACACCCGCGCGCTCGACACCTCCGTGATCGACGCGCCCATCGAGAGCGACGCGCCGAGCGAGGACACCGGAACCGACGCGCCCGCACTGGACGACGCCGGCACGCTCGACGACGCGGGCCAGGACGACGATGCGGGCTGCTTGCCCACGCCGTGCCCGCCGCCGCCCGACGGCTGCGGCTACGTCGATGGCAGCGCGTGCGAGTGCGGGCGCCTGGTGTGCGAGGACGCGCTCTGCGCCGCGCCGTGCGGCGACGGCTTCGGCTGCGATCGCTGCGCGAGCGTACCGATGTGCGTGGTGCCGCCCGAGCCTGCGGGCCGCATCTGCCCCGGCATCTACGCGCCCGTGTGCGGCTGCGACGGCAACACGTACTCGAACGGCTGCGTCGCAGGCGACGCGGGCGTCGGCGTGATGCACGACGGCGAGTGCCTGCGCGCGTGCGGCGACGCCAACTGCGCCGACGGAGAGATCTGCACGCCGTGCGAGACCCCGAGCGGCGCGTGGGAGCGGATGTGCCTGCCGGACGGCGCGAGCTGCCCGATCCCCTGACGGACCGTTTCGCTTGGCCGACCCGTCCGTCCTCGAGCTCGCGCTGCTCTTCGCGGCGGGCCTGACCGCGGGCGCGGTGAACACGGTCGCGGGCGCGGGCTCGCTCTTGTTGTTGCCCGCGCTCATCTGGGCCGGCCTTCCGGCGGACGCAGCGAACGCGACCAACCGCGTGAGCATCCTGTCGCAGAGCACGATGGCGGTGCTCGGCTTTCATCGCGCCGGCTATCGGGTGCGCCCGGTCGAGCGCACGATGCTCGGGCTCGTGATGATCGGCGCGGTCGGGGGCTCGTCCATCGCGACGCGCCTCTCGGCCGACGCGATGGAGCTCGCGATCGTCATCACGATGGTCGTGATGCTCGTCGTCGCGCTGCTGCCTGCGCGCAAGCCGCAGCCCGATCCGAGCGCGCCCAAAGACGGCGCTCCCCGCGACGCTCCCGCGGCGAGCCTCGCGGGCCCGTCGGACGAGACCGCGCGGCGCTTGAAGCCCATCGTCGCGCTCGGCTTGCTCGGCGTCGGGGTGTACGGCGGCTTCCTCCAAGCCGGCGTCGGCATCGTGCTGCTGCTCTTCTTGAGTCACGCGACCGACATCGGGGTGCTGCGGGCCAACGTCCTCAAGAGCTACGCGGCGCTCGCGCTCACCATCAGCGCGCTCGTCGTGTTCGTCTGGGCGGGCGAGTGGATCGATCTGACGCGAGGACTCGCGGTCGCGGCGGGCAGCGGGATCGGCGGTCTGGTGGGGGTGCGCGCCACCGTGCGCCTGGGCGCGGTGTTCGTGCAGCGCGCGGTGACGGCCGCGCTGACGGCGGCCCTGCTCAAGATGCTCTACGACCTCGTGGTCTCCTGACGCCGCCCGCCACCAATTCGCCGGGGGCCCTCCGATCGGCTACGGATCGGGCATGACGCGCGTGCTCTCTTCCTCCTTGCTCGTGGCCCTCGCACTCTTCGCTCTGCCCAGCTGCGGCGGGCGCAGCGAAACGAACACGGTGGCGAGCAGCTCGGGAGGCGGCAGCGGCGGCGGCTCCGGTGGACCGACGGAGTGCTCGGGCGGCGCGCCCACGGGCTGGCCTTCGGTCGTCGTTGCGCGCGGGGGCACCGACCCGGCGCTCTACGCCGGTCCCGACGACGGCGCGCCCGCGTTCGGCTACCTCTCGGAGGGCGTGCGCCTGCGCGTGGACTGCCCGCCGAACAACGGCCGCATCGCGGTCACGGTCGGCGGCGCGATGGTGGTGCACGGCTGGGTGCCGATCTCGCGCACGATGGTCTTCGCCGCGCAGCGCGGCCGCATCGACGGCACGCCGGTGTACCTCGGCGAGAACGATCCCATCGGCCTCATGAGCCCCGAAGCCGACGGCACGTTCCGCGTCGATCTGAGGCCTCGCCTCGGCCGCGAGGGCGCCGGGGATCTCGGGCCCTTCAGCGGCATCGTCTCGGGGGACTTGCTCCGCGACCGACCGACCTTCGATGGCGTCGACCCGGAGCTCAACGCGGGGGACGCGATGATGCTGCCCGCGGGCCAAGCGGTGCGCGTGTTCGAGCGCCCGGGCGGCGACGTGATCACCACCCTGCCCGTGCTCGATCCGCCGCTCACCGTCGTGGTGATCCGCTCGCGCGATGGCTGGCACGGCGTGCGGATCGGCGTGGGCCCGTACCTGGTCGGCTACATCCAGGCCGAGCTCACGGCCTCGAGCATGGACGCCGTCGGGGTGCGCCCGCCGCCGGCCGATCACGCGCTCGCCGCGGACGCGATCCCCGCACGCATCGCGCGCGAAGAAGACGGCACCGCGGTCCGCGTCGCGGCTGGCACGGAGATCTTCTTCTACGGCGAGGACGTCGCTCGGATCCGCGACCAGGCGTGGGGCCGGGAGTTCAGCCGCGACGCCGACCGCCACGAGGTCGACGTCTATCTCGCGGTCGACGACGGCGTGGCCATCCGCGGCATCGTGCCCGAGAGCGCGGTGAGCGCGGCGCCCGTGAGCGAGTGAGCCGCCGGCCCATCACCGGAGGTCGCTCCGAGGGGCCTTGACCGCGGCCAGCCATTCGGTGACCGTTCGGTCATGTTTTTCATCCACCGGTCGCTCGCGCTCTCGCTCCTGTTGGTGTCGTGTGGGGACGCTGGCGCGCCGACGGATGCGCCGAGCGACGCGCCGGAGATC
>CAYZQM010000109.1:0-6946 GCA_964480175.1 uncultured Sandaracinaceae bacterium
GCCGAGGGCTCGATGCAGCGCGGAGGACATCACCGCATGCGCATGCAGACGGCGATGGGCAGCGCAGATGAAGTGCGGGCGTGCCTCGAGATGAGCGCGGCACTCGGCTACATCGACGACGAGATCGAGCTGGTGGACGCGTTCGACAAGGTCGCGCGCACGCTGTTCAAGGTGATGCGGTAGCGAGAGACGGTGGCCGGCGGCGAAGGTCGCCGGCCACCGCGACCGATCCCGTGACCGTGACCAGCGCCACGACCGTGTCGGACACCGCGGCCGACCCGCATCCCGCGACCGGTCCCACATCACGCGGAGCGCATCCCGCCCCTCGCCCTCTCGTACCGACAGACACTAGCTGACCCGGTCCTCGGCCAGCCCGCGCCCGCTCGCATCCAGGGAGTCAGGGACTGAATCCCAGGAACGCGTGCATCAGCACCGTCCTGCCGATCCATGCGGCGCGCTCGGGATCGATCGATCGTCCGCGCAGCCGAAAGCGCGCGATGCCGCCGGACGCGGACAGCACGAGCACGTCGGCGGCGTCGCCCTCGGTCCCCTCGGCGCGGCAGTCGACGAGCGCGAGCGCATCGAGCGGGGTCTCGCGTCGTCGCTCCATGATCGGCCGCAGATCGTCGGCGGTCCACGCCATGAAGTCGTCGTCGTCCTCGCGCGCCACCAGGCGCCGGATCCCGCTCTCGCCCATGCGCGAGAGGTTCACTTCGCCCATCGGATCCCGACGACGCAGCTCGCGCACCACGTCGCGCATGCACTCGGGGCGGCTTCCGTCGGGCGACATGTTGCCGAAGAAGAGCTCGATGGGCCGATCGCCCGCGCGCGCCGTCGCCGCGAGCGCGATCAGCGCGCACGCGCAGGCGACCGCGATCGCGCGCACCCGCGCACGGCGCTCGCGTCCACGCACGGCCTCGCCGGGAGCGGAGGCCATCAGCTCCCCTCCGAGCTGCGCAAGAGACCTCCGAGCCAGAGCGCCCAGCGATCGTCCGTGAGGTGCCACGCGCCGTCCTCGTCGAGCTGACCCACGAACGTCGCCGCGTGGGTGCTCGTGTCCAGGAGCAAGATCGCGCCGTAGCCCTCGGTCGCGCGATCGCCGTCGCTCAGCGTGCGGGGCGGCATCAGCTGCATGAAGAGCACCCGGCTCGCGGAGCCGAAGGTCGCGGGAAACGTCGCGGCTGCGCGGGCCTCGTCGGTCGCGTCGGGATCCCAGAAGAGCTCGGCGAGCGCGCGCTCCTCGTCGGTCGCGTCGCGCTGCTCGACGTCGAAGCGGCGCCGTCGTTCGAGCCGCTCCTCGAGCACGCCGAGCTGCCGCTGCTCGCTCGGCAGAAGCGGCTCGTCGTGCACGATCAGAAAGAGCACGTCGTGGCTGGTGGGGCTCACGGCGGGCGGCGCCTCGTCCTCCTCGAGCTCGGGCGCTTCTTCCTCGGCGACCTCGTCGGCCACCTCGATCGCCTCGGGCGGGGCCGCGGGCGCTGCGTCGTCGTCGCCACAGCCGAGCGTCAGAGCGCCCGCGAGCAGCGCGCTCGTCCATCGATGAAGCATCGTCACGAGCGAGCGATGCAAGCCGAAGCGCGATCGGTCAAGTCCCGCGCCGCGCTGCGGCACGGCCCAGCGCGTTCGGTCCTGCGTGGAAGCGACCCGATCGGTGCTCTAGGATGCACGCTCATCCCGCATGGACACGAGGTCGGCATGAAGAGTCGGGTGCAAGAGCTGGCGGACGAGATCAAGGACGAGCCGCGGCGATCCGATCTGGACAACGTGCGGGTGATCATCGATCCCAAGCAAGCGCACGCAGCGCTGCAGTCGGAGATCATGCGCGAGATGGCGGGCGCGCTGGGCCGCGCCGAGCGCCGGGTGACCGACGCGATCGCGGCGCTGAGCAAGCTCCCCGTGGGGACCGAGGCGTGGGAGTCGCAACGCCAGGTCGCGCTGCGCTTGCGACGCGATCTCTCGATCCACCGCGAGGCCCTGCGCTTCCCCCGCGACCCCGCGTTCAACGACGACTTCCCGATCCCCGACCGAGTGAAGCCCAGGCGCTGAGGACCCGCGTAAGAATGGCTGCGTCAGCACCGAGGGCGCGCCGGAGCTCAAAAGGGTAGGCGCGAGGAGGGAGTTTGCTGGCCGCAAGCGACCGACGAGCAACGACGAATGCGGGGCTCTCGCGCGGCCGAATGCAGCAGTCATTCTTACGCGGGCCGTGAGCAGTCACATCGGCTCGCCGCCACACTGACCTTGACAGGCCGCGCGCGGCCCCGTGATGCTCGGCACATGAAGCGAATCGGATGGGGCGTCCGCCTCTGGTGCGTGTGGTCCTGTTGCACCCTGTGGATGGGGTGCGCCACTGGCGAAGCGCTCGACGCGGGACGAGACGTTCCGTTCGTACCTGTGGATGCGCCACGCCTCGACACGCCCCCTGACACGCCACCGCCCGTGTGCGAGGGCACGGCCGCGCCCTGCAGCGGCACCACGGAGTGTGCCCCAGGCTGCTACCAGCGGGGCTGCACGGGCTCACCGCGACCGTGCTCGCGCTACTTCGACGCGTTCGAGTGCCGCGCGAGGGACGGCTGCGAGTGGCGCAGCTTCGATTCGCTCTGCGATGGCGCACCCTTCGTGTGCCCTCATCACACCGATCGCGACGCGTGCGTCTCCAATGGATGCGAGTGGAACTCGAGCCCGCCTTGCGAGGGGAGCCCGACACCGTGTTCGCTGCTGGATGCAGCGACGTGCGCGAGCGCGCCCGGCTGTCGGCCGGTGGGGAACGACGCAGGCATCGTGGAGGACGCGGGCGTCGACGCGCCGACGGACACGCCGCCCGCGCCGCTGTGCACCCCCGTGGGTGACTGCGATCCCTTCGTCCCGAGCACCTGCCCAGGTGCCGCCAATGGGTGCTTCGCGTCCAGCTTCCCGACGCGCTGCGGTCCTCTGGCATCGAGTCCGCGGGCCCTCGGCGCGACGTGCACGTTCGACAACGACTGCCAGCGCGGGCTCGCCTGCATCGTCACGGGCACGAGCTCGGTGTGCACCCGCATCTGCCGCGCAGGGAGTACGGGCGACTGCAGCGATCCCGACACGGTGTGCGGTCTGCCGCTGGGCGAGTCCGACTCCTGCCTTCGCTCGTGCATGGAAGCCTGCGACCTCTACGAGCAGGACTGCCCCAGTGGCGAGGCGTGCGTGCGCTTCTCGCCGGCGGCTGGGGACCCGGCGATCTTTGCGTGCTTGCCGGCGGGCACGACGCCCGTGGGAGGCGCGTGCATGTTCGCGAACTCGTGCGTCCGAGGCGCGGCGTGCATCGGCAGCACCTGCCGCCAGCTCTGCCGTGACAGCAGCGACTGCGTGTCCGGCACGTGTCAGGACTCCGCGACTCCAGGGGTGCGGGGCTGCTTCTGAGAAGCGGAGACAGTCGTAGTCGGGTCGCACACCTGCATTCCAAGGTGTCGGCGCGACGCCGAGGGGCAGCGCGTGAGATCGGGACGACGGCCGACGAGATGCGGGCGGGTCGAGATCTCCAAACGTGAACGTGAACCTGAACGTGGTCGTGGACGTGAACGCCTCTTCGATCAGCCGCGCGATCGACTGATTCGTTCACGTTCACGTACCTGAACGTGGTCGTGGACGTGAAGGCCTCTTGGATCAGCCACGCGATCGACTGATTCGTTCACGTTCACGTTCACGACCACGATCACGTTCACGACCGTCGCAGCCAGCTGCGGCCTCGCTCTGTCTACGGATCGGGGCCCTCGCTCTGGCGCGGGCGCGGAGTCGGTGGGGAGGACTGCCTGCGAACGTGGCAGAGAGGTGGGGGACGTAGTTCGTCCCGTTCGTCAGCTGCACTCGATCGATCCTGAGCGGGCTCGGGCGCGGGCTCGGGCGCGGGTCTGATCGGCCCGCCGGGGTACTTGGATTCCCGATCTCCTCGGGGCACCATCCTCCGATGCCGAAGGTCACACCTCCTTCTCCCATCCTCGCGGGCAACCTCCTGAACGGCCGGCTCATCATCGCGCCGCCGAAGCCCGCGCCGGTGGACACGGTGGTGGTCACCCCTCCGCGCGGGCCCACGAATCCAGGGGCGATCGCGAATCCAAGTACCCCGCCGGCGGGCCTCAACGGGCTCGCATTGGCGCGCTGGGTGAGCGAGCGCCTCCTCGAGCAGGAGTCGCTGCGGGCGGGGTCCTTCTGGGACACCGGGCACCTGCTTGGATTCTTGATGCCCACCAAGGAGCTCCTTGGATTCAAGGACATCAAGGCGGTGATCGAGCAGTACCGGCTCGGCATCTCCCATTTCACCGCGCAGAAGTTCCTGATGGTGGCCCGGTCGTTCGATCGCGAGACCGCCAAGAGCACGGGGATCGAGAAGTGCTACGCGCTCACGCTCTACGCGAAGGCGACTGGGCGCGCGGGCAGGGCCGCGGAGATCCTCGCCAAGAACGAGCGAATCGCTGGGACCGATCTGCCGCCGCAGCGCGCGCTCGCCAAGACCATCTCGGCCTCGCAGCTCATGGGCGTGGTGCGGCGCCTCAAGACCGAAGCCCGCGGCGAGAAGGTGCCGACCGCGGTGCAGCAGGAGCGGGAGAAGATCGGCAAGGACACCCGGAAGATCATCCGCGACCTCGGCTTCAAGCGCGCGAGCGCCAGCATCGTGCGGCGCGACGGCAAGCCGATGGTCGCGATCTACGTGTCGCTCGAGGACGCGACGAGCTGGCAGCTCAGCAAGGCGATCCCGCTGATCGCGAAGGTGATGAAGCAAGACCGCGCGACCCTGCAGCAGCTCCAATCCAAGGTGCCAGCGCTGACGCTGAAACGCAGCGCGTGAGGCGAGAGAGAGAAGAGAGAGAGATGTGCCGCTAAGGAAGGCAGGAATGCAGGAAGAGAGAAGTCAGAAGGAGAGAGGAAGTCCTCAGATGAGTCGCGCGTCGCTCTGACTCACGACTCAGTTCCTCAATTCCTTCATTCCTTAGCGGAACACTCTCGATCTCGATCTCGATCTCGCTAGCGACGACACCCGCGCTGATCTTCGGCCGGCGTTCCCCCTGAGGAGCGAAGCGACGATTTGCGATGGGTCTGGGGCGCAGCCCCAGGGGGAAGACACAGCCCGTGCGCAGCGCGTTGGCCGAGGACCGGGCGGATGGGGGCATCCACGGATTCGACTTCAGGATCTCCAGCGCTCTCCAACGCCGAGACAGAACCAGAACCACAGACGGAGACAGAACCAGCGACAGCCGCGAGATCAGCGCCGGAGGCTCGAGCGCGCGAGCTTGTCGATCTGCTCGCCCACGTGCTCGCGTACCACGGCCACCGCGTCTTCGACGCCCGGGGCGACCTCGATGCGGTGGGTGAACACGTAGGGCGCGAGCACCTCGAGATCGTGGGTGCTGACGTAGTCGCGCCCCGCGACGACCGCGTGCGCCTGCAGCGCCGGCATCATCAGCACGAGCGAGCGCGTCGAGGCGCCCTGCAGCACCCGCTTGTCGGCGCGCAGACCGCGCGCGAGGTCGACGAGCGCCTCGCGGAAGCGCTCGTCGATGGCGACGCCCTCGCGGATCGCGGCGCGCGCCTCGACCACCGCATCGCGCGTCACGCCGGGCAGCGCCTTGGACAGCGAGAGGTGCGGCTTGGGGTACGCGGCGAGCACCTCGAGCTCCGCCTGACGCTCGATGTGCGCCATCCGCACCTTGAACAGGAAGCGGTCGAGCTGCGGCGTGGGCAGCGGGTAGGTGCCGGCGAGATCGAGCGGGTTCTGCGTCGCGATGACGAAGAAGAGCTCGTCGAGCACGTGGGTGTCGTTGTCGACGGTGACCTGCTTCTCGGCCATCGCCTCGAGCATCGCGGCCTGCACCTTGGGCGAGGTGCGGTTGATCTCGTCGGCCAGCACGACGTGCGCGAAGAGCGGCCCGTGGCGGTAGACGAACGTGCTCTTCTCCACCTCGAACACGTTGGTGCCCGTGATGTCGCTGGGCAGCAGGTCGGGGGTGAACTGGATGCGGCGGAAGGGCGCGATGACGCCCCGATGGCCGCCTTCGATCGCCTCGCCCAGCGCGCGCGCGAGCGTGGTCTTGCCCGATCCGGGGAAGTCCTCGAGCAGCACGTGGCCGTCCGCGAGGAGCGCGGTGAGCAAGAGCTCGATGACCTCGTCGCGGCCCTTCACCGCGGCCCGCAGCCTCGCGCCGAGGCGATCCGCGACCTCACGCGCACGCGCGAGCGGAGAGGCGCTGGGGCTGGCGCTGCTGTCGACCCGACCTTCGGGGACGGGCGTGTTGGGGATGTCGTTCATGTCCATGTCGTTCTGCGTTCGGGTCGGTGGCGATCGGATCAGCGGGTGAGGATCCAGGAGTAGGGGTTGGTGGCGCCGAGCGCGCGGCGCCAGAGCGGCACGCGGCGCCTCAGGCCTCGGCGCACGCCCTGGGCGTCGCGGAAGAGCGCATCGACGTCGATCGCGCGCTTGCCGCCGAAGGTCTTCGACGCGTGCGCCGCGGTGAGCGGCGTGAGCTCCGGCATGTCGCGCCGCAGGCGATGCGCGAAGGCCTCGGGCGACTCGCCCGGCTCGCGCCTCAGGCCCGCGGACGCCAAGCGATCGAGGGTCGCGCGGTAAATGAGCCGAGGTCGATCCCCCGACGAGCCGACGCGCGGCGCGAGCTGCCGGTACAGCTTGGTGAGGTACCCGGCCAGCAGCACGAAGAGCAGCGCCGCGAGCACGCCGCGCAGGAGCGGACCCTTCAGCTGGTCCCACATCTGCCCGAACGGCGTCGGCGCGTCCGAGCCGTCGAAAGGCAGCGGCGTCTCGCCGCGGAGCAGCTCGGCGAGGAGCTGTTGGAGTGACTCGTCGGGCACGGCGGGCGCGCCCTCGCGGGTGAGCGAGGGAAACCAATGCGGGTGGCTGGCGGAGACGATGGCATCGACGGCGACCTGGACGTTGCCGTCGGTGCGGTTCTTGAAGCCGACGGGC
>CAYZQM010000109.1:6956-18396 GCA_964480175.1 uncultured Sandaracinaceae bacterium
GTGACTCGTCGGGCACGGCGGGCGCGCCATCGAGCGAGCGCTCCGGCGCGACGTCGACGACCACCCAGCCGACCCCGGTCACGTACACCTCGGGCCACGCGTGTGACCACTGCCCGGTGATGAGCATCGCGGAGCCGCCGCGCCGCGCTTCTTCGGGGAGCATGTAGCCGGTCGAGACCCGCGCGGGCAGGCCGACCGAGCGCATCAGGTACACGGCGGCGTGCGCGAAGTGCACGCAGTAGCCCGTGAGGTCGCCGAACAAGAAGTCGGCGGTGGGATCGGTCGCCGCCGAGTGCGAGCTGCGCAGCGAGTAGATGCCGTTGGCGCCGAGGTAGTCGGTGATCGCGAGCGCGTGCACGAACGCGTCGTTCCGGTACTCGTCCGGGAGGTCCCCCACGATGTTGCGCGCGAGCTCCGCGTACCGAGGATCCGTCGGCCCACGGGTGTAGTGCGCGACGATGTCCGGGCTCCAGCTCGGATCGCCGACGCCGCGCCCCAGCATGCCCCAGACGTCGCTCGTCAGGACGGCGGAGCGCACCCGGTAGGTCCGCGCGAATCGGTTGCTCGGGTTGGTCACCGGCATGAAGCGCACCGGCGACTCGAGCCCGAAAGGACGCGGGTGCTCCGCGATGAGGCCGACCGTCGTCTCCACCACGCTCCGGAACGCGCCGACCGGGGGCGCGTTCGCGACGTCGATCGGCTGCACCGCGGGGAAGCCCGTGCTCACGTCGTCGTCGACGCCGGCCATCGTGGTGCCCACCATCCGGCGGCCGTTGTACTCGCTGAACGCGTCCTGTCGGAAGTAGTACGCGCCGCTCGGCGGCGAGTACTCGTCGTGCAGCAAGACCACGGCGACGGGCTCGTTGCGGTGCTCGTCGTCGTAGTCGTCCCGGAACTCGGGGCCGTCGCTCCGACCTTCGCCGCCCTCGCCGCTGCCCTCGCCACCGCCGAGGATGTCCTCGTCGATCGTGGGCTCGGGGATGCCCGCGAACTGGGTCGCGACGAGGGTGAAGAGCAGCAGGAGAAACGCCGCGCCGAGGTGCAGGAGCGAGCGCAGCGCGCTCCGCTCGCTGAAGAAGAGCAGACCGAGCACGACCGCGGCCACGCCGCCCAAGGCGATCAGCGCATACGTCGGATCGCCGCCGCGCTCGAGGATGGGATCGGCGAGCTCGAAGGGGCGATGAATGGCGCCGTGGCGGTGCGCGATCACCAGCTGTGCGAACGCCGCGGCGATCACGATCGCCTCGAGCACCGCGTAGCTGCGGCGGCGCGCGGAGAGGGTGCGGGTGGTGAGGCCGATCGCGAACGCGCCGACACCGAACGCGAAGAGATCGCCGAGGCGAAGCGCGTTCGAAGGTCCGATGAGGCCTGCGATCGCCGCGCTGCCGACGGCGACGTTGGCGAGCACCGTGCCGACGACGAACGTCACCAGCGACCCCGCGATGACCGCGGACGTGCGCACGCGCGATGCGGCCACGAAGCGTCCGACCAGCGACGCGACGGCCGCGCCGAGCGTCGCGCCGGCCACGCCCTCCCACACGGCGATCGTCCAGGTGAAGACGAACGCCGTGAGCGCGTACACCCCGAGGCGCAGCGAGGTCGCGAGCCACGGCTCGCGCTGCCGCTCCGGATCCGTCGGCGCGAGCTCGGCGCTCGAGGGCATGGCGGGCTTGCCCGCGCGCTTGATCGGCGTGCTCACGCGGCGCGCCCTCGCTTCACGGGCGTGGGGGCGGCGGCCTCGCGCATCGCGCGGCGGTGCTGCTCACCCAGCCGGCGCCCGTGCGTGCGATCGACGACCACGGCCTCGATGCCCGCCTGCGCGAAGGCGCGCACGACCTCTTCGAGCGCGTCCGCGGACGACACCCGGCGCGGCGGGGGCGCCGCGAGCATGGCGCGCGACCACCACGGGCGGGTGCGCTCCGGCTCGATACCGTCGACCCCGATCACCACCTTCGTTCGGTTCGCGCGCGACCTC
Organism: uncultured Sandaracinaceae bacterium; assembly: GCA_964480175.1. GTDB lineage: Bacteria > Myxococcota_A > Polyangia > Polyangiales > Sandaracinaceae > CAYZQM01. Next base: position 8,932 of record CAYZQM010000109.1, read on the forward strand.
ACGACGTCGAGGGCGCGCTGTACCCAGGGACCGGGCTCGGCCGGCACGAAGAGCACGAGCGCCGCGGGGCCCGAGCCCTCCGCGCGCTCGACGAACGCCCGCAGCGCCTCGGCGCCGCGCTCCTTCGCATCGGCGGATCGAACGATCCGCTCGATGCCGCCTGCGACGTCGCTCGCTTCGCCGTGGCTTCCGTCGGCGCCGAACACCCACTCGGTGCCGAGCGCGCCGTGCTCGACCGCGACGCGCGCTGCCGCCGAGCTCGCCTCATCACCCGGTCCGGCGACGAGGTACGAGACCACGCGACGGGCCCGCGTGAGCGCCCGCTCGGGGCGTCGCACGACGAGCTTCCGGGTGCGCGAGAACACCTTCCAGTGGATGAAGCGCGCGGGATCGCCGGGCGCATAGCGTCGCAGCTCGACGCGATCCCCGTCCTCGATCCCCATGGGATGCGGATAGTCGTCGCCGCCCGACATCGAGATGAGGATGGGCATCTCGCGCAGCGCGCCCGCGCTGGGCATCACGGTCAGGCGCCCCGGATCCCGGTGCCGAAAGCCGACCTTCGCGAGGCCGAACACGTCGCGCACCACCACGCGCCGCGTGACGCCCTCGACGTACCCGCGCGCGAAGAGCATCGCGTCCTCGACCAAGCGAAAGCCGTGGCGATCGAGATCGAGCTGCGCGTCGGGGCGCTCCCATTCCCAGAAGACCTGGACGAAGGGAACGAACAGGAGGCCCGGCGTCGAGAAGCCCGTCGGCAGGCTGCGCAGGGTCTCGAGCGAGCGCTCCTCGGGCCCGCGGTAGGGTCGGATCGCGAGGTAGATCCGCAGCGCGCCCGCGACGACCGCGAGCATCGCGACGAGCGCGATGGCGAGCACCACCCAGCCGAGCGCGACCAACACCACGTCCATCTCCGGGATCGCGATCTCGATCAGCGCGACGCTGCTCGCGAACACGACCAGCAGGCCGAGCGGCGTGAGCGGGAAGAGCTCGAAGCCCGTGCCCAACCCCGACCAGATGCGGCGGCCCCACGCGCGCAGCGTCTCCTTCAAGCGGCGGCCTCGGGCGCAGAGGCGAGGGGAGCGGAGCGCATCGCGGGCGAACGTTGGCATCAACGGCCGCCCGCGCCAAGCGCCGCGCGGCGGGGATGGGTCACGCCGCGCCGAGCGAGGCGGGATGGGCAGCGCGCGCCCAGCGACGACCGATGGACGCCTGCCGAGCGTTCGGCGAGAGTCCGGGCGATGTCGACGAGCTACCGCGGCGCCCCCGACGTCCTGCCGCTGCCCGGTGGGCGCATCCACGTCTTGGGCGCGGCCGGGAGCGGCCCGATGCTCGGCACCATGGCGATCTGGATGGGCACGCTGCTCGCGCTCGTCCCGCTCTCGATCCTCGCCGAGGGACGGGTCCCCGAAGAGGTGCTCCCGTTCATCGCGATCCCCGTCGTCCTCACCGGCCTGACGCTGGCCATCGTCTACCACCTGCGCGCCGTTCGGGGCGGGCGCTATCGGCTGCATCACGAGGGCCAGCGGATGATCCTCGAGCAGCGCAGCCCACACCAGATCGTGGATCTCGACGACGCGCAGCTCTTCGACGGACGCCACGAGTACCGCGTGAGGGCGACGCGGGCGGCGCTACCGACGGTCACGATCACCGCCGCCGGCTTCGGTCCGCTGATCGTGACGGGCCCCATCGGGGTGGGCTGGGAGAACCTCGGCGAGCGCGAGGTGCTCGCGTCCCTCGACGACGAGCGCCCGGCGAGCGCTTCCCGCGCGACGGCTTCCCGGGCGACGGCTTCCCGCGCGACTGCTTCCCGGGCGACTGGGGCCCCGCAGCTCCGGCTCGACGACGCCGCCGCCTTTGCCGCGCTGCAATCGAAGGCGCGGCGCGGCTGACGACCGCGAGGGGCAGATCGCGAGGCGCGAGTGAGGTACTAAGGCGCCGCCCATGCGCTCTCGCATCGAACGGCTCTGCCTCCTCGCCGTCGCGCTCGCGACGCTCCTGGGCGGCTATGCGCGCGTGAGCACCGCCGACTGGGGCTTGCCCGTCTCGTTCCACGTCGACGAGAAGGGCTTCGTCCTCTGGGAGGCGATCGGGATGGAGTTCCGCGGCCTGACGTCGGGCGACTACCGGCCCAACGCGTCGGTCTACGGGCCGCTCGTCTACGAGACCGCCGTCGGGATGAAGTGGCTGCTCTACGGCGGGCCCGACGAGGCGCGTCCCGTCGCCGAGCGCTACCGCGATCCGGCGCAGTACCACCAGACCGCGTTCGACGCGCTCGATCCGCACGCGCCGTACTCGTTCGCCGACTGGACCCACGCGCTGCGCGCGCTCGCGGGGTTGCTCGGCGCGCTCTCGATCCTCTTGCTCGCGCGCGCGGCTTGGCGCTTGGAAGGCCCGATCGCCGGTGCGTGCGCCGCGATCATCACCGCGTGCGCGCCCGGGCTCATCCAGGTCGGCCACTTCTACACCGCGGACGCGATCCTCATCTTCGAGATCGCGCTGCTCTTGGACGCGTGCTCGCTCGTGATGGTGGGCAGCGGCCGCGGCGCCGCGCTCTATGCGGGCGTCGCGCTCGGTCTCATCGCGATCACCAAGATGCCCGGCATGCTGCTGGGCTTGTGCCTCGCGTTCGCGCTCGCGTGGTCGCGCGGTCACGACGAGGGCGCGCTGCGCAGCGGAGGCGCGATGCGGCGGCGCTGGTGGCTCCGCTGGGTCGGCGCGGGCCTGACGCCTCGCTTCTGGATCGCGATGGTCGCGATGGTCGCGGTGTACGTCGCGTTCCAGCCCTGGCTCGTCGACGGCCGAGGCCCCCCCGAGGGCGCTGGCAACCGCAGCGGCCTCGTGATGCTGAGCACCTACTTCGAGGAGCGCGAGTTCGTCTTCTACGACTGGCGCTTCACCTACAACGATCGCTGGCCGACGTACTGGCTCTCGACGATCTTGCCCTACGCGCTCGGCCTGCCGGTGCTCCTCGCGGTGGGCGCGTCGCTCCTCGGCTCGGTGCGCCGCACCCGGCTCGTGAAGCTCGGGCTCGTCGCGGCGCTCCCCTCGTTCCTCCTCGTCGCGGGCTGGGGCGTGCTCACCATCCGCCACGTCTTGCCCGCGGTGCCCGGCATGATCTTGTGCGCCAGCGCGCTGCTCGCGACGCTGCTCTCGCGCGAGGGCGCGCGCCGCTGGATCGCTGGGGGCGCGCTCGCGCACGTCGCGCTCTACGGCCTGGCGTGGACGCTGATGTTCAGCGAGCCCGATCCCCGCTTGCTCGCGTCACGCTGGCTCGCCGAGCACGCGAATGAGGGCGACCTCGTCGTGCTCGAGCCCGAGGCCGCGTACACCGCGCCGATGGGGGTGAACGAAGACTGGATGGGCGTGCCCGCGTTCGAGATGCCGCACCTGCGCGCGCGCCGCCTGTGGACCAGCTGGCCCAGCGATCACGACGTGCCCGCGCACGTCGATGGCCTCTTGGGCGACGCGCGCTTCTTGGTGATCGGAGACTTCTACCGGCGCCGCGGGCTCGATCCCTGCGCCCGCGAGCGCGCGCCGATGCACGCGATCTTCTACGAAGCCGTGGTGGCCGAGACGACGGGCTACCGCCTCGTCGCGCAGTTCGTCCCCGAGCCGTCGCTCGGGCCGCTGCGCTGGGACGAGTCGGACGCCGAGGCCCTCAGCGTGGACTTCGATCACAACCCGGTGTGGATCTACGAGCGGGTCGGCGACTACCGCTCTCCGTTCGGCCCCTGATGCAGGAGCCCGACGCGGCTCACGCCTCGGTCTTGCCCACTCGAGCGAGGTAGCGCGCGCGAAGATCGTCGAGCACGTGGTGGAGCACCTGCTCCTCCTCGCCGCTCAGGTTCCCGCGGGTCTTCTCGTCGAGCACCTGGAGGATCTCGATCGAGTGCCGGGCCATGACCAGATCGACGGCCTGCCCCTCGGGGCCGTCGATCTCACCGAGCTGGATCATCGCGGTCGAGCTCATGGAGATGACGAACGTCACGAAGTCGATCGGCGCGCTGCCGTCGCCGCCAGGTAGCGGCGCGAGGCGCTCGTCCGAGGTCTCTTCGCGGTCGTCGCCCACGCTCATTCCTCGTCGTCGTCGGTGCCCTCGACGGTCTCTTCCTCGGCGTCCGAGGCGATGACCGCGTCGAAGGCGGTGACGGTCGCGGCGTCGGTCAGATCGGTCAGGCCCTTGAGGCGCTTCTCGAGGTCCTTCTGCTCGATCAGCCCCTTGTCCACGTTGCGCTGCACGATTCGCTTGTCGAAGAGGAAATCCTGATTGGCCATGCTGAGATCCTGGGGGGAGCGAGGGGCGGCGAAGGTAGTTGGATTGGCTCGAAACGCAAACCGCCCCCGGCACCCGGTGAGGCGGACGGTCGATCAGCGGCTCAGCACGTCCTCGATCAGCGCCGCCGGCAGCCGGCCTTCCTTCTGGAACGCGCGCATGTGGAGGATCGGGACGCCGCCGAGCTGCGCGACCTTCATCCCGTCGATCGTCTCGTCGTAGACCCGCGGGAAATACTCGCTCAGAAGCGACTCCTGCGACGCGTCGCCCAGGCGCCCAAGCAGCGAGATGAGCGCGTCGAGCGAGTTCATCTTCATGTACGGGCACGTCGCGCAGCCGCCCGCGGTGGTGCAGCCCTCGCCGCCGCCGGGGCCCGGCACGATGGCGAGCGGCGAGTCGGGCACGGCGGTGATCGACTCGGCCGCGACGGGGAAGACGATCTCGCAGGTCACGTCGTCGCGCTCGGCCTCCACGAGCGCGCGCTGCACCTCGCGCACGATGCTCGTGATCATCCCCGCCTCGGTGCCGAGCAAGAACGACAGCTGCTGCGCTCCGTCCTCGCGCGCCGCCGCGCGGATCTTGCCGGTGATGAACCCGAGGATGTCGGAGGTCGATCCCACCGCGCCCTTGCCTGCGGCCTTCTTCTCGAGCGCGAGCTCGAACATCTCGCCGGGCACCTCGAGGTGCGCGGTGACGAACGCGTCCTGGTGGTTCTTCTTCGCCTCGGCCACCACCTCGGCGCCGAACATGTGGTGCACGATGCAGTTGCCCTGCGCGAAGTAGTGAAAGCGGGTGAGCGCGTCGCGGATGCTGGCGCGGGTGTGCTTGGGATGCAGCGCCTGGACCTCGGCGTCGCTCGGCGCGCTCGCGAGCGCCGTCAGGATGCGCTCGAGGTTCTGGCCCATGTACGTGTCGGGCCCGAACCAGACGTGGCCGCCTTCGATCGACGCGAACGCGTCGAGCACCGTCTGCACCACGTTGCTGCTGGTGCAGGTGATCGTGGGCACCTTCGCGTGGGCCCGCGCTTTGATCTGCAAGCTCGTGTTGATGTAGACGACGTGCACGCTGCGCGGGGTGCGTGAGGCCTGCTCGAGGAACGCCGAGTACGTGAGCGAGTCGGCGGCCTCGGCGAGCGAGCACCCGATCGGATCGGCGGCGACCCGGTACACCGGGATGTGGGGGAAGCCGCCGGCGTCGAGCATCGCGCGGGCGTTCTCGCTCATGAAGTCCACGCCGAGCACCACCACCCGGCGCACTCCGTCTTGCGCCATCTTCACGCCCTTGTCGGCCATCAGCAGCGAGTCGCTGATCCAGGTGTGGGGCCAGCTCAGGCGCGAGAGCACGCCCTGCAGCTCGGGGTCCATGTAGTAGTGGGCGACGATCCCGACGTTCTTCTCTCGCGCGAGCCGATCGACCGTCGCGACCGTCTCCGGATCGGGCGACAGATACATCGCCTGCGCCTCGGCGAACGAGCCCTGCGGGGTGAGGCGGTCGCGCTGCACGAGCAGAGACGGGAAGGGCTGGATCGGCATGGGCGGGAGCATGGCGCCCTGGAGCCGAGCTGGGTAGCGACGACGTTTGCTTGCTGATGCGAACATTGATCGGGCGAACGTTGTGTCGGCGACTATTGGATAACACACGACTTTTCGCACGACGGGCGTTGACCGAGCCGACGCGGCTCGGACAGGATCGACCCCAGACATGCGCCGTTTGTACCTTCCTCTCTCCCGTCGAACCTTCGTCAAGCTCGGTGCCGCGAGCACCGCCGCCGCCATCCTCCCCGGCCTCGGCGGGTGCAGCTCGGTCCGCACCGAGGAGGTCGAGAACCTCATCATCGGCAGCGGCTTCGGCGGATCGATCGCCGCGTACCGCTTGGGCCTCGCCGGTCACAGCAGCGTGATCTTGGAGCGTGGTCGTCGTTGGACGGTGAACGAGCCCGGAGACGACGTCTTCAGCAACATGGGCATCGGCGACAATGACAACCGCAGCGCGTGGCTCGCGGATCAACAGCCGCTGCCCGGCATCCCTCCGAGCACCCGCCCGTTCCGTCCCTACACCGGCGTGCTCGAGAAGATCTACGGCGACGGGATCAACATCGTGTGCGCGTCGTGTGTCGGCGGCGGCTCGGTGGTCTACAGCGGGATGATGGTGCAGCCGCCGCGGGATCTCTTCACCGAGGTCTTCCCGAGCGGCGTCTCGTACGACGAGATGAACGACACCTACTACCCGATGGTGTCGAACATCATCACCCCGCGCGCATCGCCGCTGCCGGACGACCTGCTCGAGCTGCCGCAGTGGACGGCGACGCGCACGTTCCTCGAGCAGGGGGAGCGCGCGGGCTACGACGTGCAGCGCATCCTCTGCGCGTTCGACTGGGACTTGGCGCGCGCCGAAGCGCGGGGTGACATCCCCGAGCAGCTGATCCGCGGCAGCTACATCTTCGGCCTCAACAGCGGCGCCAAGGCGACGCTCGACAAGAGCTACCTCGGCATGGCCGAGATGAGCGGCATGACCGAAGTGCGCGAGCTGCACTGGGTGCAGCGCATCGCGCGCGACGGCGAGCGCTACCAGGTCGAGGTCGATGTGATCGACACCGCCGGCCTCGTGCTCGAGCAGGTGGTGTTCCTCGCGGATCACCTCTTCGTGTGCGCAGGCAGCGCGAACACGACGGGCTTGTTGCTCCGCGCGAAGGCCGAGGGCGGCCTGCCCGATCTGCCCGACAGCCTGGGCACCGGCTGGGGCAACAACGGCCAGCACATCCTCGCGCGCCAACGTCGGCGTGGACACCGGCGCGTTCCAGGCCGGCCCCGCGTGCGCGATGATCTTCGACTACGAGAGCCGCATCGCGATGGAGAACGGGCCCGCGCCGCTCGGCTTCGAGCAGCAGGTGCTGATCGGAACGGGGCAGGGCATCCCCAACGATCGGGGACGCATCACCTGGAGCTCGGGTGAGGGGCGGGTGTCGGCGGAGTGGGAAGCGAGCTTCGACCGCGACGCGGCAGCGGCGGCGAACGGGATCTTGGATCGCCTCAACACCGAGAACGGGATGGGCGAGCGCTACACGATCCCGGGCCTCGACGAGTCGATCACGTTCCATCCGCTCGGCGGCTGCGTGATGGGCGAGACGACCGATCTCTTCGGGCGGGTGAACGGCTACGACGGCCTCTACGTGCTCGACGGCGCGCTGATCCCCGGAAGCACCCCGTGCAGCAATCCGTTCTGGACCATCTCCGCGAACGCGGAGCGCTGCCTCGCGACGCTGATCGCCGAAGACTTCACGGGTGGCACGTGAGGCGCGCGCGGCTCGCGCTCTCGGCTGCGCTGCTCTTCGTTCCCGCGTGTCAGGAGAACGTGCTGACCGAGTTCCCCGAGGGCTTCGAGCCGTGGGAGGAGCACGCCGCGCCGCTGCCCGATCCGGTGGGCGACGACGCGTGCCCGGAGACGCTGGTGTTCGTCCGCAACCCTCGCTACGAGGAGTCGTGGAACGTCCACGCCACCGCGTGCATCCACCAGCCGATCGAGACCGTGTTCGCCTCGGTGCGCGAGGCGACGACCTCGCGTGATCCCACCACCACCACCACCTTCGAGGCGCTGCCTCCGATGGCGGAAGAGTGCGACGGCGACTACCAGACGGCGGTGCACGTCGACGACGTCGTCGACGTCGACTTCCGCACGTGCTGGCGTCACACCGTGGTGAGCGAGGACGAGACCGGCGCGCCGACGGTCACCGCGACGCGCTGGCAGAAAGTGTGGGGCTCGAGCTTCATCTCCGTGATGGAGGGCTCGATCGTGCTCGCCCCGCTCGAGAGCGATCCGAACATCACCGTCGTCCGCTACCAGTACCACCTCAACGCACTCTCGAGCAGCAACACGACGGTGGAGAACTTCCTCGGCGTCATCTACGGACGGCTGCGCGATCACGCCAACGGCGTGGCGCTCACGCCTCCCTGAGCCGCGCGCTCCTCGGACGGACCGGAGTGCGACGGGGCCGAGCGTCGATGGACGCCCGGCCCCGGTCGTTCATCGGGCCACGGACACGTAGTCGAAGCGGACCAGCACGTCGTCGACGCGCGACAGGTCCATTCCGGGCGTGCCGTCTCGAGAGAGCGACTCGGCGGGGAGGAAGAGCGCGTAGTCTCCGTAGAGACCGCGCCCCGCGAGCTCACGCGAGCTGCCGTTGAAGTAGCCGTCGGCCTCGAGCTCCGCTCGGCTGACGCCGAGCACGGGCTGCAGGCGCGCGCTCGCGAACGCGTCCGCGTCGTAGAGCGCGTCGAACGTGCCGGTGCGCGGATCGAGCGCGCCGGGCACGAAGTCGGTGCTCGGATCGAGGAAGAGGTTGATCGAGGGGCGCGTCGCCGCGAGCTGGAACGGCGTGTCCTCCAGCGCGGGCGTGCACCACTGGCTGAAGAACGTGTTCCGTTTGCGGAGCGTGATGCGGGTGCGGGTCGAGTCGCTGCCCACCAGGACGTCGGTGCCCAGGATCGACGCGTTCATCGACCAGATGCGCTCGGCGCAGTCCTCGCCCGCGAAGATCGCGATCGTGCCCGCCTCGCTGGCCGCGCCGAACGGTGCCACTCGGAAGGGGATCTCCTGGCCGAGGTAGCGACCGTCCTCGCCGTAGCTCGCGTAGCGGGGCGAGGAGAGCAAGAGGCGGAAGCGCTCGATGTCGGTGAGGTTCTGATCGCCCTCGGGGCCATCGCTCCGATCGGCGAGCGCGAGCAGCTCGCTGCGGAGGCTCACGACCGACAAGAGCGGGCTGGGCGCGGCGCCGCCGACGGTGCCGGTGGCCGCGAGGTTGCGCAGGCGGGTCAGCGAGTCGCGCAGGTCGGTCACGCTGGTGGCGGCGAGCACCGCGGTGCGCTCGCTGCTGCTCAGCTGGTACTCGTACTCGAGCGCGAGCACGCCGAGGTAGAGCGCGCGGCGCGCCCGGCGGAACGCCGCGTCGTACTCGACCGCCGTGGTGTTGAGCCAGTAGTCGAACTCGATGGGCGACGGGCGCTCTGGTTCATCGTCGACCAGTTCGCTGGCGATCATCGCCCGCCGCTGGTGCTCGTCGCCCTGCGGCACTTTGAGGCCACGGAGCTCGCAGACGTTCATCGGCAGCAGGCAAGCGGCGCTGCGGCCCTGAAACTGGCCGCATTCGAGGGCGGCCAGGATTTCGGGCCACGAGGGATCTGGCTCGTCGACCGCCA
>CAYZQM010000109.1:18406-20230 GCA_964480175.1 uncultured Sandaracinaceae bacterium
AGTCGAACTCGATGGGCGGCACCGCGTCCGCGAGCTCACGGGCGTGCTCCGCGCGCCCGGTCGCGACCTCGATGCGGATCGCGGTCTTGGCGTTCTCGATGGCCACGTGCTGCGCGGCGACCTCCTCGATCGCGCGCCGGATGCGGAGCGACGCGGCGCGCATGCCGACCATCTCCATGTCGGCCTCGGTGGTGCACTCGCTCACCGCGATCTCCGCGTCCAGCATCGACATGAGCAGCTCGTGCTCGCGCTCCGCGAGCTCCATGCCGAAGTCGAGGCCGTCGACCACCGACTGCGCCGCCGCACCGACCACCGCCGCGGCGCACGTGGCCTGGCCCTTGCCGAACAAGAGGTCGACCGTGGACGCGCTGGAGCACGCCTCCACGGCGCCGGCGGCGTTCACGACCACCTGCATCGCGAGCTTCGCGCCGCCCAGGCGGGTCATCGTCGAGTTGAACTGTCGGATCGCGGCCTCCCGACGATCTTCGGCGTCGATGAGCAGCGCGCAGTGCCGCATGCGCGTCGCGTACGCTGCGACCAGCTGGTCGGCCTCCGCGCGGGCGACCTCGATGTCGGTGACGGCGCCCCGGAGGCCCACCACCAGCTCGCCCACGAAGCCGCGGTAGCAGCTCGGCGCCTCGTCGGTTCCGAGGTCGACGTCGCACGCGCCCGCGCGGCACAGGTAGCCTGCGGGGCAGTCGCCGTTGAGCGTGCAACGCTCTGGCACCTCGCCGGGCCGGGCCGCTTCGCTCGCGGTGGCGATGACCCGACACTCGGCGTCGATGGCCGCCACTTCTTCCGGGGGGACGTCGCCCCCGGGGTTGCTCAGGTCGGTCGAGCCATCCAGCAGCACGCTGGGGATGGTCAGCGTCGAGCCGTCGGAGAACGTGGCGATGGCGTCCTCGCCGCTCGGCACGATGCCGCGGGCGGTGACCGTACCGTTCAAGAGCGCGTCGATGACCGCCGTCTGCAGCGCGACCACCGCGGTGCGCTGGGGTCCCAGCGCCGCCGCGGCGCGCTCACCGAGCCGGCGCGCGGTGCACAGGCCGAGCGCCAGATTGCCTGGCGTGGTCGCGGCCAGCGCGTCGGCGCCGGTGCGCCGGCAGTCGGGGCGGATCCAGCAGACGTTCTCGTCGACGTCCTCGGTGCCCGCGACGACCGCGTCGGTGTCGATGTCGGGATCGCCGCACAAGCTCACGACGTCGCCGCCGTAGCTCAGCGACACGGCGGCGAGGCGACGACGCGAGAGCGACTCCTCGGTCTCCGTGGCGAACTCGCGGATCAGCGCGGTGCTGAACGCGTTGCGCGCGTCGATGCGCCGGGCCTCCGCGGTGGCGACCGCGCTGCCCACGGGGCTGGTGTCGCCGCTGCCGTCGCTCCCGAGCAGGTAGTCGGTGACGGCCGAGAAGCGCGCGAGCGGCGAGGTCTCGTCGCCCACGCGGTAGAGCGGCAGGTCGAGCTCGTCGTCGATGCCGAGCGGGTTGCCGCCGGTGCGCGCCAGGTCGAGCGCGCGCACCAGGCCGGTGAGCGCGCTGCCGTACGCGGACGCGGCGTGCTCCCAGCCCTGCTGCCACGTCAGCGTCGCACCCGTCGCCGCGCGGGCGTTGCCGTGCATCGCGCTCGCGAGCGCGAAGAGCACCAGGCTGCGCCGCGCGAAGGTGTGCGAGAGCTCGATGGCGCGCGGCAGATCGCGGGTGACGAAGCGCGAGCGATCGAGGAGCGCACCGTGCGCGCCGACGGTGCGGGCCAGCGCGCTCGCCAGCGCCACCGGCGCCCCGACGCCTTGGTCGTGGTAGCGGACGCCCGGGAACGTCGCCGCCGGGA
>CAYZQM010000110.1:0-3737 GCA_964480175.1 uncultured Sandaracinaceae bacterium
TCGGCCACGGGAAGATGCCCTGCGAGTACGCGAGCACGAGGCGCTCCGGCGAGAGATCGCCCCCCACGGCGACGACGCCCTCGCGGCTCGCGCGGCTGGGATGCGGAAACGCGAGCTCGCGCCCTAGGCGGACGACCACGCGCGGTCAGTACGGCGACTCGGTCACGAAGGTGCCCGAGCCGCTGCTGGTACCGGAGCCGCTGCTGCCCGAGCTGCCGCTGCTCCCGCCGCGCCGAATGCGGCTCCCGATCCGGGGCGTGCTGCCGCTCGATCCGCCCGACGACGAGCGACTCGAGTCCGACGACGCGCTGCTGGTGCGCTCGCGGATGCGATCGAGGCGCATCGAGACGCTCGCGTCGCGGCGCAGCGAGACGCGCTCGGTCTCGGTGCCGTAGCCCTCGAGGCTCGCGACGACCACGTGCTCCGAGCCCTCGGGCAACGCCATCTCGTAAGGAACGCTGATCGGCTGTCCGTCGAGCGTCACCGACGCGCCGCTCGGCTCGACGCGCACGCGCAACGTGCGCGTCGCGGGCGGAGGAGGCTCGACGGGGGCAGGGGGTTCGACGGGCGCGACGGCGACGGGCGCGACCTCTGTCTCCGCGGCGAGCGGCGCTGCAGGAGCGGCGGGTGCCGTGGGAGCGACCAGCGCTGCGGGCGCGACCGCTGCGGTGGGCGGCGCGCTGACGGTTGGAGCGGGGGGCGGCGTCGTGGCAGCCGCTGGTGCGGGAGCGATCGGCGGCGCCGCCGCCGACGTCTCGCCGCCACTCATCGCGTAGTAGCCGCCGACACCCACGAGCAAGAGCAGGACGGCCGCGATGGCGGCCAGCATCGGCGCATTGCTGCGGGTGGGCAGCGCCGCGAGCGGCTCGGGGTCCGCGACGACCTGGGCGCGCGGGCGCACTGGCTCGTGCTTGGGCAGCGGCTTGGCGTCGATCACCGTGTCGGGTGCGTTGCTCACCCGCAGCGGCTTGGCGTCGACCGCGGTCGCAGAATCGCGAAGCGACTGGGGAGACGAGTCGCGAAGCTCGGGCGCGATGATGATCGAGTCGACGGGCGCTGCCGCGGGTGCCCAGCTCTTGCCGTCGGCCTTCGGTGCCGCGTCGCTCGCCGCGGGGGCCGGCGCGGCACTCGTGGCGTCGGGCGCGGCACTCGCGGTCGCGGTCGGCGCGGTGCTCGCTGTCGGAGCGCCGGTCTCGTTCGCCGCGCCGGCCTCGTTCGCCGCGCTGATGGGTCCGGGCTCGGCCTTCGGCGCCGCGTCCACCGGCGCGGCCGCGGGCGCCACGCTCGCAGGGGTCGGCACGGCGAGCGTGAGGCTGCCGGCGGGGAGCGTCTTGTGGATCGCGCGCGCAGGCTTGGTCTTCGCGGGGTCGGCTTTCGGCTCGGCCTTCGCCTCCACTGCTGTCTCGACCTGCGCCTCGACGGGCTTGGCGGCGAGCGGCGCCGCGTCGGGCATCGCGGGGAGGGCGGCCGCGGGCAGTGGATCAGGCTGCGTCGAGAGCGACGGATCCCCTGCCGACCACGCGCCCTCGTCGTCGCTCGGCGCTGCTGGCGTCGGCTGGGCCGCGGGGGGCATCACGTCGGATCCCGCGAGCTCCCACAGCGCGAAGATCTTCGACGCCTCTTTCTCGAGCTTGTCGAAGTCGGTGCCCGCGGACCACGCCTCGTCGTCGCTGTTGGACGAGGCCGTCGACTTCGTCGCGTCGGCGGCCGCCTTCGTCTCTGCCGTGGTCATTCGAGCTCCTCGCGGCCTCTGAGGCTAACAGAGCCCGCGAGCTTGGGCCAAGCGCGACCGCGGTTTCGGAGCACACCCGCGCACGATGTGCTCACGCGGTGCTCGCGCTCGATCGGCGATCACCGATCGGCTTGGAACATCTGCGCGAGTCGGTCATCCCACTCGTCCGCGACGCTCGCCATCGTGTGCAGCAGATCCTCGAACTCTTCGTAGTCGAGGCCCGAGAGACGACGGAGCGCGCGCAGGTAGATCGCGTCCTTGTCCTTGTCGATCGCGAACGACGCGTCGCTGGTCACCAGGAAGTTCAGCTCCAGTAGGCGGCGGTAGAGGTTCTCGCGTCCCTCGCGCGGGACCGCCATGATGCGCGACAGAAAGAGCAGGATGCCGTGCTCACCGAGCACGTTGATCCCGACGGTCGCCGAGCCACGACGCACGTCGGTGTATCCATCCGGATCGAGCGGATCGAGATCGACACCGACCGACTTCCCGAAGCGCTGGAGGTAGTCGTTGACCATCTCGACGGGGTCGCGATAGACCTTCTGGCTCTGTCGGTCCTGGTAAGTCGGCGTCTCGCTCATGGGTCACTCGTGGGCTCTGGGGTGCGAACGATGCGGCGTCGCCGATGGGCCTGATACGGTGGCAGCGATGAGCGAAGCGCCGAGAGTGGCCGACGATACCACCAACGCTCGTGCGCTTTGCAACGGTGTCGTGGTGTTGGCGCTGCTCGCGATCCTGCTCGGATGCGGCGAGCCCGAAGCGGTCAGCGCGCCGATGGCGACGGTGGCTGCGCCGCAGGAGCTCGACGACGCGGCCGCGATGGCGTGCTCCCTGGAGGAGCTCGCGAGCGCGATCGAAGCGTGGAGCGCGCTCGCCGACGGCAGCAGCGAAGACGGTGTCCGCGCCGCGCGCACGGCAGCGCGCCTCCTCGTGATCGAGGACTACCGGGGCGCCGGCGAAGACGATCTCGGCCGCGCGAGCGCGCTCCTCACCGAGGCCTCGCTCAGGCGCGCGGTCGCGGGCGCGTGCGATGCCGCCATCGATCTCGCGCGCCTGCGCGCCCGAGATCTCGGCGATCTCACAGGCGCCTACGAGACGGCGTACCGCACGGCGCGTCGCTTCCGCGATGCGCGCGACGTCGCCTGTGTGTCCGAGGCCCGGCGCATGCTCGGCGCGCTCGAGGCCTCGCGCCCGGACGCGGCGCTGCTCGCGGCGATCGACGCCGATCCAGACCGCGACGATCCGTCGGCGTTCGGCGAGGCGGCAACCGACGACGACACGACCTCGCTCGAGGCGTGGGCGCGGGCCCGGGCCGTCCCGAGCGCGAGCTCGACGCTGAGCACGCTCGCCGTGTTCGGTGACCGGGGCGCGAGCGGCGCTCGGGTCGTGCTCACCTTCGACCGCGTGGTGGAGTTCGAGCGTGAGGAGCTCGAGGCCACGGACACGCTGCCGCGCCGTCTCGCGATCACGCTGCCGGGAGCGCAGCTCGCCAGTGGCGTCGCCGCCAACACCCGTGTCGGCGCAGCGGGGCTCACCCGGGTCCGCGCGAGCGCCGACGACGCGGGCGCGCGCGTCGTCCTCGACCTCGAGACCGGCGCCGAGCTCTCGCTGTACGCGCTCCCCGATCCGTTCCGCATCGTGGTCGACGTGGCGCCGGAGGCGGGAGCGACGCGCGAGGGCGCGCGCGCCGTCTCGCTGGTGGTCCTCGATCCCGGACACGGAGGAGACGACTACGGGGCCCGTGCCTTCGGTCTCCACGAGGCCGACCTCACGCTCGATCTCGCGCTGCGGGTTCGGTCATCGCTCTTGGCGCTGCGCCCCGATCTGCGGGTCGTGCTCACCCGCGAGGACGACACGTTCGTGTCGCTCGAGCAGCGCGCGGCGATGGCGAACGCGATCGACGCCGACCTCTTCGTCTCGATCCACCTGAACGCAGCCGACGAACCGGTGGACCACGGAGGGATCACGACGTTCGCCGCATTCGGAAGCTGGAAACGGAAAGACGGTC
>CAYZQM010000110.1:3747-18319 GCA_964480175.1 uncultured Sandaracinaceae bacterium
CGAGACCGATCGATCCGCGGTGCGCCTCGCGGCCCGCGAGAACGGGACCTCGACCGCCGAGGTCACCGAGCTGCAGCGCATCTTGGCGGGGCTGCATCGGGCCGATCAGGTCGCTGGCTCCCGGCAGCTGGCCGACGGCATCCACGGCGCGCTCCTCCGCAGCGGACGCACCGTGCTGCCGCGCCTGCACGATCGCGGGGTTCGGAGCGCGATGTTCTACGTGCTCGTGGGCGCCACGATGCCCGCCGTGCTCGTCGAGGCCTCCTTCATGACCCGGCAGGACGAGGCCGATGCGCTGCGCACCCCGCGCTACCGGGACGCGCTCGCCGCCGGAATTGCAGAGGGAATCGCCAGCTACGGGCGCTGAGCGCCTGGCGTCGAAAAAAAAGTTCGAGGGCCTGTCGATCCGGGACCCCCTTCTTCGACTGGGGGCATCGGGCGAAGATGCCCGTCCCCACAGGAGAGAGAACCGATGCAATACGTCCTCTTGATCTACGGCAACGAGCGCAGCTGGAACGAGATGTCCGAGGCCGACAAGGGCCAGGAGTTCGCCGAGTACATGGCGTTCAGCAAGGGCCTGGTGGAGACGAACCAGATGCGCGGGGGCGACGCGCTCGAGCCGGTGAACACCGCCAAGAGCGTGCGGGTGCGCGACGGCAAGATGAACGTCACCGACGGTCCCTTCGCGGAGACGAAGGAGCAGCTGGGCGGCTACTACCTGGTCGAGGCCAAGAGCATCGACGAGGCCGTCTCCATCGCCGCGAAGATCCCGGGCGCGCGGACCGGCGTGGTCGAGGTCCGGCCCGTCATCGTGTTCCCGACGCCATGACGCGTGATCGGCGGCGCGGCGCGCGGACGAGCTCCGCTATGCTGCGCCGCCGTGATCTCCCTGGTCGCCGAAGCGGTCGCGCGCACCCATCAGAACGACTGGGGACGCATCGTCGCGACGCTCATCCGCCTCGTTGGCGACTTCGATCTGGCCGAGGAGTGTGCCCAGGAAGCGTTCGCCGTCGCGCTCGAGCGCTGGCCGAACGAGGGCATCCCCGAGCAGCCGCGCGCATGGCTCGTCAGCACCGCGCGGCACAAGGCGATCGATCGGATCCGGCGGCGCAAGCTCGAGCGCGATCACGCGACCGCGAGCGGCTGGCTCGACGCCGGCGCCTCCGAGCTCGAGCTGCACGCGCTCGCGGACGATCGCCTCCGTCTGCTCTTCACCTGCTGCCATCCGGCGCTCGCGCCGGAGGCGCACGTCGCGCTGACGCTCCGCACCCTCGGCGGACTGAGCACGGAGGAGATCGCGCGCGCGTTCCTGACCTCGGTGCCGACGCTGCAGCAGCGCATCGTGCGCGCGAAGGCGCTGCTCGAGGAGCGCGCGATCCCCTACGAAGTGCCGGAGGCGAGTGAGCTGCCCGAGCGGCTCCCATCGGTCCTGACGACCCTGTACTTGATGTTCAACGAGGGTCACGTCGCCTCGACCGGGCGCGCCCTGCTTCGGGTGGACGTGTGCGACGAGGCGATCTCGCTGGCGCGCGCGCTGCACGCGGAGCTCCCGAGCGAAGCGGGTCCGGTCGGCCTCCTCGGGCTCCTGTTGCTCACGCACTCGCGACGCGCGGCGCGCATCGACGCGCAAGGCGAGCTCGTCACCCTGGATCGCCAAGATCGGTCGCGCTGGGATCGCGCCGAGATCGACGAGGGCAGGGCGCTCATCAAGCGCGCCCTCGGCATGGCGCCGCTCACGCGCTTCGCGCTGCAGGGCGCCATCGCTGCGGTCCATGCGGACGCGGCGACCGCCAGCGAGACCGACTGGCGACAGATCACCGCGCTCTATTCGGTGCACATGCGTCTCGCGCCGTCGCCCATCGTCGCGCTGAACGCGTGCGTCGCGTTCGCCTTCGGTCACGACGTGGTCGAGGGGCTCTCACGGCTCGAAGCGCTGGGCCATCAGCTCGCGCACTACGCTCCCTTCCACGCCGCGCATGGCGAACTGCTCGAGCGCACGGGCGAGCGCGAGCGGGCGGCGCTCGCGTATGGCCGCGCGGCCGAGCTCGCAGGCACCGAGCCGGAGCAGCGTCACCTCCGAAGGCGGGCCGAACAGGTCCGTTCTCCCGGGAATTCCTGACGGATCCACGGTTCCGTGGTAGGGCGGACCCCATGACCAAGACCTTCAAGGTCGCGGTGCTCGGCGCGACTGGCGCGGTGGGCCGCGAGATGCTGCGAGTGCTCGAAGAGCGAAAGTTCCCCACCTCCGAGGTGCGGGCGCTCGCCTCCCCTCGGAGCGCCGGGAGCAAGATCCCGTTCGGCGGCTCCGAGATCACGATTCAGCCCGTCACCGCCGAGGCGTTCGCCGGCGTCGACGTCGCGCTCTTCTCCGCGGGCTCGGGACCGAGCAAGGAGTGGGCACCGATCGCCGCCAAGGCGGGCGCGGTCGTGATCGACAACAGCTCGGCGTGGCGCATGGACCCCGAGGTCCCGCTCTGTGTGCCCGAGGTGAACCTCGAGGCGGCGCGCAAGCCGCCCAAGGGGATCATCGCGAACCCCAACTGCTCGACCATCCAGATGGTCGTCGCGCTCAAGCCCATCCACGATCGCGCGCGCATCAAGCGGGTGATCGTCTCGACCTACCAAGCCATCAGCGGCGCGGGCGCGCAGGCCGCCGAGCACTTCGGGCAGCAGCTCCGCGCGCTCGCGCTGGGCCAGCCGATCCCCGACGGTCCGATCCCCAAGACGCTCGCCGGCTCGCTCCTGATGGAGTGGAAGCGGGACAGCTCGGGCTACCAAGAGGAGGAGCTCAAGATGGTCCACGAGACCCGCAAGATCCTCGGCGAGCCCGAGCTGCGCGTCTCCCCGACCGCCGTGCGCGTCCCGGTGCGCAACACCCACTCGGAGTCGATCGCGCTCGAGTGCGAGCGCCCGATCACCGCGAAGGAAGCGCGCGGCTGGCTCGAGGGCGCGCCCGGAATCCGGCTCATGGACGACTTCGACCACGGCATCTACCCGACGCCCGCCGACGCGGACGGACGTGACGAGGTGCTCGTCGGTCGGGTGCGCGAAGATCTGGGCAACCCGGGCGGCATCCTGATGTGGGTCGTCGCGGACAACCTCCGCAAGGGCGCTGCGACCAACGCCGTGCAGATCGCCGAGGGCCTCTTCCTCTGATCGGACCGCGCTCTGCGCCGATGTCCTTTTGTCAGCCCGTCCCAGGCGTGTCCTCGGACGGGCTGACACTTTGGCTGCGTCGGCCTCGCGGGCTGTCGGCCCGATGCGGCACACCGCGGCAGGAAACAGGGGCGCGTGCGCGCGGCGTGTGCGACGGTACGCAGCTTGCCAGGGCTCGCACCCACCCACCCGGTCGCGCCCACCCAACCGATGTCAGGTCCGCCCTCGATGGCACCCATGCAACGCCACTCCCTCCTTCTCTTCACCAGCCTCGCCCTCGCGCTCGGCATCACGTCGCCCGCGGCGGCCCAGATGACGGGCATCTACCTCGAGTACGGCGACCGCGGCGCCCCCGGCACGGACTCGAGCGCGTACTTCACGACGTGGCCCATCGGGATCGAGGAGTGCCGGGCGAACACGCCGCTGCAGGTCCAGGTGAACAACGCTCCGTTCACCGGCACCACGACCGCGCTGGTGTTCGACCTCTGGACCGGCGGCACCGGCCCCGCGCCTGCGGCGTGCCAGACGGCGACCAACCGTCGCTCGACCACCGGCGTGCCGCCCTGCACCCGCGTCGCATGGGACGGACCGATGGTCACCGGCATCCAGCAGGTGGTGAGCCTCAACCCGCAGGATCTCTTCGGCGCCGAGTGCACGATGAGCGGCGACCGCGCGTTCTTCCTCATGGCGGTGAGCGCGTCGAACGACACGACGACCGATCTGACCACCGCGAACTACGTGACCCTGCGGGTGGTGATGGACGCGACGCGGCCGGGCGCACCCACCGTGGGCGACGCCGCAGGTGACAACGCGATCCCCGTGTCCTGGACGCTCCCCTCCGACACCGGGACCCTCTCCTCGGCCCGCGTCTTCGTCGACACCAGCGCGACCGCGTGCAGCAGCGGCGATGGCGGCACCGGCACCTCGACGCTCGTGCCCGGCGAGACCCCGCCCGCGAGCGCAGCGGTCACCGTGATGGGCGGCTCGCCGACGGCCGCGACGCTCGATGGCGCCGCGATCGGCCTCGCCTACGGACAGAGCGCGGCGGTGGCCGTGAGCGTGCTCGATCTCGCGCGCAACGAGAGCGTGCTTTCGAACGTCGCGTGCATCACCCGGGTCCGCGTGGGCGGGTTCTGGGACAGCTACTGCAGCGAGCAGGGCCTGTCCGAGGAGGAGTGCCGCGCGCGCTACAACGGGTGCTCGGTCTCGGTCGGAGATCGATCGACGGGGGTCGTGGCCCTCGGGGTCTTGGGTCTCGCGCTGCTGGGCGCCACCGT
The DNA here is from genome assembly GCA_964480175.1 of uncultured Sandaracinaceae bacterium. GTDB lineage: Bacteria > Myxococcota_A > Polyangia > Polyangiales > Sandaracinaceae > CAYZQM01. Next base: position 8,181 of record CAYZQM010000110.1, read on the forward strand.
TCGCACGAAGAAGAGGAAGAAGTCGTGAGCGTCACTCGGATCGCAGGGACCGCGCTGGTTGCTCTGGCGTGGATGGCAGGGATCCCCTCGGCGGAGGCGCAGATCGGCTCGGAGTGGACCTCGGTCCGCGAGTACCGACCCACGGACGAGCGCTTCACCGTGGAGCTCCGGATCGGGACGTACCGACCGAACCTCGAGCCCGCGTTCACCAACTCGTTCGGCGGCGATCTCGGTCCGCTGCTCGCGCTCGAGCTCGACGTTCACCTCTTCCGGATCCCCTACGTCGGACCGCTGGCGATCGGCGGCTCGTTCGGCTGGGTCGAGTGGAACGGGCCGGCGTCGACCGAGGGCGGCACCGCGAACGTCGGCGACACGGGCATGAGCCTGCTTCCGATGGCGCTGCTCGCCGTGCTGCGCATCGACGTCCTGGCGCGCGAGCTGAACGTCCCCTTCGTGTTCAGCGGCAAGATCGGGCCCGACTTCGGCTACTACCAGACCGGCGTCACGGGACGCACCGACGCGGAGGGCTGGAGCATCGGCCTCCGCTGGGCTGCGCAGGTCGCGCTCGAGCTCGACTGGCTCGAGCAGCGCGCCGCGAACCGACTGGATCAGGAGTGGGGCATCAACCACAGCCTGATCTTCTTCGAGCTCTACGGGAGCACGATGGGCCAGATGGGCGGCAACATGCTCCCGCTCGGCACCGACCTCGCGTGGGCCGCGGGCCTGCAGCTCACGTTCTGATCCGATCGAGCGCGTCGGTCAGTAGGAGGGCGCCGGCACGTCGTCGAGCGCGAGCTTGTCGAGCGCGAGACGAATGAGCGCGCTGCGCGTCATGCGGCGGTGGCCGCCCTGCTTGAGCGCGGCGACCTTGTCGTCCAGACGCTTGAGATCCTCGACGTACATCGAGATGCACAGGATCTCGTAGTGGTCGGCCTTCTTGGCCTTCTTCGGCGCGCGTCGGCGCTTGCCGGCGCCGTCGAGGGACGCGGGGGGCGGACCCTTGGTCTCCACGAGCTTGGGCGCCGCCACCGACTCGGACGGCGCGTAGAAGGTGTCTCGAAGGACGTCACGGACCTCGTCGGCCTCGAAGAGGCTGCGGGCGGCGTGGAGGTGAGAGCTCATGGGTAGGCCTCCTCAGGGCGCGATGGGGGTGTCGAGGGCGGCCTCGGCCATCGCGACGAGCTCGCGCGAAGGACGGGGCACGGTGACTGCGGACATGGGCGGCGCGGACGTGGCGGGCGCCGAAGGGCGGGTCGAGCTGCGGAGCGACGAGTCCGCGCGATCGATCAGGGTCACGTCGCCGCGCAGGCGTCGCACGTGATCGACGAGCGCCCGGTAGTCGAGCGCGCCATGGCTGTCGGCTGCGTGCTCGAAGACGGTCTTCTTGAGGCTCGGCGCTTCAGCCAGCTTCGTGTTCGCGCGAATCGGGGGCAAGCAGCGCTCGCCGAAGTGATCGACCAGCGCGGAGACCGAGTCGCGCGCGATCTTGCTGCGCGACTCGAAGAACGTCGGGAGCACCCCGAGGAGCGCGATCTCGTGCTTGAGGAGCTCGCGGATGTTCTTGAGGGTCTTGAGGACCTGCTTGACCCCGACGAGCGACAGGTAGTCGCACGAGACGGGAACGAGCACGGAGTCGCTGAACACCAGCGCGTTCTGGTTCATCAGCGACAGCGCGGGCGCGCAGTCGATCACCACGACGTCGTAGTCGTGCGCGCCGTGCGCCAAGCGATCGCGCAGGATGCGATCGCGGTTGGGCCTCGAGGCGAGCTGGAGCTCGGCGGCCGCGAGCGTCTCGTTCGAGGTGATCACGTCGAGCCCTTGCCGCACCGGGATCGCGACGCGATCGACGGGCGAGCCGTGGATGAGCACGTGGTAGAGCGACTGTTCGCCGCGGATCCCGAGGCTCGCGCCCACGCTGCCTTGTCCGTCCGCGTCGACGAGCAAGACCTTCTGGCCTGCTTCCGCGAGGCCCGCTGCGAGGTTGACGGCGGTCGTGGTCTTGCCCGTACCGCCCTTGTGGTTGAAGACGGCGATGCGTCGCGGCCCCGCGCTCTTGGGTGCCCCCGCCGATCCGATGCGAAGCGCCCCCGCCGCTGCAGCGCTCTTGCAAGGCATGCTGCAGAAGTAGCGGGCGCCCCGATCGGTGGCTTGCACCTGGAACGGGTACTCGAGCTGAAAGCCGCGGGCGCAGACGTCGCACACGCAACCCGCCTCCCGCGAGGCGGCGATGGAATCAGCAGGCCCTGCGCCGGAGGTGCGGCCACTCGGCGCGGCACCCAGGCTGACCTGCTGGCACGTCTGCGAGCACACGTACACGAAGCGGGGGCTCCCCGCGGTGCGCGCCGTGTCCTCACGCACCTGATAGCGGAAGCGCACCACGAAGTGCGCGCCGCACACCGAGCAATCCGAAGTGGGATGATCGACCAAGAGGACGTCCCTTCCGAGCACCCGCGACGATCGCGAGCGTCGATGGGTCGGATACGACGCGCACGATCACGCCGTCCAGAAAACGGCAGACGACCGCTTTCGGGCCCGCTGCGCGCTGGCGCGATATACCCACGCGCATGTCCTTCGAATCCCTCGACGTCGTGGTGACCGGTGGCGCGGGCGCGCTGGGAACGGCCGTGTGCCGGCTTCTGATCGATGCGGGCGCGCGGGTGCACGTGCCGACGATCGACGACGCGGAGGCGGAGCGCTTTGCGCTGCGCGCGGAGGCGAGCATCACCTTGCGAGCGGGCGTCGACCTCACCGACGAGGTGCACGTAGAGCGCTTCTACGCCCAGCTGCCCGGGCTCTACGCGTCGATCCACATCGCCGGCGGCTTCCTCTATCTCATCGCCGACCGTCGCGCGGCGCATGCTCTCGATAAACGCGATGAGCGCGTTCCTCTGCTCGCGCGAAGCCGTGCGCCGCATCCGAGGCAGCGGCGCGCCGGACGCACCGCCGCCCGGCGGCCGGATCGTGAACGTCTCGGCCAAGCCCGCGCTGGTGCCGAGCGCGGGCGTCGCCGCCTACGCGATGAGCAAGGCCGCCGTCGCCGCGCTCACGACGTGCTTGGCCGACGAGCTCAAGGACGAGGGCATCTGGGTGAACGCCGTCGTCCCCTCGATCATGGACACCGAGGCCAACCGCGCCGCGATGCCCAAGGCCGACTTCGATCGCTGGCCCAAGGTCGAAGAGGTCGCCGCGAGCATCCTCTTCCTCGCGTCACCAGCGAACACCAGCACCCGAGGTGCCCTGGTCCCGGTCTACGGCCGCAGCTGATCGCGACGGGCCGCAGATGTCCTCACCAGAGGACGCTCGATCGCTGACTGACACGTCAGTCCAGTCGTGGTAACGCTGCCGCCGCATGGCGGACCCCCACGAACTCCCAGGCGCCGCGTTCTTCCGACTCGAAGGTGCCGTCTCACCGTTTCCCGCTTGGCACTCGGTGCGCTGGCTCGCTTCGCGCGCGCCGTCGATGCGTCGCCGCGTCTTCGGTGGGGCGCTGAGCCTCCTCGGCGCCGGACGCACGCTCCATCCTCGGCTCGGCAGCGGGATCGAGAGCACGAAGGTGCAGTGGCAAGCGGTCGAGGGCTTCAGCCGCGATCGGCTCGAGGTGCTCGGGGAGGACTTCGCCAAGCTAGAACTCCTGCCTTCGGTGGACGAGGACGCCAAGCGCATGATCGCCGAGGCCATCCGCGCCGGCAGGACGCTCGTGCTGATCGCCGAGACCATCGACGCCGTCGCACGTCCCCTCGGGCACGCGCTCGGGTTTGCGCACGTGATCGCGAACCAGCTCGTGTACGAAGACGAGCGCGCGACGGGTGAGCTCGTGGCGCCCATCGTCGGGCCCGAGCTCGATCCCCGCCGGCTGAGTGGGCTCGCGGCGCAGCTCGGGGTGTCGCTTGCTGAGAGCGCGGCGTACGGCGCGATGGGCGCCGATCGCCTGCTGCTCGGCGCCGTGAGTGCGCCCTGTGGTCTGCACGCAGACCCCGAGCTCGCGCGCCTGTGTCGTGATCTGGACTGGCCTCTGGTCGGCGCGCCCCGCAGCGGTGCGCGGGCGATGCTCGAGCGCATGACGGAGGGCGCATGAGCGGGCATCCGAGCATCCGCTCCGCGCTCGCGGGCAAGAACGTCTTGCTGACCGGCGTGACCGGCTTCTTGGGCAAGGTCTTCCTCGCGTTCGCGCTCGAAGAAGGGCTGTGCGAGGGCGGGCGCATCACGCTGTTGGTGCGCGGCAAGAAGGGCAAGCCCGCACACGAGCGTGTCGCGTCGCTGTTCGCGCGCTCGCCGGTGTTCCGACGGCTGCGCGCGGAGCACGGCGCCGAGCTCGGCCCCTGGCTCGCGGAGCGCATCGACGTGATCGACGGCGAGGCGCGCGAGCCCGGCTTGGGCATCGATCCCAAGAAGCGCGCGACGCTCGAGGAGCGCACCGACGTCGTCATCCACGTCGCGGGGCTGACGGACTTCAACCCCGATCCGACCGAAGCGATCGCAGTGAACGTGCACGGCGCGCTCGCCGCCGCGGAGCTGGCACAGCGCACCCGCGGCAAGCGCCTGATGCACGTCTCGACCTGCTTCGTCGCGGGCGGCATCGACGGACCCGCGCTGGAGCAGGTCGCGCTCGACGAGCACGGCGGGGCCCGCTCGCCGAACGGCACGCGCTTCGACCCCGAAGACGAGCTCTTGGCGATCGAGTCCGTCTGCCGCGCGCAAGGGCAGCGCCACACGGATCCGCTCGACGCGAAGAAGGCGCGCATCGAAGCCGGCACGCTGCGGGCGCGCGCGCTGGGCTGGCCCAACCTCTACACGTACAGCAAGGCGCTCGCCGAGATCCTGATCGCGTCCCGCCAGCGCCGTGAGCGGCAGCCCTGTCACGTGACCATGCTGCGGCCCTCGATCATCGAGTGCGCGCGCACGTTCCCGCTCGCCGGGTGGAACGAGGGCGTCAACACCGCCGCGCCCTTGGTCTGGCTCGTGGGCACGCTCCACCGCCGCACGCCGTTCTCGGCGGAGCACACCTTCGACGTCATCCCGGTGGACGAGGTGGTGAAGGGCATGGTGGTCTCGCTCGCCGCGCTGGTGCACCCCGACGCGCCGCTGCTCGACGTGGTGCAGGTGGCGACGGGCGATCACAACCCGTTCACGTTCGGACGCGCCCTCGATCTCACCTCGCTCGCCCGTCGTCGGCAGTACGCCGAGAGCGCCGATCCCCTCGAGCGCGTTGTGTTGCAGCACCTCGACTCGGTCATCTGGGACGTCGCGCCCGAGAAGGATCCCGTGCTCCCCGCGCTCCGCACCGGGGCCCGCGCGGCGCGCGACGCGCTCATCGCCTTCGATCCCGAGCTGCACCTTCCCAAGTCGCTGCGCGAGATGTTCGGCAGCAAGCTCCAGTCGTTCGCGAAGAAGGCGGGCAAAGAGCTGGGACAGGCGTCGCGCACCGTCGGTCAGGTCACCGAGATGCTGCGGGCGTACCAGCCCTTCGTGTTCGATCACGACCCGTGCTTCGCCACCGATCGGGTCCGCGCGATGAGCGCCGCGCTGAGCGACGAGGATCGCACGCGCTTCGGCGTCGAGAGCGACACGATCGACTGGCGCGACTACTGGATGAACGTGGAGATCCCCGGCCTCGATCGCTGGTCGCTCCCGATCCTCCGGGGAGAGCGGGTGCAGGACGACGAGCCCACGCCGTTGACGTGCGCGCTCCCGATGGTCGCCGACGGCGAGCTCGCGCCGCACGAGCTCACCTACGCGGGAGACGCCGAATGATCTTCGTCACCGGCGCGACCGGCTTCTTGGGCAGCTACGTGGTGACGCGCTTGATCGAGCACCACGAGCGCAAGGTGCTCTTGATGGTGCGCGGCAGGAGCAAGAGAGACGCGATCGCGAAGCTGTGGAAGGGCCTGCAGCTCCACATGAGCGGCCCGCAGTTCCTGAAGGCGCTGGAGCACGTCGAGATCGTCCACGGCGATCTGCTCGCGCCCAATCTGGGGCTGTCGAGCGACGCGCGCCGCAAGGTCACGAGCGAGGCGAGCTCGTTCCTGCACATCGCGGCATCGCTGAACCGCAAGTCCGAGAAGGAGTGCCTCAACGTCAACCTCAAGGGCACGCTCGCCGTCATCCGCCTCGCGCGCGAGACCGCGGAGAAGCGCGGTGGGCTCGATCGCTTCTCGGACGTCTCGACGATCGCCGTCGGCGGACGCCGGCAGGGCGAGGTGGTCACCGAGGAGCGCGCGATCGAGTGGACACGCAGCGACTACGATCCCTACGCGCGCACCAAGAAGTTCTGCGAGCACATGATCGAGGAGCTCTTGCCCGACGTGCCGCACACCGTGTTCCGTCCCGCGGCGGTCATGGGCGACACGCGCTTCGCGCAGACCACCCAGTTCGACATGGTGCGCGCGTTCGTCGCGCTCGCGGACATGCCGGTGCTGCCGATGGACGGCGCGTGCCGCCAAGAGATCGTGAACGCCGACTGGGTAGGGCGCGCGATCGCGGATCTGCACGTCAAGAGCCAGCCCAAGCACAGCATCTACAACCTCTCGGCAGGCACGGCGGCCAAGAGCGCGAAGGAGATCGCCGAGGCGATGCTCGCTGGCGATCACCGGCGGCGTCCGCCGCGCTGGGTGCCGTCTGCGCGCTCCGCGTTCCAGGCCAGCGTCGATCAGCTCGCGGGTCTGCCGCGGGGGCAGGTCTCCCGCTTCGCGTCGCTGTTCAAGGTCTTCTGGCCCTACATCACCAACGACACCGTCTACGACAACACCCGCGCGGTGGAGGAGCTGGGCGTCGCGCCCGCGCCCTTCACCGACTACTGCGGGCCCCTCTACCGCTGGAGCAAGTCCGTGAAGTTCGAGTATCCGTATCAGCCGCTGCCGCGTGAGGTCGAGAGCGCGCTGGACGCCAAGCACAGCGCGGTGGGTGCGTCGTGGGCGTGAAGCGCGCGCTCTTGGGCCGGGCGCTCCGCGCGGTGGGCGACACCGTGAAGGACGCGCTGGACGCGGATCGCCTCCTACAGGGCGGGATGGCCGCGCTCATCGAGGCGCGCAAGGCCGAGCACGAAGCGAGCCCGGAGCGCGGCTGGCGCCCGGGCGCGCCGCTCTCGCTCTTGCTCGCGGGCTACGTCGGCTCGCGCAACACCGGCGCCGACGTGCGGGTCGAGGAGATGATCCGGCAGCTGCGGCACCTCTTCGGCGACGAGCACCTCGAGCTCGCGGTGATGACGATCGATCCCGAGTGGACCCGCGGCTACTTCCGCACGGTGAAGCAGCTGGTGATTCCCCAGCTCTTCCCGAAGTTCCTCTACGACACCGTGCCGCGCTACGACGGCGTGATCGCGTGCGAGGGCTCGATGTTCAAGAGCAAGTTCGCCTCCGCGCTCACCACGATGATGGTCGGCGCGCTGGGGCTGGCGCTCGCGGAGGAGAAGCTCGCGGTCGGCTACGGCGGCGAGGCCGGCGCGATGGACGAGAGCCTCGAGAAGCTGGTGACCAAGTACGTGAAGGGCGCGCTCATCGTCACCCGCAACGTCGAGTCGCAGCGCGTGCTCGATCGCCTGAAGATCGAGAGCCGGCTCGGCACCGACACCGCGTGGACGCTCGGGGATCCTCCGCAGGAGCTCGCCGACCGGCTGCTCACGCGCGCGGGCTGGGACGGCAAGAAGCCCGTGCTGGTGATCTGCCCGATCCACCCATTCGCCTGGCCCGTGCGGCCCGATCCCTTCAAGGCCGCCGCGCATCGGCTGACCGGCGCGTACGGCGACGCGCACTTCCGCTCGATCTACTTCCACGCCCAGGGGCCCGAGGTCGATCGCAAGCAGCAGAAGTACCTCGGCGCGCTCGCGGGGGCGCTGCGCGACTTCCGCCGCGAGGCCGACGTCTTCCCCGTCGTGGTCGGGATGGAGGCGCTCGATCGGGTCGCGGTCGAGGGGCTCGTCGAGCTCTACGAGGAGCGCTTCGGCGAGCGCCTGCCGATGTTCGTCTCCGACGAGCACGACCAGCACGAGATCGTCGCGCTCTTGCGCCGCGCCTCGATGCTGGTGAGCTCGCGCTACCACGCGGTGGTCTGCTCGATGCCCGCGGGCGTCCCCTCGATGGGCGTCACGATGGACGAGCGCCTCCGGAACCTCTTCGCCGAGCGCGGGCAGCCGGATCTGATCGCGGAGGTGACCGACGACGATCTCGATCAGAAGGTGCTCACCGGCCTGCGGATCCTGCACGAGAAGCCGCAGGACGTGCGGCGCGGGATCGAGCGCTGCGTCGCGGCGAACCTGATCCGGATGGGTGAGATGGGCGCGCACCTCATGGAGGCCGTACGCGAGCGCTATCCCCGCTTCCCGATCCGGCCGGAGCTGGGCGTCGGCAAGGATCCGCTGGCGCACTTGCCGCCGCTGCCGCCGGCGCAGCGCCGCATCCTCAGCGAGCATGGACACGCCCCTGCGCGCGCCACGGTGAGCGCGTGATCGACGTCGTGCTCGAAGAGGGCGTGCTCGTCGCGACGATGGCGCGCGAGCCCGTGAACGAGATCGGCACGCCGATGCTCGAGGCGCTCGAGCAGCTCGTCGTCCGCATCGAGGCCGAGCGGGCGCGCACCGAGGGCGAGCGGATGCGGGCCGTGGTGATCACCGGCGCCGTGAAGCGCGGCTTCTGCGCGGGCGCGGATCTGCGTGAGCTCCACCACCAGAACCGCGCGGCCAAGGAGCGCGGCGAGTCGCTCGACAGCCGCACCGCGAAGGTGAGCGCGTTCCTCGATCGCATCCACGGGGTGATGGACGCGCTCGATCGCTGTGAGGTCCCGGTGATCGCCGCGGTGCACGGCGTGGTATTCGGCGGCGGGTTCGAGCTCGCGCTCGCCGCGGACTTGATCATCGCGGACAAGACCGCGCGCTTCGCGTTCCCGGAGCTGCGCCTCGGGCTCGTGCCCGGCTTCGGCGGCATCCCTCGGCTACGTCGCGATCTGGGCAACGCCGTCGCACGCGATCTCTTGCTCACCGGCCGCAGCCTCGGCGCCGAGCGTGCGCACGCGGTCGGCCTGGTGTCGCAGGTGGTGGCGGAGGGCCAGGCCCGCGCCGTCGCGCTCCGCACCGCGCAGCAGGTGCGGCGCTTCGCGAGCCACACCGTCGCGGCCGCGAAGCGGTTCATCAAGCCCGACCTGTCGGCCGAGCTCGCAGAGGAGAAGGCGCTCTTTCTCCGGCTCTGGCAGTCCCCGACGGTCGAAGCGGCGCTGGCACGCTTCGACGCGGACACCTCCGCGATGCCGTACCTGCCCGCCGTCGTGGAGGCTGGGTGATGGGCGAAGGCGACGTGCTCACCCGGCTCATGCAGCTCGCGGCGAAGCGATTCCATCGCGACGCGGCGCTCTTGAAGCCGACCGACGACTTCTACGAGGCGCTCGACATCGACAGCATGGAGGCGCTCTCGCTGCTCACCACGCTCGAGACCGAGCTCGGCGTCGAGGTGCCCGACTACGAAGTGCAGGACTGCCGGACGTTCGCGGAGCTCGCCGACGTGATCGCGCGGAGGCTCGGATGATCCGTCCCGACACCTACGCCTCACTCGGCGATCTGCTCGCTGACGCGCTCATCCAGTTCAAGAGCGAGACGGCGCTCGTCGAGATCGATCGCAAGACCGAGAAGCACCGCTGGAGCTATCTCACCGTGCGCCGCGAGGTCGCCAAGGTGGTCGCGTGGCTCGAGGCACAGCGCGTCGCGCCGGGGGATCGCGTCGGCATCGTGATGAGCAACCAGTCCCGCTGGCTCGTCGGGGCCATCGCGATCTTCCACCGCGGCGCGGTGCTGGTGCCCATCGACTACAAGCTGAGCGAGGCCGAGCAGCGCGCGCTCCTCGCGCACAGCGGCGCGCGCGTGCTCCTCACGGAGAGGGGCTACCACCAGCGCTTCAAGGCGCCGCCCGTATCCGGCGCGGTGCTGATCGAAGGATCGAGCGCGATCGAAGGACAGACGACGGGCTGGGACGCGCTGCCCGACGCGCGACCCCTGGGCGATCCCGAGCCGCGCTCGCGTCGTGACGTCGCGTGCATCGTCTACTCGTCTGGCACCGGCGGGAACCCGAAGGGCTGCATGCTCCCGCACGGGGCGTACCTGAGCCAGCTCGGCGCGCTGATGCAGCGCTATCCGCTCCGCCCCGGCCACGTGGTGTTCT